>JBKDUK010000210.1:0-6569 GCA_046339535.1 Planctomycetaceae bacterium | reverse complement strand
CAGCATGCCATCGAACGCGAACTCCCACGGGAGATTGGAAACCCAGGGAATCATCGACGTGAAGACCACATTCAGCTTGCGACTGCGTTCCCGGTAGCGGGCCTGGTCGTACAACAGCCGGACTTCAGGAGGAAACATCTGTTCGAAGAGCCGTTTCCCCATCTCCTTCATCTCATCCTCGGTGGGAGCGTCTTTGGTTCCCGTGTTCGCATATCGGGAGACGGAGATTTGCCGGCGAATAATCTGCCGCCACCGCTCCCCGGCACCATTGTCCTTGCCGAACAGATGAAACGGAACCACCACACTCGCACCGCCATACATCGCCAGCAACTGCGCGTGTCGCCTGATCTTGGATGCGACCTTCTTCGCCTTGTCGTCAACCTGCGCCGATCCAGAGGGTTCCGTCTGTGGTGCTTCCTCCGGACACGGTGGGACCTCCAACACAATCATTTCCAGGGCATCCTGCCGCGACCAGGCTTGGTCATCGGCCTCATTCCGGATCCACACCACCGGCTGCGAAGCGGCTCCCTGGTTGATCGCGGGGACTTTTTCGGGCTGTGGGAGAGTCGGTGATTCTGTCGCACCCGGTTTGTCCTCCAGAGCGGCCGGGGCGTGACTCGGCTGGACTCCGGGACCGATCTGAGGCAGTTGCGACGGAGGCAGCGCTGCCCGGATGGCCGCGGCAATCGCGGGCGTCTGCAGCGTGTCCGCAATGAACTTCCGGGTCGCGGGCTGCGCGAAGAGCGTCGTGTGCATCACGAGGGCATCCGCTGGGGCCGGCAGGTTCCCTCCCTGCTTGGCAAACCGTCCCACCCGCGCGTCGGGAATCATCACCGGGGGAGACGCACCCCATTCACGCCCCCCCTCGGTCGGCACCACGAGGTCGTTCGGGCCGTCGAAGAAGGCGTCGACTCCCATGTCGGCCAGCCGGGCGGCCAGACCGTTCTTGGCCGGCACCTGCGTATCGGCCACCAGCCCGTACCATTCGTCGTTCGACGTCAGCGGAATTTGGGCCAACTCCTGAACGGTCTCCCCGTTGGCATCCATCGCCTGGATTCCCGGCAGGTTCCGGTTGAGCCCCTGCGCCAGCCACGACAGGCTCCCCGAAATCCATCCTGCTGCCGTGGTCAAGGCATTCTCCGGAACCATCTCCAGCAGATTGGCGAACCAGCCCAGCGTCTGCTCCCACCGCTCGGGGGTCGCCAGAGGCGTCCCCCCATTTGGCGACGCCACCAACACCACCCGCCCCAGTGTCACCCGCGGGTCGGGACGGCTGCCCCGGGTCAATTCCTGGTGCAGCGTCCGCAGCACCAGGCCCCCCCGCGAATGGGTGATCACATCACACGTCAATCGCAACCCGGCGGGCAAGGCGGCCAGAAGTTCGGCGACATTCTCGCCGGGTGTCTTGCTGATCGTGAAGTGGTCGAAGCCGAAGATCCGGTCGCCATAGAGCGCCTTCAACCGCAGAGCCGTGTCGCGGTCCCCCAGCAGATCCCCAAACGCCGCCGCCGTATGCGAGAACGTCCCATGCAACAACAGCAAAGACCGGCCCGACAAGTCTCCTTCGGGAAGTCCGGGATGACAGGTCGCTTGACCATTGCTCCCCAGTTCCACCCGCACCCAGCCTTCCTGCCGCTGGCCTTTTTTCCAGAGTTGCTCCTCCAACTTCCGCCCCAGCACCTCCATCGCGGGATTGGCGACGGCGTTCGCCACCTTCAACACCACCACCCGCACCGCCTTGTCCACCACGCCGCGGGTTCCGCGCCGCCGTGGGGCCTTGGTTGTTTCTTCCTCAGGCGTTCCCCCGCCGATGGGTATTCTCACCGTGAGCGGCGCCGCTGCTTTCGCACCCCGTCGCCCCCCGCGCACTCGCGGGGCCTCAGCCGGCTGCGGAATGTGAAACGAGATCGCCCCCGACTCCTGCCGGGCGACCACGACATAGGGCTCACCGGCGGGCTGGTCGAGCGCCACCGTCAACGCGGCCTCTTCCGTACCCTTCCTCCGCACTCCCCGTCGCGCCGCCGCGGGGGGCTGCAATGCGGGACCCTGCAGTTGCGCCTCCTCGACCACCTCGAATTGCCCCGTGCGCACACCAGACTGCAGGCAGTCGGGCAGGACCGACTCGGCAACCGTCTCCGCAGCCGCCCCGCGCCGACGGCGGGGCGGGGTCACTTTCCAATTCGGCTGCCCTTCGACGTGCAGAGTCATGTCGTCCGCCTCCCATCCCCAGTTTCGATTCGTATCGGCGTGCGACAGCGCGGATGTCGACCATCGCTCTCCCCAGACTAACGCGGCGGCCACCCTGTTCCCATCCGGGATTTGCTGAGTTGAGTGTCAACCGATACCCCGGGAAAGCGACGACGGCACCCCCTGTACCAACCGCCCAGGTGATACAGCCGCCACGACCCCTTCACTCGCCACGACTCCCCGGCCCGGGACAGCGGAGTACCCGCGGCGGAATCACTGGATCGATCGTTTCCGTGAACCGATGCGTCATCGCGCTCCATGTCATGAAAAGTCTGGGCGTGATTTCGGCGAGCCCGTCGAGGGGGTGGGTCAACACAAGCTGACTGGATTTCCACCAGTGCAGCACGAGAGACCGATGGAGCACGTCATCGAAGGCTCAAGGGATTGAGTCGCGGACTCTCCAGAGTCCCGTCCCTGACAACGGCCTCTCCGCCATCATCCCGAACACAACGTCGATCTCAGGCATGTGCTGAAGGGATATTCTTTCATAGCCCAGGGGCAATCCGCAGCCCGCAGCAGCACCAAGACGACAATCCATTCCACCACGGTGAAACTGCGGGAGACGCGCCGACCCGCGCATCTCAGTAGTCTCCCACCATGGCTCCGTCACCCCGATTGAGCAGGCTCTGGAAGACTGGCTGCGCGATGTTCTGCGACAGGAACCGCACCGACCCGTCCCCAAACAGGAAGTGACTCCCCCCGGTGTGCGCACTCGCGAACCCCCCCACGGTCAGCAACGCAGGGTTGTTCTCGCCCCCCTCCTCCGCTGCGACTTTCGGCGGTTCCCCCGGCCGGGTCACCCCCCGATAGAGGTTGCTCTGCACGGCGGCCAGCGTCGAACCATTCCGCAACGTGGCATTCGTCCCCGACGCAAACCCCTGAGGATACATCGACGCCGAAATCTCCCCCACGTAGATCGTGTGTGATGTACCGTCGGGAATCTCCTCGGTCTTCACACTGCTGTTCAGAAACAAGACCCCGTTGTTCGTCACGTCGATCGGGGCTTCCACGTCGTTGTGTACCCCGGCATACGTGGTGTTCCCCGGACTGGCCCCCGTCGGGTTCGACGGGCAGTTCAGAATGGGAATCCGCGCCTGGGCCGGCACCGAGTTCGCCGGGTCGTACACCGACAACTGGAAGTCGAACCGGTTCCAGACCGGGGCCTCTTCCATCATCGGCAGAATCTGTACCAGCCACCCCATGTGGTACCCCTTCGGCTCATTCCTGATCGGCCCGGTCGGGTTCACCGTTCCCGGCGGCAGCCGCCCGTACGCCAGGTCGTAGTTCTGCAGCGCCAACCCAATCTGCACCAGGTTGTTCTTGCACTGCGTCCGCCGGGCCGCCTCCCGCGCCTGCTGCACCGCCGGCAACAACAGCGCCACCAGAATCCCGATGATGGCAATCACCACCAGCAACTCGATCAGGGTGAAGCCCCGCGACCGATGGCGGCGCGGCATGGATCTGTGGGACATCTCGTTTCTGTGGCTCTCGTTCATCGGGTCACCTCGGGGTCTCTGAGCAAACGGTGTGTGGAGAAATCGTGTGTTCTGAAAACGTGGCCGCGACTCCCTCGCCGGCGGTCTCACGGGAGAAATCAGTTCGGCCCGGACTCGGTTGTGGTCGCTTCGACCGCTTCGGCCGGTGCTTCAGGCCGGTCCGCAGGGACCGCCGCGGGCAGATCCCCCCCCCGCGCCGGCAACGCAAACCGCCCCTCGCGGCGGACGGGGGTCGGCCCCTCGCGCGGGTAGGTCACCGTCACATCGAGCTGGGGGGCGCTGCCCGCCGGCCCCTCGGCCAGCCGCAGTTCCACCGAGCCCCCCCCTGGCACTGCCTCGGTCGAGAGGTCCCAGCGGGCCGGCCCCGCGGCCCATGCCGTGGGACCCGCCTCGCGCCAGAGAGCCACCCCCCGGTCGCGCCCCGCCTGCATCAGCAGGTCGGCCTGAGCGACGCGTTCGGACATTTGCAACCGCCGGATCCCCAGCAGCGAACCGCGCACCAGCGCGGCGGTCAGCAGCGTAATCACCACCAACAGCACCATCACGATGGTCAACAGCGAACCCCGCCGCCGACTTCGCAGCCGGGGGGCTTTCGCCACCGCTTGGGGCGCGAAAGTTCGTTCCCGGGACGTTGGTGCCATTCTCTCGCGGCGGGTTCTCATGGCGTCCCTCCCGCTGCCGCCGATTCGGCTATCCGCAGCCGGCCGAGGGTGGCTTCGATCGTCACTTCCCGCGGTGGGGGGGCGGCACGCGGCCGGTCGGGTTGGCCCGCCAGTTGCCGCGAGAACGCCAGCGTCAGCCGGATGCGCCGTGGTCCCGCCGTCGTCCTCCGTCCCACCGCGTCCCCCACCGCGTCCTCAGCGTCGGCCGCTTTCTCCGCCGGGGCGAATTCAAACACCAGCCCCGTTCCCGTAGGAAAGACATAACTGTCGCGCACCTGCCGGGTCTCACCCGTGAACACCTCGCGGGTCAGCCGGTTTCCCGCTACCGTGTAGTCAATCGTCTCACCCTCGGCCATCCGCAAGACCAGCCGGGAGGGGAGCCCTTGGATGGCCCCTTCCGCAAGGTCTCCCAGCTGCACATCCCGCCGGAGCCGGCTGCTGAGCCGGTCGATCTGGCGGGCCGTCTCGAGGGACCGGGCGATCTGCCGATCGGCCGCCAGCAGCCGCCGCAACAGCCCCCCTCCCAACGTCATCAGCAGCGCGACGATCGACATCAGCACCACCACCTCGACGAGGGTGAAACCGCCGCGATGACGGCGGCCATAAAACCGGCGGCCCTTGTGACGGTTCCTCGGGTCCATTTTGTTTGGCGATGTCTCTGTCATGGCAGCACCCAACCGGTCAACGAGACCTCCTGCGGCGTCGTTCCCTGGAAATCGCGCCACTGCAGGGCGACCACCACCCGGAGTTCTCCCGGGCGGTCGGTCGCGGTCACCCGCCGCACCAACGCGGCCTCCGGCAACTCGGCCCGCACCTTGTCGTCCAAGGGCAATTCGAGCGGCTCCTCCCCCGCGAGCGCGGTGGCCGGCAGAGCGGTCTGGGCATCGAGGGCATTGGCCACGGTCAGCAGCGCCAACTGCCGGCGTTCGAGCGTCCGCTGCATGCGCACCGTCCAGGCCAGGGTCGGCAATCCCGCCCCCAGCACCAACCCCAGCACCAGCAAAGACAGAATCCCGTCCGCAAGAAACCCACCCCGGCGCGCCACGGTCCGTTCGCGGGGCCCGCAACGCGTGCGGACGCAGGAACCTCTGTGAGCTCTGGCATGCATGTCAGGACAACCTGTCAATCATGAGAATCAGCGGCTGAAACAGGGCCACCACCACGAAGCCCACCACACACCCCGCCACCAGAAACGCCAGCGGACGGGCCAGTTCGAACAGCGCCCGCAGCTGGGCCGCCGAACGCCGCTCGAGAGCCACGGCGGTCTGCCGCAGGCACCAGCCGAGGTTTCCCGCCCCGGTCGCCGCCTCCAGCAGATGACTTTCCCGCGGCGTGATGAACCGCGACGTCAACAAGACCGCGGGGAACTCTTCCCCCTGCTCGACCCGGTCGGCCACCGCCGAGACCTGCCGGGCGAACCGCAGGTCGTGGCTGTCGCGGGCCAGATTGTGCAGCGCCTCGGGCAACGGCAGGCCGGCGTCCACCCCCAGCCCCACGCAGCGCAACAGCCGCGGGGCGTTGATGCGCGGAAACAGACTCGACAACCACGACCGGCTGCTGCGAAAGGTCCCCTGCCGCAGGAACTCGGAAACCGCCCCCCCAGCCATCAGCAACAGCACAATCACCGCCGCCAGCGGGGCCAACAGCAGGTACCAGATCCGCGAGGTTCCATCGCAAATTGCCAGGAACGTCTGGGTGATTGGCGGCAACTCCAGATCGAAACCGGCCAGAATCGCCTTGAACTTGGGGACAATCCAGATCACCAGGAAAAGGAGAATGCCGGTCCCCACCAACACGAGCGCGGTGAAATACACGACGATCCCCCCCCGGATGCGGGGGGTTTCGTCGGCCTGCCGCAGCAGGTAGGCGATCGCTTCCCGATACGCCTCTTCGGGTTGTCCCACCGCATACCCCGCCCGCAGGCAGGCCAGCACCTCTTCCGGCAACAGCCCCGGGCAGGCATCGAGCGCCTCGGGGACCGACGCCCCCGCCAGCAACTCCCCCGCCAGACGCTGCATCTCACGCTTGCGGCCCCGCGCCAATTCATCGGCCAACGCTTCCAATACGGGCGACGCCGGCACCTGCCGCTCGACCGACGCCTGCAACGCACGCACCACCGCCAGCGCCTGCGCCAACCCCCAGCGCTCGAAAAACAGCGACTGCA
>JBKDUK010000209.1:0-8781 GCA_046339535.1 Planctomycetaceae bacterium | reverse complement strand
TCCTGGTGATTGCCGCCGCAATCTGGATCTTCATCGTGAAGTTTCTGGGCTTCCTGACGAAGGCCAAGCAGACGGAGGCAGCCGCCCCGCCCCCGCCAACCAAGGACCAGGAACTGCTGACCGAGATTCGCGACCTGTTGCGAGACCGCTGAGGCACAGT
The DNA here is from genome assembly GCA_046339535.1 of Planctomycetaceae bacterium. Lineage (GTDB taxonomy): Bacteria > Planctomycetota > Planctomycetia > Planctomycetales > Planctomycetaceae > UBA10511. Next base: position 8,621 of record JBKDUK010000209.1, on the reverse strand, counting down.
CGCCCGCGGGCCAGGCCCGGATCTCGATCAATCCCGCACGGGGCAATGCATCTGGATCGGGGGAGTCTGCCCCTGGGGACCCTGGACTGGTTCCGACCGTTCCTGCCGGACCGGGTGGCCAGACCAGCTTGACTCCGGCCATTCCCATTGGGGCCCTCGGCCGCCGTTGGAAACTCAAAGAGCCTGCAATGGTCTCTCACAGACCATCGCAGGCTCTTTTCGGATTGTGTGCGGGATGGGAGATTGGGCCAGAGCCCCGGCAGGTGGTCGGAGACCACTCTCAATCAACCTCAAGCAGTCGGCTCTGGGCAGTCGGCTCTGGGCAGTCGGCTGAAAGGCTGTTAGCCGTTCGGCCCTTTCCACTCGTACACGTTCATCTCGAGCATCAGCAGGGTACAGCCGACGATCAGCGCGGCTACCGAGACGAACAACAGCGCGACATAAATGTCGGGGGCTGCGGGGGGACCTTTGACCTTCCGGGGACTAGAGCTTCGTGGAGACATTATCCCCCTCCTGAATCGCGCCGCTGCGGGTTTCTTCGAGAACTTCACCGACAGCCGAATCCGGCGCGGTGCTGACAATCCGAATCTTGGCGAGGTAGCGGGGCTTGCCGCCGGTCAGACTTCCCGGCCGCCACACCGTCAACTCATGCCCCTTCTGCAATCCATCGTTGACCCCCAGGGAAATCCCGAGAGTTTCCGAACTGCCCAACTTGACGGGCCGGCGAACCGTCCGAACCTTCCCCTCGATGGCGGGGGGAGGCTCCTGGGCGTTGGCGAGATCCACCGCTTCGTCCGCAGAAATGCCGTTCTTGGCGAGCAGGGCGGTGAAGCCGCTGATCTGCGCCAGAAGATTGCGGTTCTTTCCATTGGCGATGTCGAGATCACTCTTCAGCTTGCGAATCTCATCCTGAAGGGCTCCCTTCACACGCTCCTGCTCGCTGATCATCCCGGTCTGCACGTTATTGACCTCGCGCAGTTCGCGGGCCTCATCATTCCGGGCGCTGGCCTCTTCCGCGGAATTCTGCGAACGACGCTGGGCGGTGGCCAACTGGGTCTGCAGCGTAGCCGACTGGGTCTTGGCCGTCTCAAACTGCTGCGACATGATCGCCAGTTGCGCCTCGGCCTCCTGGGCCCGCAGCACGGCCGCGTCCATCGATTGCTTCATCTGGTCCAGTTGAACCTTCGTCTCCTGGGTCAGGTTATTCTTCTCGACGGTCGCCTTCTCAGCCGCCTTCTTCTGAGTATTGGCCTGCTCACGCCAGTTGATGTGCGTGTTGTACACCGCGGCGGCGAACATCATGAACAAGATGCTCAACGCCATCTGCAGCACGACCAGGATCTTGCCGAAGAACGACATCGGTAACTACTCCTCGCGGTGGTCTTCTGCGGGGCAGGGTGCAAAAAACGGGGAAAACATCAAAACCAATCCAGTCCAACGACGTCGCAGGACTCCGCCCTCGGCAGAGCCTCAACCGCGGATCAGGCATCCCGGGAATCCGCCGCGGGCTCCGGGTCTTCGAGCGCGTCGTCCAATACTTCTTCAGACTCCGCGTTCTCATCCTCCGAATCCTCCAGCATCGGCTCGTCGGTCATCTCGGGTTCGGAGTTATCGACTTCATCGGCACCCCCGCCATCAGAAGTTGCTCCACTTTCTGCCTCAGCAGCCTCATTCGCCAAGGGACTGGTGCGAACCGCACCGGGGACCGCCGAGCCACCGTCAGCCCGGGGACGGGCTGGCGGCAGTGTCTCTTCATCCACAGCGGGATCATACGGCTTCGACTCGCCACGCCCCAGCGACAGCTTCAATGTCTGATTGCGCCGGGCCGCCCGTTCCAGCACTCCCCGGGACTGATTGAGCAGATCCCGCAAGCGGGCGACCTCTGCCTCGGCCGCCAGCCGCTGCGAGAGCAACTCTTCAAACTGGGCCTGCAGACGGACCACCTCTTCGCGACGGGCTTTGTCTACATCCAGCTTTCCCTGTGCCGCCACGGCAGTCGCATCGTTCTGCTGGCGGAGCTTCTTGTCTTCCGCTTCCTGCTGGCTGGAATAGGTCTTCAAGACCTCCGCCTTGGTGATCATCGCCTTCTGGTCGACATCGATCGCCGCCACCACCAGCGGAGTCTGCTGTGCGTAATTGGCCGCCTCAGTCTTATAGACATCAATCTTGGCTGCCAGTTCCTGCGTCTTGTTCCGGGGATATTCGTTGGCTTTGACCTTCCAATCGGTCCGGGCAACGCTGGAGACCGCAGCCGCTCCCAGGAAGGCCAGCGACAGTGCCGTGACAAGCACCGTCAGAACCTTGCTGATCGTCGTCGTCATGCCAGAGACCAACTCGAAAGGGGGAACACAAGTCAACTGAATGTGAGCCGCGGCACTGCCGTTGAGAGGCTCACCCTGTCTGGAAAACCACGAGAAAACCGAGTTTTTTAACGCCTCGTCGAGTATACGAGCCGTCAAAAACCGGTGTCAATTCCCAGTTTTCCCAAACGCACCAAATCTCCAGGGGAACAGTCTGTCGTCCTGTCGACCAGCAAACGCGACGACTGACAACCAGTTCCCGATCGCCACCGGAGACTTGGACAGTCGCTTATCGGTTCAGTCCTCGGGAAGTCACCTGCCGATGTGCTGTCGACTCGCCAGATCTCAGCGGGTTGGCACCCACGGGCTGGAATCCCAGGCATCCCCCGCAGGATCGGAAGTCCCTCGGGACGGGAGAATCGCTTCAGCCTGCCCAGCCGCACCCAACGATTTTCTGTGCTCCCGCCGGCAAATCGATTACACTTGGCAGAAGAGGCCTTCACACCCGCTCAGGAGTCCCCTGTGGACAAGACGCGCCTGCCGATCCAGTTCGAGGCCTCCCGGGACTTCGTTCAGCTGACACTCAGTCCCGAAATCACCCAGGTCCCCTGGAATGTGGTGGAAGAGTGCGGCGACAGGGCGATCGCCAAACTGCAGGAATGCCGGGCGACCTCCTTGTTGGTTGACCTCTCCTCACTCGAATACCTGGGAAGTGCCCAGGTGGCCTTGCTGGCGCGCATCTGGAAGGCCCTCTCGATCCAACAGGGAACCATGGCGGTTCAGACCGCCTCTCCGGTTGTCCGCGAGGTCTTGAAGACCGCCGGGCTGCATCGTCTCTGGAAACTGGTTGACAGCCACGAACAGGGCCTGCAGAAGCTGGGTGTGAGCGCCACGGGAGTGCATGTCGTTCCCGCACGCTGGACCATCGGTCCTGGGCTCACCGCCATCGCCTGCCTGCTGCTGTCGACACTCACCTGGAAAGGCCCCCCCGACTGGAGATTCTGGTCGGGCTGGGGTGCGATCCTGCTGGGGAGCCTCGCTGTCTTTTTCTCGCGCCGGGCCATTGTGCGGGCGGAACAGGGCCAACGCGCCCTGGGGGTGTTGTCGCTGCTCGTTGGGCTTGGCTCTGTCGTGGCGGGGGTCTTTTTCACGTGGCCCCGGTCGGATGTGGATGCCAGAATCGTCGATCCTGAACGGGCGGCCGGGGTTCGAGTCCGGGATCCCGAGGGGTTCGGTGAGGCAAGTCCCGCTCCCCACGAGTCACAGCCCCCGCTCCCCACACCGCTTCGGCTTCCTTCCGATATTTCCCCCACACCGGGGAGACCTCTCCCCACAGGTCTTGCCCCGGAAGTTCAGAGAAGTCCCCAGCCGCCGGTTGATTCCGCCCGCGGGGCGGGCACTGATCCGGTCCATGCGGATTCGGCCACCGCCCCCCCCGTCCCCCCACCACAGAACGACTCGGACGGCAAGCCAGCGGAACCCGTCTCCCCCAACCCCGCGCCGGAAACTCCTGCAGACGATCCGCCCGCGCGTCCCGAATCCCCTGCCGAACCAACCGATGAGCCGGCCAATCCCCGGACGGTTCCGCCGGGATTCTGAGCGGCTCAGACCGATCGGCCGGGTCTCCAATCATTCCCTTTTCGTCAAGAGCTTCGTCATGTCCACGGCCGAGTCGAACAATGCCCATCTGCGGCAGCGGGCCCTGCAGGAAGAACTGCGCGAATTGCTCGATGTGGTGGGACCGGCGTCTCTGGTGGAACTGCTGGTTGAACGGGCCTTTCAGCTGCGGGCCACCGACATCCATCTCGATCCCCTGGAAGAGGGCCTGCGAGTACGTCTGAGGGTGGACGGCATCCTGCACACCATCCTGAATGTTCCCGCCAACGCCGCCTCGCAGATGATCTCACGTCTGAAGCTGATGTCGGGTATGGACATCACCGAACGACGGATTCCCCAGGATGGACACATCTCCCAGACGTTCGCCCAGCATGTCCGCGATGTCCGCGTCGGCAGCGGCCCGTCTTTGCTGGGGGAACGCCTGGTCCTGCGGCTCATGCCCGAGCCGGGGGGACTCGAAACCCTGGAATCCCTGGGACTGCAGTCCGATCAACTGCAGACCCTGCGGGCCTGCGCGCAAAAGCCCTATGGCCTGATTGTGGCCGCCGGCCCGGTCGGCAGCGGCAAGACTTCCACGGTCTATGGCTGTCTGGGAGTTGCCAACGATCCCTCGAAAAGCGTGCTCACCATCGAGGACCCCGTCGAACGCCGGATCCCTGGGGTCACGCAGATCCAGGTCGATACCCGCATCGATTTTGGCTTCCCCCAGGCACTCCGCGGAGTCTTGAGGCAGGATCCGAATGTCATGCTGATCGGGGAAATCCGGGATGCCGAGACGGCACATATCGCCGCCCGGGCGGCCCGCGCCGGGATCCTCGTGTTCAGCACCCTCCATGCCAACGATGCCACCGCCGCCATCGATGTGTTCCGGGATTTTGGCGTTCCCCCCATGTTCCTGGCCGACAGCCTGACAGCCGTCGTCGCCCAGCGACTCATCCGCCTCGTCTGCCCGCAATGCCGAATCCTTCGCCCCCCCTCCCCCGCTGAACGGGAATTCCTGGGGGTTGATCAGCCACTTTCCGCCGATCATCAGATCGCCCAGGCGGTCGTCTGCGACCATTGCTTTCACACCGGCTACTCGGGACGCACCGGCGTGTTTGAGATACAGACCTTCGACGACGAATTCCGCCGTTTGCTGCTCGCGGGAGCGGCCCGCGACCAGATCCTCGAACGGGCGCGGGCCCAGGGAATGGGTTCGCTGCGAGCCTCGGCGGCGAGGAAAGTCCTGTCCGGACACACGACGCTCGAAGAACTTCACCGGCTGCTCCTCAGCGAACTCGACTAAGCGGTGGTCCGATCACCGACAGCAGCCCCCCCGCTTCAGACTGCGACGCCGCACTGGACGGCGAAATCCTCCCGGCGCCTTGCGCCGTCCCTCCAATTCCCCAGACAAGGTCTCTCCCGCCGATTCCGCTCGCCATGTCAGTTTTCCTCCATCTGGTCCCGGGGCTGGTCCTGCTGCTGGGGCTGCTCTCGTCACTCACCTTCTCCGCCGAACAGCAGCCGTTTCGAATTGAAATTGTTGACCAGGCCACCGGCCGCGGGGTTCCCCTGGTCGAACTGCGGACGGTGAATGAAGTGCTGTTCGTCTCGGATTCGGCGGGGCGGGTCGCCATCACCGATCCCGATCTGCTGGGGCACGAGGTATTTTTCCATGTCTTCAGCCATGGCTACGAGTTTCCCGCCGATGGTTTCGGCTATCGCGGTCGCCGCCTGACATGCATGCCCGGCGGAAATGCCCGCCTGGAATTGCCGCGCATCAATCTGGCGGAACGGCTCTATCGGGTGACGGGCGGAGGCATTTACCGGGACAGCCTGTTGCTGGGCGATAACCCTCCCCTCGTTCACCCCCTGCTCAACACCCAGGTGCTGGGCCAGGACAGTGTCTTGCAGGCGCGGTTTCGGGGCCGGCTCTACTGGTTCTGGGGAGACACGCAGCGCCCCGGCTATCCGCTCGGAAACTTCCATGTCCCCGGAGCCACAACGCCGCTCCCCGGCCCCGATACAATGGATCCCAGCCGGGGGATCGACTTTGATTACTTCCCGGGACCCGACGGTTTTGCCAAACCAACCGCGCCACTTCCCGGCAGCGGCCCCACCTGGCTGGAAGGGTTGACCGTGGCCCGGGACAGCAGCGGACGAGAGCGGCTGTTCGCCGCGGCCATGAAGATCAAACCACCCCTCGAGGTCAGCCAGCGCCGCTTCGTGGAATGGAAGGACGACAGTCGCGAATGGCAGGCGGGAACCGAAATCCCCCTCACCGCCCCTCTGTATCCCACGGGCCATCCCTTCGAGGTACGGATTGGCGACAGAGATTTCTTCTATTTCGCCACCCCCCTGGGCCTGACCCGGGTCCCAGCCCAGGCCGAATCGCTGCTCGATCTGGGCCAATTCGAGGCCTACACCTGCCTCGTCGGTGGCACTTCATTGACCGCTCCCCAGATCGATCGCAACCCCGCGGGAGAGCCCCAATACCGTTGGCGCCGCGATACTCCGCCCCTTACGGCACTGGAGCAGTCCAAACTGGCCGGTCAGGGTCAGATGCATCCCCACGACGGTCTGGTCCAGCTGCGCGATATCGAATCGGGTCAACCCGTTCTCGTCCATGCCGGCACCACCGCGTGGAATTCGTGGCGCCGCCGCTGGATCCTGGTGGCCGTGCAATGGGGAGGCACATCCAACCTCGGTGAGGTCTGGTACAGCGAGGCGGAGAGTCCGCTCGGACCGTGGGCCTGGGCCCGCAAGATTGTCACCCATCAGCGCTACAGCTTTTACAACCCCCGGCATCATCCCCTCTTCGATGAACAGGGGGGACGACGGATCTATTTTGAAGGAACGTACGCGGCGACCTTTTCGGGGAATTCCAATCCAACTCCGCGGTACGACTACAACCAGATGATGTATCGTCTCGACCTCGATCATCCCGGTCTGGCAGTGCCCGTGGCGATTGGTCCTCGCGGGGGGGATGGCTCCCCGGCCGTCAAACTCGGAAAGCTCCGGCCCCGTTCGTGGCACCTCGAGAATTCCTCCTCCGGCGAGGAGGGCGAATCTCTGCCTCAAATCTGGCGCGGCATTCCGTTCTTCGCTCCCGATCAGCCGGGGACGCACCTGTTGCCGGTGGTCTTGCAAAAACAGACAGCAGGGGATGAGAAATGGGAGGTCAAACCGGAGCTCTCCGAGACGGCCCAGCCCTGCTTTTATGTCTGGCGAGGGGCCAATCCGCCACCAAAGTCTACGGTGGAACTCTGGCAGTTCCGCCATCCCGAGCGGGGCTGGGTCTGGGAACTGCGGCCCAGTGCCGAGGCCACAGCGCCTCCAGCAGGGCCCCCGGGAGAGTACCTGGGTCGGGTCTGGCCCAATCCTTGGCAGTCACCGCAAGCTACCCAATCGGAACAGATTCCCGCCCCCTGAGGTTTGAATTGGGAACCGCGTTGTCCCATCGCGCAACAAAACTGGACATCAAGGTCTGCCGTACAGGGGACATTGAGCCCCAGGGCTGACATTGATCAGAAAAGATGCTATCCCTTCTTGCGGTTTCTGCCGACGCCATGGAATCCCTGTCACCCCGGGGGTTTCGTGATGTTTCAGAGACCAGCGGTCCGTGAATCGGGTCCAGTTCTGGCACCCATGCGGATGCAGCGATCACTCAACCAGAGACTGAATCAGCAGGGAGGCCGACGATGGGTGTTCCTCTTTCCCAGATGTGGACCGTGGCGTCCTATGTCCTGGGACAAAAACTCCGGGGCAACAAACGGTTCCCCGTGGTGTTGATGCTGGAACCCTTGTTCCGTTGCAACCTGGCCTGTGCCGGATGTGGCAAGATCCAGTATCCGGCCGACATTCTGAAACGGCACCTCAGTCCCGAGCAATGCTTTCGCGCGGTCGAGGAATGCGGCGCACCCATCGTGTCGATTCCGGGGGGTGAACCGCTGTTGCACCCGCAGATCGATGAAATTGTGGCCGGTCTGGTGGCCCGCAAGAAGTACATCTATCTCTGCACCAACGCCCTGCTGCTGGAAAAACACCTGCATCGGTTCCAGCCTTCGAAGTATCTCTCGTTCTCTGTCCATCTCGATGGCCCCCGCGAAGAACATGACCACGCCGTCTGCCGGGACGGCACTTACGAAATCGCCCTGTCGGCCATCCAGAAGGCGCTGGCAGCCGGTTTTCGGGTCACCACCAACACAACCCTGTTCGATACCGCCGATCCCCAGCGGTTCGGCCCGTTTTTCGACAAGCTGATGGCGCTGGGAGTGGAGGGGATGATGATTTCCCCCGGCTACAGCTACGAGAAGGCTCCCGACCAGGAACACTTCCTGAAGCGCCGTGGGACGATCAACCTGTTCCAGCGGTTGTTCGCCGGCGCGCCCCGCCGCTGGAAGTTCAACCAATCCCCCCTCTTCCTGCTGTTCCTGCAGGGGCGGTACGACCTCGACTGCACCCCCTGGGGCAATCCCACCTACAACCTCTTCGGCTGGCAGAAGCCCTGCTACCTGATGCAGGAGGGGTATGCCGCCACCTATCAGGAACTGCTCGATTCCACCGAATGGTCGCACTACGGTCGGGCCAGCGGGAATCCCAAGTGTGCAGACTGCATGGTTCACAGTGGCTATGAGCCGACGGCGGTCTCCGAGACCTTTGGCACCCTGCGCGGTTTCCTGACGACCGTGAAGGCGACGCTGTTTGGGACGTCGGGCCCCCGGC
>JBKDUK010000208.1:0-26448 GCA_046339535.1 Planctomycetaceae bacterium | reverse complement strand
CTCGACCCGCATCCCCAAAGTGCAGGAACTGGTCCGCAAGATCTTCGACAAGGAGCCTCATAAGGGGGTGAATCCTGATGAAGTGGTGGCGGTGGGAGCCGCCGTCCAGGGGGCCATCATCGCCGGGGACGTCAAGGATGTGGTGCTGCTGGATGTCACCCCGTTGTCGCTCGGCATCGAAACCGAAGGTGGCGTGATGACGGTTCTGGTGGAACGCAACACCACAATCCCGACCGAAAAGAAAGAGATTTTCAGCACTGCGTCTGACAACCAGACTGCGGTCACAGTTCGAGTCTTCCAGGGCGAACGGAAGATGGCCAACGACAACCGTCTGCTGGGCCAGTTCAATCTCGAAGGCATTCCGCCGGCACCGCGCGGTGGGCCCCAGATCCAGGTGGCCTTCAGCCTGGACGTCAACGGCATCCTGAATGTCAGTGCCAAGGAAATGGGGAGCGGGAAGGAGCAGAAGGTCCGCATCGAGCAGTCGGGCGGGCTCAGCAAGGATGAGATCGAGCGGATGAAGCGGGATGCCGACTCGCATGCCGACGAAGACGCCCGGAAGCGCAAGCTGGCCGAAGCCCGCAACGAAGCGCACCGCCGCATCTACGACACCGAGAAACTGCTCAAGGAACATGCCGACAAGATCGACGGCTCGTCGAAGTCCGCGATTGAGGCGGCGATCGAGAAGGTGAAGTCGAAGTCCGAAGGGGAGGATCCGGCGGCGATCGACCAGGCGGTGCAGGAGCTGATGCAGGCCGCCCAGGCCCTGGCCCAGCACGTGCAGTCGCAGGGAGGTCCCGGCGGGGGCGACGGAGGCAAGTCGGCTTCTCAGGAGGATGTGATCGACGCCGAGTTCGAAAAGAAGGACTGAGTTTCGAACCGTGATCCCGGGACCGGTCCCCTCTCAGGGCCGGTCCCGGAACCGGCGCCTTCCCGGTGAGGCTTCTACTGCAACCATCGTTTCATCAATGTCTCTTTTGTTCCCCCGGAGGCCCAGACCTCCGGGGCGTTTCGTATCGGCAGAGTCTCTGTTTTCGCGTCGCTGAATCCAGCACTCCGAGAAGGCGTGGTGCCAACCCAGCCGGGTTCCCCGCCTCTCGTCCCTCCAGCCGCCCCACGGCGCGGTCGGCTGGTCCTTCCCAGGCGGGGTTTCCCAGCCCCTGCTGCGCGCCGCCCCATCCACCATTCCACGAGGAGACCATCCATGGCTTTCCGCATCGACAAGTTCACCGTCAAAGCCCAGGAAGCGCTGCAGCATGCCCGCGACCTGGCGGCCGACAAGGGGAACCAGCAACTGCAGCCGCTGCACCTGCTGGCCGCCCTGCTGCAGGAAGACCAGGGAGTGGTGCGGCCGCTGCTGCAGAAAATCGGCACCAACCTGGCGCAGCTCGATTCGATTGTGTCGGGAGAGATCGACCGTCTGCCCAAGCTCAGTGGCGGCAGCGGCGAGGTGGGTCTGTCGCAATCCACAGCCAAGCTGCTGGATTCCGCCCAGGCCCTGGCCACCGGCATGAAGGACCAGTTCGTCTCGACCGAGCACCTGCTGCTGGCGATGACCCAGCTCGACGACGCGGTCGGCCGCATCCTCAAGATGCACGCGGTCAATGAAGCCGACGTCCTGAAGGCGCTCAAATCAGTCCGCGGAGGACAGCAGGTGACCGACCAGAACCCCGAAGAGAAATACCAGGCCCTGGCGAAGTATGGCCGCGATCTGGTCGAGGCGGCCCGGCAGGGAAAAATCGATCCGGTCATTGGCCGCGATACCGAGATCCGGCGGGTCATCCAGATTCTCTCCCGGCGGCGGAAGAACAATCCGGTGCTCATCGGCGAGGCGGGGGTCGGGAAGACCGCCATCGTCGAAGGTCTCGCGCATCGCATTGTGCTCGGGGACGTTCCCCAGAACCTCAAGGACAAGACCGTAATGGCCCTCGATATGGGGGCGCTGATCGCCGGGACCAAGTACCGCGGCGAATTCGAAGACCGCCTCAAGGCGGTGCTGCGGGAGGTGGGCGAGGCCGAGGGACGGATCATCCTGTTCATCGACGAGCTGCACACGGTGGTGGGAGCCGGGGGGGCCGAAGGGGCGGTCGACGCGTCGAACCTGCTCAAGCCCGCGCTGGCCCGGGGAGAACTCCACTGCGTGGGGGCCACCACCCTCGACGAGTACCGCAAGCACATCGAGAAAGACCCCGCTCTCGAGCGGCGGTTCCAGCCGGTGGTCGTGCAGCAGCCCACGGTCGAAGACACGATCTCGATTTTGCGGGGGCTGAAGGACCGGTACGAATCGCACCACGGGGTGAAGATCACCGACGACTCGCTGATTGCCGCGGCCACCCTGTCTGATCGCTACATCAGCGACCGGTTCCTGCCCGACAAGGCGATCGACCTGGTCGACGAGTCGGCGAGCCGGCTGCGGATGGAAATCGACTCGATGCCCGCCGAGATCGATGAGGCGACCCGGCAACTGACCCGCATGCAGATCGAGGCGACGGCCCTGGCGCAGGAATCGGGGGCCGACGCCCGCGACCGGCTGCAGAAGCTGCGCCGCGAGATCGCCAACCGCGAAGAAGAGGTCAACCGGCTCAAGGCCCGCTGGCAGGCCGAGAAGGAGGCCCTCTCGGGACTGACCCCGCTGAAGGAGAAGATCGACAGCCTGCGGATGGCTTACGACCAGGCCTTCAAGACGGCCCAGCGCACCAACTCGAACGACGACTACATGCGGGCGTTCTCGGCCGAGAAGGACCTGCGCGAGGCCGAGAAACGCCTGGCCGACGCCGAGCAGCGGGCCGCCACCGTCAGCCAGGACGGCCAGCGAATGCTGAAGGAGGAGGTGACCGCCGAAGACATCGCCAAGGTGGTCAGCACCTGGACCAACATCCCCGTCGCCCGCATGCTGCAGGGAGAACGGGAGAAACTGCTGAAGATGGAAGACGCCATCCACCAGCGGATGATCAACCAGAACGAGGCGGTGAAGGCGGTCTCGAACGCCGTCCGCCGGGCCCGCTCGGGTCTGCAGGACCGCAACCGCCCCATCGGCTCATTCATCTTCCTGGGCCCGACCGGGGTCGGGAAGACCGAGCTGTGCAAGGCGCTCGCCGAGTTCCTCTTCGACGACGAAAAGGCCCTCGTGCGGATCGACATGAGCGAGTTCATGGAACGGCACACCGTGTCGCGGCTCGTGGGGGCTCCCCCGGGCTACGTCGGTTACGAAGAGGGGGGCCGCCTGACCGAGGCGGTCCGCCGGCAGCCGTACTGTGTGCTGCTGCTCGACGAAATCGAAAAGGCGCACCGCGATGTGTTCAACATCCTGCTGCAACTGCTCGATGACGGCCGGCTGACCGACAGCCACGGCCGGACGGTCAACTTCACGAACACCATCGTGGTGATGACCTCGAACATCGGCAGCCAGGCGATTATGGACCTCGCCGGGAAGAAGAACGAGAAGGAGATCCACAACCGGGTGACCGAGGCGCTGCGGCAGCACTTCCTGCCCGAGTTCCTCAACCGGATCGACGAGACCATCGTCTTCCATCCGCTGGGCCAGGAAGAACTGCACCAGATTGTCGACCTGCAGCTCTTGCGGCTGAAACGACAACTGCAGGAGAACAAGTTCGACCTCGAGGTGACCCCGGCCGCCAAGGATTTGCTGACACAGGAGGGTTACGATCCCGTCTACGGGGCCCGCCCCCTCAAGCGGACCATCCAGCAGCGGCTGCAGAACACCCTCGCCAATGCGATTCTCTCGGACGAGTTCCCCGAGGGCTCGACCATCGTCGTCGACGCCCACGAGGGAGAGTTCCGCTTCACCACGCGGCCGTCCGAGGTTCCAGCCGCCTAACGGGTGACCCGCCCTCGATCCGGTGCGGCGGACCTCTGCTGCAATGTGCTGTCACTTCGCCAACGCCCTGGTGTCTCACCGCACCGGGGCGTTGGTCTGCGCACGGGGTCGTGGGCTGCGCGGTGGGCGAGCCCGCCGGACCTTTCCGGAACGCACTCCGGCTGACGAAACCGGTCGCAGGCGTTACCATCACACCCGACCGGTCCCTTGCCTCACAACGCTGTTGCCGTGTGCCGCACGGATGCCTGGGGGCCGGCGGTGACTTTGCGATCCGGAGGAGCACACGGGAGTTGTGCCCGTTTCCCGGACCGCGAGGTTCTTGGCTCGGGAGCTGCAGGGAATGGCGCAGACGCGTGAAGTGGTGGTCATGGGGGCGGGACCCGGGGGGCTGGCCTCGGCCGTGCTGTTGGCCGGTGCGGGTCTCAAAGTCCGGCTGTTCGAACGGGCCAGCCGCGTGGGGGGGCGGACCGCCGCCATCGAGGTCGATGGGTTTCGTTTCGACACCGGGCCCACCTTCTTCATGTATCCCCGGGTGTTGGGGGAGATCTTCGCCGCCCTGGGGCGCGACCTGCGGGCCGAGATTCCCATGGTCCGCGTTGATCCGCAGTATCGGCTGGAGTTTGGTGCCGGGGGTCGGCTCGACTGCACGGCCGACGTAGCCGAGATGGATCGCCAGATCGCCCAACTGTCCCCCCCCGATGTGGGGCGGTTCCGCCAGTTCCTGGACGACAACCGGGCGAAGTTCGCCGCGTTTCGGCCCGTTCTCGAACGTCCCTTCCTCAGCCACGCCGACCTGTTCTCGCGCGAGGCGCTGGGAGCGCTCCCCTATATCCGGCCCTGGCACACCATCGCCAGCGAGCTGCAATCGAAGTTCGTCGATCCCCGCCTGGCGATCGCCTTTTCCTTCCAGGCCAAGTACCTGGGGATGTCTCCCTGGCGCTGCCCCAGCCTGTACACGATTCTGTCGTTCATGGAGTATGAACACGGCGTGTTTCACCCGCTGGGGGGCTGTGCGGCGGTGATGGAAAAACTGGCCTCGATCGCCGCGGAAATGGGGGTGGACATCCACCTGCAGGAACCAGTCACCGGGATTGAGTTCGAGGGACGCCGGGCGACCGCGGTACGGACGGCCCAGGGGCATTACCCCTGCGACGCCCTCGTGGTGAATTCCGACTTCGCCCACACCATGCAGCATCTGGTTCCCAACCAGCTGCGGAAATCGTGGAGCGACCGCCGCATCCAGCGGGCGGGCTACTCGTGCTCGACCTTCATGCTCTACCTGGGGATCGAGGGTCTGCACGACGAGGTGCTGCATCACACCATCTACATCGCCCGTGACTACGAGCGGAATCTGTCGGACATCGCCGTCCGCAAGGTGCTGACCGACGATCCGTCGATCTACGTCCAGAACGCCTGCGTGACCGATCCCACGCTGGCCCCCCCGGGCATGAGCACGCTGTATGTGCTGGTGCCCGTTCCGCACGATTCGCCCCATGTGGACTGGACGACCGAGGCTCCCCGGTTCCGCCAGCTCGTGCTGCGGCAACTGGAGAAGATTGGCATCCGGGATATCGAGCGGCGGATCCGCGTCGAGCGGATGCTGACCCCCAACGACTGGCGCGACGGCCAGGGGATCTTTCGCGGGGCGGTCTTCAATCTCGAGCACAACCTGCTGCAGATGCTCTCGCTGCGCCCCCGCAATCGCTACGAAGACCTCGAAGGGGTCTACCTCGTGGGGGGAGGGACCCATCCCGGAAGTGGATTGCCGGTCATTTTTGAATCGTCGCGCCTGTCGACGGAACTTCTCTGCCAGGACCTGGGGGTTTCCCCGCTGCCGAGGACGCCCGTCGTCGAGCGGCAGCCGCCGGTGGTGGAGATGATGCGCCGCGAACGAACCCGGCCCGCCTCATCCGACCGGCCTTGAAACCCCCGGATTGATCGCGGGGTCTGCACCCCGTCCGGTACCCAGCGAATCCCGGCTGCAGACCTGCGGATTCTTCAGGGCGGCACAAAAAATCCCCGCCGTGCGACCAACCCGCACGACGGGGATCGATTTGACAGAGACGGGCAGACCGCCGGCCCGACGCCGCGGACAAGCCGCGCCGGACCGACCGCTTCGCCCTCAGCCGACCAGCTGCAATTCCGACAGCGTTTCCCGCAGCCGGATGCGGGCGGTATGCAGCCGCCGCTTGATCGTCCCGATGGGGCTGGCGAACTGGTCGCTCATCTCCTGAAGGGACCGCCCCTCGAAGTAGAAGGCGATCAGCGTCTCGCGGTCGAGAGCCCGCAGCCGCTCCAGCCCCTCGCGGAGCTGGTCGGCATTCTCGCGGGCCATCATCCGGTCGAGCGGAGGCGCACTCTGGGCCATCGCCGAATCGAGGGCGATCTCCTCACCCAGCCGCTCACGCGGCTGCCGGACCGCCCGGTTGATCGACAACCGGACCGCGATCTTGCGCAGCCAGGGCTCGAGCAGGGCATCGTCCCGCAACTGGGGCAGCTTGCGCAGCATCTGGATGAAGACGTCCTGGGTCACCTCGGCCGCCGTGGTCCGGTTGCGGAGCCGGCGAAACGCCGTGGCGAAGACCATCGACTGGTACTTCAACACCAACTCACCGAACGCACCCTGGTCACCGGTGCGGGCCAGTCGCACGAGCTCGAGGGTCTCGAAATCCATCATGACCGTACCTTCCATCCACCGGAGAACCCAGGGGCGTCGTGCCCCGGGCCGGGTGAGATTGGGGAATGTCCCACAGCCAGTGAGCTCTGGCTGGAAGACCAAGGAATGAACAGGGCCTGGAAAGCCGCCGGCGGTGCCGCGATCCGGAAAATCGCGGGACGGGACAACCTGGGATTGGGCCGTGGGGCATGCCGCAGGCAGCCACGGAACCGATTCCAGGGTGGGAAGCCACTCATCCGAGGAAAATGGATCCCCAGGAGAGCCACCGGCTTCTTCAAACAGGCAACACGCAGTGAAGGTTCAGCTGGCGGACGATCCGCACAGCACGAGTCGGGCCCACAAGACCGGCAATAACTGGCCTGCCTGGAGCCGTTGTATCCCCTGTCGGAGACTTCGTTCCTGACCAAAGCGTGGATAACCCCACGCCTGGTCCGGAGCGTTCCTTCTGACGCGCGCCATTCCCTGACTTGTCTCTCGTACCGAGAAGTCGAGGCCATGCACGCAGTCAGCCATGAAGCCAATGAACCCAATCGGGGACTTGGCATTCAGGAACACCGGATTCGTGTTCAGGCTGTGCTTCGACATGTCTGGACCTCCTGCGTACGGGACGCAGTCACAATGAAACATCACCCCCCGACACAGGGGATGAACCCAGAAACCCTGGGAATTCCTTCGGCCGGAGTCACATCTCCCGCCAACACAATTTGCACCACTCTCTGACAAAGATAACGCGAAAAGGTTCGCAAATTGTCTTGGATTCTGGAAATTTTTCGCGATTCACGCTTCGACAGATGTTGTAAGTCCAGAGCGGCAAACAGGATAAATCTCTGACGAAATCCCTGAAAAAATGTGTGGCTTTGTCACCTGGCCAAGAAAATGTCCTGTTTTGCACCAACTGAGAGCGCTGTCTGTCGGCCCCTGACACCGAAATCGGGCAGTCGCCTCCCATTCTGGAACGGGGGGCGACTGGCGGTCAGAAGCGCAACCTCCTCTCAATCCAGCAGTTGCCGCAATTCTCCGACACTGTCAATCACATAGTGAGCACCCGCCTCGAGAAAGTCGGCGTGAATCTCCTGCAACCGGCGCTGCAATTCAGCCGCCGGAAGCAACTGCACTTCAGCCGCCGTCAAACCGAGGGCATTCCCCGTACGGGCGACTCCAACGGTGATGGCCCCCGCGTTCCGTCCCGCCGCGATCCCCACCGCCGTATCGTCGACCACCACCACCTGCGACAGGGGATAGACCCCCAGGCGTTGTGCCGCGAGGAAGTTCAACCATGGTGCCGGGCGTCCGGCAGGAACATCGTCGGTACAAACCATCACCTCGGGGTCATATCCGCCCGCCTTCGCGAGGGGGAGGACCACCTGCATCAGTTCGGCGGTGTAGCCGGTTGAAGACCCGATCCGCACTCCCTGCTGACGCAGCCAGGCCACGATCTCGGGAACTCCGGCAATCACATCGCAATGGCGGGAGAGCACCTCTTTTTGCAGCGGGAGAAACCGCTGGTAGAGCGCGTCGACATCGGTCTCGGCGGGCTCCCTGCCATGCGTCCGCCGCCACGCTTCTGTGACGCGGGGAACGGCCAGAATCTGCGCGATGTGGTCGCGCTTGGCCCGACCCATCGGCCCCCGGGCCTCGGCATCGGTGATCGGCACCCCCAGCGTGCGGAACGCTTCGCTGAAGGCCCGCACCGGGGCCAGGCTGCCATGGTCGACCGTGGTTCCCGCCCAGTCGAACAGCACGGCTTGAATCGGACTCCCCGTCAGTGTCACGCCCATTTCTGCCAATCCTGCTCGGCCATCCCCAGCGACAGTGTCATGCCCGTGCCCCCAATCCCCACCCGGATGAACACGCCGGGGTGGGGCTCCTCGGCAATGATCGGTCGGGTGGAATGTTTGGCATAGACTCCATGCCAACGGGCGGCGATTTTCCAATCGGGCAGTTGAATGATCCGCCGCAATTCCCGCAGGATCAGCTCATCGATGGAGGGCTGGTCGAACGGTTCCATCGCATCGTCGTACTCATGCGAGTCTCCGAGAATCACCTCGCCTGTCGAACTCTGGGAGGCCATCACGTGGATCCCAAACTCGTCCAGCTCCGGAGTTTCCGCAGCGATCCGCTCGCGCAGGGCGGGCAGGCCCGCGCAGACCTCGAACGTGGGGTAGTGTCGCAGTGTCAGGCCCCCGGCAAGATGAGGCCCCAGTCGCCAACCAGCCGCCTGGGGGACGGTCTTGAGCATCTGCAGCTTGCAACGCCGCAGACCGCTGCGCAGCAGGATCTCGGGAAACAGAGTCTCCAGATCGGCTCCCGCGCAGATGACCGCCTGATCACCCCGCCACCAACGGCCATCGGCCCGCTTGAGACCCCCGGTGTGTGCCTCGACGATGGCGGTCTTCCACTCGAATTCGACCCCGTACTTTGCGGCCAGCCACCCGGGCAGTGTCCGGATGGCCGCGGGGGGATCGACACAGAGTTCGGTGGGGCTCCACAATCCCCCCAGCAGCCCGTGCGGCTGTGCGGCGGGAGTGCGCTGTTGAACTTCGGACGGGGTCAGCAGTCGGCAGTCGAAACCGAGCCCTGGAGCCACCGCGGCAAATTCCTGCAGGACCCTCCATTCCTCTTGGCGATGCGCCAGGTGGATCGAACCACAGGGTTCGACCGACAATCCCGCCTGATCGCGCAATTGCAGCCAACGGTCGCGGGAGCGCAGAGCGGTCTGGTGACGCTCCCCGGGAGTCTGACCGACTGGCCAGATCATTCCAAAGTTGCGGATCGAGGCGCCACTGGCCCGAGGTGACCGCTCAAATACAGTCACCCGATGTCCACGTTGGGCCGCCGACCAAGCGTGCGCCAGACCGACGATCCCCGCCCCCACAATTCCGACATGCCGTGGCATCAGGCATTCCCTCCCGTGTTTTGCCGCGCTGGCGGGGTTGGTGCGAGGCAGGCATCCAGTTGCCGGGCAAAATGCTCCAGCGGAGGGGTCTGCAGCCCGGTGATCTTGGCGGCATCATCCCACCGCCGCAGGCGGACAGCCGCAGCCGACCCCGGTTGTTGCTCGAAGACGATCCGTTCCTGTTCAGTCATCGGCCCTCCCTGGAGCCGGAGACTGAGAATCGAGGCGGGGCTGAGCTGGTTGCGATACTCTGGTTCCACAGCACACAGATAGCGCTTGGCCGCGACGTGCAACTGGACGGGGGCGCAGACCTCCGCGGGAAACCGCCGTTGCAGCCAGCGGGCCGCCAGGGTTTCGTGATGATCGTCAATTCCCCGTTCGGGGGCATCATCGGGCAGGTCATGCAGCAGGTGGCCCACATCATGCAGCAGGGCGGCCGCCACGAGGAATGGCTCAGCCCCCTGCTGCTCGGCGAACCAGGCAGCCTGCAAGGCGTGCTCGCACTGCGAGACCGGCTCACTGCCGTACTGCGAGTCGCCCCGCAGTCGGAACAACTCCAGGATTTCACAGGTGTGCGGATGATGCGCCTGCGAGACAGACTCTGGCACGGCGAATTCCCGGGGATGGGGTTGCGGTCGGCTGAACGGCTTGGGAAAGTTTAGCACCCAAGGCAGACCACCTGTAGGAAGCCACCACATGCCGGCGACCACCGCCGACGCCGCTGTGACGAAGTCCCCGGCACACCCCGAATCGGACGGGGGCTGGGCCGTGTTGCTGGTGGCGGCTGTCGCCGCGTTTGCGACCTATTTCAGTATGTATGCGTTCCGCAAGCCGTTCACGGCGGCTGGCTACAGCACCCAACTGCTGTGGGGTTACCAGCTGAAGACCGTGCTGGTGACGGCCCAGGTGCTGGGATATCTGGTCTCGAAGATTGTGGGGATCCGCCTGATTGCCGAAACGGAACCTTCCCGAAGGCCCCGCAACATCCTGATGCTGATTGGAATTGCGGAGGGTGCGCTGCTGCTGTTTGCGCTGGTGCCGCTTCCCTGGAAGCCACTCTGTCTTTTTCTGAATGGGCTGCCGCTGGGGATGGTGTTTGGCCAAGTGCTCGGCTACCTCGAGGGACGGCGGGCGACCGAGGCGCTGACCGCCGGCCTGTGCGCAAGCTTCATCGTGGCGGATGGGGCCACTCGCGCGGTGGGGGCCTGGTTGTTGCGAGAGGGGGTGCCGGAAGAGTGGATGCCCTGCCTCGCCGGCTTGCCCTTCGTGCCGGTGGTGCTGCTGGGGGTGCTGGCCCTCAGCCGGGTCCCGCCCCCCTCGCGGCAGGATGTGGCCGCGCGTTCGGAGCGGGTTCCCATGACCCGCGCAGACCGCCGGCTCTTTTTATCGCGGTACGGCACCGCACTCGCTCCGCTGGTGCTGCTCTACCTGCTGATCACGATTGTCCGCAGCCTGCGGAGTGATTTTGCGCGCGAAATCTTTCTGTCGCTGGGGGAAGAGGCACTACCGGCATCGTTCGCCTGGTCCGAGATCTGGGTCGGGCTGGTCACGCTGGTGGTCAGCGGAGCGGCTGTGCTGATTGCCGACAATCGCCGGGCCCTGCTGGCCGCCCTCGTGATCTGCGGTGCGGGAGCGGGCCTTTTGGCCTGTGCCCTGCTGGGCCAGCAGGCCGGATGGTTCGGGCCCTTCCCCTTCATGGTGCTGCTGGGAATCGGCCTGTACCTGCCCTATCTGGTTTTCCACACCTCTCTCTTCGAACGCCTGCTGGGCCTGACCCAGGAACGGGGAAACGTTGGCTTCCTCATGTACGTGGCCGACTCGGCGGGTTACTTTGGCTACGTCATCTGCATGCTGCTGAAAAATGCCGGGGCCACCTCTCCCGATGTGGTCGGCACACTGCGCTGGGCCGGCTGGATCACGGTCGCGGCCTCCGCGGTGAGCCTCCTGCAGGCGGCGCGATTCTTCTCTCGCCAGAGATCGCGCGAATCCTCGACCTCCAAAAGATTCACGGCGGTATGAAGAACCAGGCCCGGATCGCACTGTTCGAGGGGCACCACGGCCAACTGGTCTTGCGCGAGCTGCCGCTGCCGGTTCCCGCGGCGGGTGAAACCCTGGTGCGCGTGCTGGGATGCACCCTCTGCGGCAGTGACCTGCACAGTTTCGAGGGACGCCGACAAGTGCCGGTGCCGACCATCCTGGGGCATGAAATTGTCGGAGAGATCCTCGACCAGGGTCCGGGGAGCCCCCGCGAGGATCTGCAGGGACAGAGCCTCAACCCGGGAGATCGGGTGACCTGGGCGATCGTCGCCCACTGCGGCGACTGCTTTTACTGCCGTCGCGGTTTGCCGCAAAAATGCCTGCGGGGGGTGAAGTATGGACACGAACCGTTGCGCGATGAACGCAGCCTGAATGGCGGTCTGGCCAGTCATTGCCTGCTGGCGCCGGGATCCACGATTCTGAGGCTGCCTCCAGAAATTCCCCTGGCCATGGTGGCACCTGCCAGCTGTGCCACGGCCACGATTGCGGCGGCGTGCGAAGCCGCCGGTGACCTGCGCGGTGCCGACGTGGGCATCTTCGGGGCCGGCCTGCTGGGATTGACCGCCTGTGCCATGGCCCGCGATCGGGGGGCCAGCCGGGTTTACTGTGTCGAACCGGCGGCTCGGCGTCGCACGCGTGTGATCCAGTTTGGTGCCATCGGCTGCGAGTCGTCTGGCCAATTGGCTTCACGGCTGCAATCCAACGAGGCCCCCCCCGGGCTCGACGTGGTGCTCGAGTTGTCGGGCAGTACGGCGGCGCTGGAGCAGGCCTTGCCCCTGCTGAGGATCGGGGGGACTGCAGTGCTTGTCGGGGCGGTTTTTCCCGGACCGCCGGCCGGAATCGTTCCGGAGCAGATCGTTCGCCGACAATTGACACTGCGGGGAATCCACAACTACTCCCCGCGACATCTGCAACAGGCCGTGATGTTCCTGGCTGGGGCGGTGGGGCGTTGGCCTCTCGCCGACCTCGTCACCGACTGGTTGCCCCTGGAGCAAATCGGCAGCGCATTCCAGCTCGCCGGCGATCCCGCCCGGATCCGGGTGGGAGTGGTTCCCTGAATGCCGACCCAAAGAACCTCATATGTCGCCGCCATTCCACTGCCCCTGTTGCGGTTATCCCGGTCTGACCGCACCACCGTACGAGAACCTGCCCCGGCCCCCGTGGGGTGACCTGGGAGAGCCGCCGTACATCGCACGGTTTGGGGCAGCTTCGTTTGAGGGATGTGACTGCTGCGGATACGAGTTTGGTTTCGATTGTGACGCCGCCGCCTGCGGCACACCGCGGTCATTCCGGGCTTACCGCGCCGACTGGCTCCAGGCAGGAGCCCCCTGGTTCTCCTCCCGCCGTCCCCAGCCAGCAGACTGGGATCTGAACCGGCAACTGCTCACGGCAGGCCTCGCGGCTTCCGGGCAGAGGTAAGGCAGAAGCCACGCTTCCCGCCACGGCCCGCCGTCAGGTCACCCTTCCGCCATCCGGGGGCTGGATCATCGAGGAGGCCCCCTGCGGCTACCCTGGTCGGGTTCCAATGTCCCCATGCGTTCGAAGTCGAAACGCCGGGCACTTCAATCGTGGCGGGAAGTCCCGGCGTGCTGCCACCTCACGGTCCAGCCGGGCCCTGCAACAGGTTCCGCCCTTCGTCACCCGAAGTCTCGGCCGCCACGTCGAGCGCGTGCTGCAGTTCGTCGGTCCCCCCCTCCAGAGGCTCATTGGCGGTTTCCGCAGCCGCGCGCGAGTCTTCGGCCAGGTTCTGACGCGCCACCGCCGCGGCTTCCGTCGGGCTGCCGGCCACCGGTGAAGTCCCTGGGGAAACGGGACTGCCGGGAACGGACTGCCCCGGGGGGGGCAGCGTCCAACTGAGCTGCAAACTCGACTGGGCTGGCTGGATCCCCAGCTTCTGCAGCGCCACCTTGGCCAGAAAGCGGGCGTCGCTCTGCAGGCGGGCCCCATCCACATCCCGCGGCGGATACCAAAACGCAACCCGCAGCCGCACTCCCCCCGGCTCGAGCGCCTCGACCAGCGCCCGGGGAGGAGGATCGTCGAGAACCGCCTCATGCCCGGCCACCGCCTCGGCCAGCGCCGTCTGCGCCTGCGAGATCGAGCTGTCGTACGGCAACAGCACGTCAAACAGCCCCCGCACCGCCTTCGAGGCGGTGCGATTGATGATGGTCGACTTGAAGACGGTCGCATTCGGGATCCGGATGAGATGCCCATCCAGCGTCACCAGTTGCGTCGAACGGGTATTCAGCGCCTTCACCACCCCCGCCTTCCCGTCGACCTCCACGAAGTCTCCCACGCGAAACGGCCGACGGGTCCCCAACATGATCGACGCAACGAAATTCTCGGCGATGTCGCGGAAGGCGAAGCTCACCGCCAGGGCCACGACCCCGGCCAGCCCCAGCCCGGGCAACACCGTGTCGGCCACCCCCATCACCCACAGCCCCGTCAGAATGCCGGTCAACACAATCGACCCGCCAATCACCGAGGCCAACACCGACCGCAAGAGCATGTTGTCGGTGAGGAAGGTCACCACCCGATCCGAAATGCGCCAGAAAATGCGGGTCAGCAACAGCGAGAAGACAATGATCCCCAACCCTCCCAACACCACCAGCCACTTTTGGGCGATCATCCGTCCCAATGCCTGGAGACGACGCGTGGCCAGCTCGGTGGCCGAGAGCACCTGCTGATCGGTCTTCGTCTTGTTCAGCACCAGGTTGACCCCCTGGACCCGCCGCACAAAATCGCGCAGCCGGTCACGGATGTTGTCATTCTCGACATGCCCGCGCAGGGTCACCACCCCCTCGTCGACCTCCACCTCGATCGTGCGAACTCCCGGATACTGGGGCAACAGCTTGCGCAGCCGGTCCCGAACCTCATCGTCCGTCACCTGCGGAGAAATCTCGATCGGTCCCGTGGTCTCGGCCGCCGTGGCCTCGGGGTTGTCTTCGGTCGGGGCGGCCACTTCGCCCAGATCGGCGCCGTTGTCGGCCGGAGCGGCGGGGGCAGTCGTCGGAATGGGCAGGATGCTCTGCGCCTGGGCCGAGTTGGCCCCCACGAAGCCCCCCCAGGCGAGACCTGCCACCAGACACCCGACCAGCCCGGGAAGTCGGCAACGTACCGCCAGCCCCGACAGCCAGTTGCAATTCGCGTTCCCCGCAGTGCCGTGGAGGGGAGACGGTCTGCTCATGTCCGCCGGACCACTCGATGAAAGTGCAGTTCCACCTCCCGCTCGACCACCCGCCGGACCCCCTCGACCAGACAGCTCGGCTCGTGATCGGTCTCACCCAACCGCTTGATCTGTTCGAGAGTCGTCCCTGGAAACACAGTGAACGTGCTCTGGTGAATGATCTGATTCCCGGCATCCAGTTCGGGAACGATGAAGTGCACCGTCGCTCCATACGTCAGCAT
The DNA here is from genome assembly GCA_046339535.1 of Planctomycetaceae bacterium. Taxonomy (GTDB): domain Bacteria; phylum Planctomycetota; class Planctomycetia; order Planctomycetales; family Planctomycetaceae; genus UBA10511. Next base: position 11,595 of record JBKDUK010000208.1, on the reverse strand, counting down.
GCGGTGCTGATAGGCATCTTCATACGGACGAAAGCCGGGGAAGGGGGGGAGCAGGCCGTGATGCAGATTGATGATCCGGCCGGCGAACCGCCAGCAGGTGCCCGCGGGCAAAATGCGCATGTACCGCGCGAGCAGGATGTAGTCGACATCATACTCGTCAAACAGCTCGACCATGCGGGCGTCGTCGGGCTCGCCCCGCGGCCCCCCCACGCAATGCCAGGGAATGTCGAACTGCTCGGCTACGCCGCGGCAGGCGTCGCGGTTCCCCAGCATCACCGCCGCCGTGGCGTTCAACCGCCGGTCGCGGATCGCCCGCAAGACCGCCAGCGCCGGCTCGGGACGATAGGTGGTACAGATCGCCAGTCGGCAGGGACGCTGGTGTTCGTCGCGCGACCACGTGCGAATCGACAGCTGCTTCTCGGCCCCGATGGCCAGCATCCGGGCCCGCAGTTCGGCCAGCGACGTCTGGTCGCCCGGCCATTCGCACCGCAGGTACATCGCGAACAGCCGCTCGCTGTCGTGATCGTACATCTGGATTTCGTGGATGTTGGCCCCCGCCCCCGCCACGTGATGGACGATGGGGTCGGCCAGGCCCCGGTTGTCGGGGCCGACGGCAGTGATGGCAACCTGCATGGAAGATTCAATGAAGAAGGCTGGGGTTCGGTCGGCCCCACACGGGCCCGATCCCCCGAATGGACTCAGGGAGTGGTGGGGGCCGGGGGCTGAGCGGCCTGCCGCAACAGCCGCAGCGCCGCCTCCACCAGCAGCTCTCCGCCGCCGGGCTGCAAGGCGGTGTTGGTCACCTCGTAGCTCCCCTGGGCGTAGGCCCCACGATTCGGAATGTAGAAGGTCTCGACGAAGTTCGAGAGTTCGACCACGTGGGTCTGACGGAAGGGAGACCCCTGCTTGATCGCCAGCCCCAGTTCGACAAACACCTCGCCGGGCAGAAACACAAACGCCAGATCCTCGCCCAGACACAGGGCATGCACCTCGACCGGCAACTCGGGCCCAATGCCCGCCAGGCGGCGCGAGAGACCCGTGCTGATCAATTCCTGCGGCGGTCCCTGCGGTTCCCGGTTCAGGTAGAGATCGAGCATGATCATGCGGTAGGCGGCCACCTGCTCCAGGAATTCCGCCTTCTGCCCCCCCTGGATCGCCTTGAGCAGGTCGCGCGATTGCCGGACCTCGGCCACGCTCGGCTGCTTGAGGGGCAGCCGCACCACCTCGGACACCACCCGCAGTCGGGGAGATTCGATGCGCTGCACCAGCGGCAGAGCGGCCACCGCGGTGGCTCCCAGCGAGTTCCCGATGAAGTCGGTCTTGTTGCGGTCTTTGCTGGCGGGATTCGAGTGATTGATGTCGCCGCAGCACCCCAGACCAAACACCGAGATCACATCGGGCCCCAGCTCGCGACGCAGCGCCTGTTCGATGAAGTACGGATAGTCGGCACTCCACTCCAGCCCCCCGACGGTGTCGAGGTGCAGGGCGAAATTGGTGCAGACGGCGATCGGCTTCTGGGCCGCCGCGTCGCGGATCACCGCCAGGCCCAACTCGGGATCAATCGGCCCCGCCGCCCGCACCACCCCCGGAGTCGCCAGGCTCTGCCACGTCTTGACCGAGCCATCTTTCATGACAAACCGCCGGTTGAACGAGACCGGCACCTGTTGCCGCGCGGTGGCGATGGAGACACTCGCCGGCACCAGGTTCTTTTGAGCCTGGACAATCGCCCGGGTCACCCCCTCAATCAGCCGGGCGGAATAGGGAGTCTCCCCTCCCGCCGGCGTTCCCTGCGAACCGAGCAGGCGGTACAGATCGCGTCCGTAATCGGGCGCGGTGTGCGAATGTGTTCCCGAGAGAATGATCGCCTGGGGGGGAATGCCGGTCTGCGCCGCCACCCGCTGCCGCACCTCGCTGGTGAGATCGAATGAAATCCCCGTCAGATCGCACCCCACGAACGCCGCCTTCACCTCGCCCTGTTCCCAGACCACCGCCTTGGCCCACAAGGGATCTTTTTTCCCCGTGGCGAGACGCTCGTGATAATACCCCGCCATGGGAAAGCCCATCGCGGGGGTGATTTCGACCTGGGCCGCCCCCACCTTGAGCACTGCCTCGGCCCCTTGCACCACGCCGGTCGAGACGGCGGCCACCAGCGACACCAGGCACAGACGCAGTGTTCGATCAGACATCGGTCGCTCTCGAGAAACAGCCAGGAGATTGATTGGTCTCTCCGCCTCCACACGGGAGAGACTCGCCGGGAGTGTTCGCTCCCGGCGGGCACCTGTCGAGGATACCGGTCTGTCCACGGGGGGCCAAGATGCCCGAGGAAGGTTCAAGTCGCGCGATCTGGAGTTTGGACGGCGTGCAATTCCACCAGCGGCAAACCGGCGTTCATGCTCCCCGAGCGAAACCCGTCGAGATCGAGGGTGACGAACCGGAACCCCAGGGCATGCAGGGTCGTGCTCACCTGCTGCCGCACGCCGGGATCGAGCAGGCGGGCAAGACAATCGAGCGGCAGCTCCAGCCGGGCCAGGTCATTCGGCTCATGCCGCACCCGCAATTCCCGCTGCTGCAGCAAGTCCCGCAGAAACCGCTCGGCCTGATCGACCCGCGAGACCCGCTCGGGGGTGACTTCGAGTCCATAGGCAATGCGGCTGGAGAGGCAGGGAGTGGCCGGCTTGTCCCACGCCGACAAACCCCAGTGCTGCGCCAGGGCCCGCACATCGGCCTTGGTCATTCCCACTTCCACCAGCGGACTGCGGACCGCATGTTCCCGGGCGGCCTGCATTCCCGGCCGCCAGTCTCCCTGGTCATCGAGATTGGCCCCATTCAGCAACCCATCAATCCCCAACTGGGGAGCCAGGGCCTCGAGTCGGGTGTACAACTCCGACTTGCAGTAATAACAGCGATTGGGAGCGTTCCGCAGGTAGTTGGGATCGGCGAACTCGGTGGTGTCGACCCGCTGATGGCGAATACCAATCTCGCGCGCCTGCCGCTGCGTCTCTTCCCACTCCCCCGACGCCAGGCTGGGACTGACCGCGGTCAGGGCGACCGCCCGGTCACCACACGCTTCCTGTGCGGCCCGCGCCACCACGGCACTGTCCACCCCCCCAGAAAACGCCACGCCCACCCGCCCCCATTGGGCGATTCGAGACACCAGTTCATCTCGCTGGCGGATCTGGCGGTCGGTCAAAGTCGTCATTCTCCTATTTTACGCGAGCCGCCACCGGCGTGACAAACCCCCCGAGAGCCATCCAGTCTGGTCGACCCGATGCCCTCAGTGCCGACTGCGCGGGGCTGCCGGCGGGTGATTCTGGACGGGCCGGAGGAAGCGCCGTTCAACCGGCGACAGCCCGCGCGAACGTCTCGGCCGACAGCGAGCTGGCTTGCGCGAACCCCCCCACCAAGCGGGCCGACAACACCTCAATCTGCACCAGATCGAAATCCGGGAACTGGAACAGCTCGGCTGCCGACGGAAACTTCGCCAGGTAGCGGTCTTTGCCCCCCGTATAGGCCGGATCCTGCGGCGAGAGGGTCCAGGCGCGGCCCTGAATGGTCACCCGGGCCAGTCCCTGCGGCATCTTGCCCGGCGCTTCGGGCTCCATCACCAGCAGGCTGACTGCGGGATGCGCGAGCATGTGGCGGGTGTGGGCGGCGAGCCGGCTGACATGCACGAAGAGCGACCGCCCGTCCGCAGCCACGGCGAACGGCGTCATCGAGACGAAGGGAGATTCTCCGTCCAGGGTTCCCAGGGCGGCATTGGAGACCTGGGTCACCAGAGATTTCAGCAGCGCGTGCGAGGCCGACATGTCCACACTTCCGAAGAGACAAACCAGAGGGTCTGGCCATCCTTCAGGGTGTCGTCGGGAAATTCAACCCCACAGGCACCGCCTGCAGCCGCCGGCCGCCGACCCTTGGAGGACGGGCGGGCCCCCCCTCGGCCGATTCACAGGCCGCTGGCGTTCCCCAACCCCCCGCAATTGCCAAATGGACCGGCTGCCGGGGTCTGTCAGAGCACCAACTCATCTGGCCGCAGTTCGCGATTTTCAATTACAACCCGCAGTCGAAATGCCCCTGTCCGCCAGGGCCTCTGGTCGGTCGACCTGAGGTCCAACCGCCGGGAGGGGGTCTGCCACCGATCTCGTCCGAGGAGTTTGCGATGTGCTCTGCCCGAAGGCTCCGGAGCTGGATTGGCCCCCTGTGCCTGAGCGGCCTGGCCGGGCTCGCGCTGCTGCCCGGGCTGGGCTGCAGCCGGCTTAACCTGTGGGAAGGGCCGAGTTATCGCGATGATCCCGTCGTTTCGGACACGGGCACGCCCGGGATGACCACACCCGGGATGACCACACCCGCTCAGGCTCACCCTTCCGACGCCCCCCCCGCAGCCCCGACCGGGGAGCGCGATGCGGTCAAGACGTCGCGAGCGAACAGGTAAGGCTGTGCGGGTCGAAGACCCCCAGGGCCCGGCAGATGCTGTGCGTCATCACCCGGTGCCCGATTCCATTGGGGTGAATGCTCTCGTCCTGCAGCCACGGCAGGATGGCACCCACTTCGGGCCGGGCCTGGCACCAGTCATTCCAGTGATCGATCAGTGCCGTCTCCATTTGCACGGCCACTTCCCGAATGATCTGAATGTAGGCCGGCAGATCGGTGCGTGACGAGGCGTTCGGCGTGTAGATCAGGTTGGGGGTCTGCAGGACGGGCAGCACCTGGTGTTCGCGCAGTCGCTCGACGATGCTGGTCAGGCTCTTGCGGAAAGATTCGCGCCCCCGCACCCCGGCGATGCAGTCGTTCCTGCCAATCAGGATGAACGCCACTTCCGGCCGGAAGCGGAGAATGCGGGCATCGAGCGCCGCCAGCAGCCCTTCGGCCCGTTCGTTGCAGACGCCGGTATTGATCACCACATCCTGGAACCGCCGCAGTTCCCAGCGGACCCGTTCCGAAAAGTGCTCGGGATAGCTCCGCTGCGCCTCGGTATACAGCGCCCCGTGCGTGATGCTGTCTCCGGTGAAGACCCAGGTGATGGGGGCCGCATCCTGCAGCAGACGATGAATGGCGGCCAGCAGGGGACAAGACAGGGCAGGCTCGCTGATCGGGGACGACTCCGTGCTGCCGGTCGCCGCACGATTCAACAACCACCGGCGACGGCGCTTCACCGTCGAGGGAGGGACTCCAGGACTTCCGGGGACAGGCATCACTCCAGCTCCTTCTTGCGACGACTCACCCTTGCGACGACTCACCGGTAGCTCGCTGGCCGCGACCAACCGACCCAGACTAGACTCATTGACGTACAAATCACCACCAAACCACGACGCACCGACCGACCACTCTTCGCACCGACCTCAGGAAAACATGTTCTACTTAATGCAGGAGTTGGACTTTTGCTATGGACACAGGCTTCTGAATTACGAAGGGAAATGCCGAAACCTGCATGGCCACAACGGCCGTCTCGAAATCCTGCTGGGGGGTGAGCACCTCGACTCAAGGGGAATGTTGATTGACTTCGGAGACATCAAACGGCTGCTGCGAACCTGGGTCGACGAGTCGCTGGATCACAAGATGCTGCTGTCGGTTGACGATCCGCTGCTCCCCGTGTTGCAGCACCATGGGCAGCCCGTCTTCGTGATGCAGTCGAATCCCACCGCCGAGAACATCGCCCGGCTGATCTACGAGCAAGGCCGGCAGATGGGTTTGCCCATCCAGGAAGTCCGACTCTGGGAGACTCCCCGTTCAAGCTCCAGCTACCGGGAAACCTGACAGCCCGTTCCATCCCGGCCGAACCAACGCCCGGGATGACGACAGCAGACGCAGCACCGCTCGAAGAGAGCGTCCGCAGTGCAGACACCGGGCCCGGGATGCCGTGGGGGGTGGGTGGGGCCTCCGTGCCCTGGGAACTCCGTGAGCCACCCTCAATGTTGGCGGAGCCTCCCCCGTTGCAAATCCATCCACAAGTCCACCGTGACGCCACCGCAACCCCCTCGACCGACTGCCACCAGCCCGCTCTCCGCCCCACCTTCGGCACCGCAGAAGTAAACTCCAGTCCACTCCTGCGGCGCGTAAAAAGACCCTCAGGGACCGGAACCTGGAGAACCAACAGCTCACAGTCTTCCGGCTGAGTCGTGGAGTGGGTCGAACCACAACGCCAACTCAGAAGACCACTGTCAATTCCACCAGGATCCTCTTCCTGAGGGTCTGGCTGGGAGAGTTCAAAGGCAAACATCTGCTGTTCGCCAACGCTTTCATAAGAATGTGCCGCCGACCAATTCCCATCTGAACCGGCCCGGCTCACATTCCGGAGCAAGAGATTAGCAGGAACCGTGCCGAAAACATCATTTTGTTTTGGAATGGCACCACAAAAAACCATTTAAACCATTTCCAAATAACAACTTGCAACCTTTTTATTCCCGCCTCAAAAACACGCCTGAGCGCCGAAAGAATGAATTTCGGCGCTGATTCCAATTGAAAGTTGGGGGATTTGGGCGCTGAATTGAATTTCGGCGCTGCCTCTACCATACTCATTTCCGGCAGTTTGCAACCCGGTCCTCTTGGGAATGGTGATCGATGGCGGCGTCTCGATCCATCCACTGGATTCGCCTCGGACTGGTTCTGGCGGGTTCGTTGGCCGTTTGCTATTCGCTGGCGGTGTTGTGGTTTGTTTCCACCACGCCCGACCCCGGAATCCGCGTGCTGCTGTCCGAAACCCCTTTGACCGGCAACTCCGAGCCGCTGGAAGGAGTGGTTCTGCGACGGCTGGTTGGGCAACCCATTCTGATTGAACAGGCGGGCCTCAGGCCGGCGGCGGGCGACCGGTTGCTGGAAGTGGGTGAGTATTCGGTGCAGTCCTTTCTGGATTTCACCGGCGTGGTCGCGGAATTGCGTTCCTTTGAATTGCCCCCGGGGGGCTTGATTCAGGAGTCCAATCGGGCGGTGCTCGAAACCCGCCTCGTCACCGAGTTCGAACGCTTGCCCCCCCTCGTGGAACAAGCGGGGACCGGCGACCGGTTCATTCGCATGCGGCTGGAGCGCGGCCAGCGGCAGTTCCAGGTCTGGATGCCCCTCGAGCCGCTCCCCCTGCTCGAACTCTCGCTGACCCTCGCCTGGTTCCTGCTGCAATTCGGCATTCTGGCCGTCGGGGGCCTCGCACTCTGGGCACGCCCGTTTGACCGGGCCGAGCAGGTCTTCTTCGCCATGTGTCTCGTGACCATGGTCGGATTCATGGGAGGATTTCACTGGTGGACCATTTCGGGCAGCTTGTGGCTGACCATTCCCTTCGCGCTCGCCGCGATGCTGGTCCCCGTCGTGTCGCTGCATTTCTTTTGCCTCTATCCCGACCCAAAACCCTGGCTGGTCCAGCGCCCATGGCAGAGTGTTCTGGCCCTCTACGCTCTGCCGGCAGTCGCCACCGCCGGACTGCTGGGGCTGATCCTGTGGAGCAACCTGGCCCAGCGTTCGGGGGCCAAACCGGATGAAGTGCGCACCAAGCTGCAGTGGGTCATGCAGGGGGTCCACTGGTCTCTGGTTCTCGCCGCCATCGAATTCGCCCTCACTCTGGTCGCCCTGGCCGACAGCTTCTTCTCCCAGCGCAACAGCCTCAAGCTGCAGCAGGTCCGCTGGATCCTTGGGGCGGCCCTCGCCTCGACCATTCCCGTCGGCTACACGCTGTATCTGGCCCGTTTCGACAAAGAGTCATTCGCGCTCGGCTCGGCCACGGTCCCCATGTTCGTCGCCAGCCTGCTGTTCATGGTGGCCTATGCCGTGGGAATCCTCCGCCACAAGCTGACCCTGCTCGACGAGGTCGTCGATCGGGGCATCACCTATTACTCCCTGAGCGCGGCCCTCTCGACCGTCAGTTCCCTCGGAAAACTCGGCAGTTGCCTGCTGGCGCTCTGGCAGTATCAGCATTTTCCCAGCCAGGCTCCCATGCTGCTGGCCCTGGTGATCGCCGCCCTGGGCATTCTGACATTCGCCAAAGACCGGTTGCAGCAGGTCATCGACCGCAGCTTCAACCGCAGCCGGTTTCCCCTCGACCAGGCCATGGTGCCGCTGGTCAACGGGGCCGCCGGACTGGGGAACCCCGAAACCATGGCGCAGCGTCTGCTGGGGGCCTGCCAGGACCTGCTGGGGGTCGAGCGGGCGGCACTCTATCTGCGGGAAGGGGAAGATGGCGCTTTCCCGCTGATTGCCACCATGAACCTCGAGCGGGCTCCGCTGCGGTTCGCCAGTGACCAGGAACTGCTGGAAATTCTGGAGACCGAAACGGAAACGGGGGGCGGCCGGGGAGAGTCGGGGCCCCCCTCCGAACGGACCCGTAGCCTGCGTGTGCTGCGGGAACTGGATGTTGAACTGGTCCACGCCCTGGAATCAGAAGGGCGGCTCGATGGCGCCCTGATGCTGGGACCGAAGCGCAATGGAACCCGGTTCACCGCCGACGATCTGCTGCTGCTTGGCTCGCTCGGCCAGGTGGTGCGGGTGGCGCTGCAGGGGGCCCGGGTGCAGCAGGTGGTCGCCCGGATGAGCGAAGAACTCCAGCACAAGACCGCCCGCCTGAATGAGCAGCAGCGGCTGATTGCCATGCTGCAGTCGGAGATCACCTCCCGCCGCACGGCCGCCTCCCCCGCGGGGCTGGCAGCCGATCCCGCTCCCTTCCGCCGCGAGATGATCAAAGGAAGCAGCCCGGCCATCCGCGAAGTGCTCGAGACGGTCCGCAAGGTCTCACAAAGCCAGTCTTCGGTGCTGGTGCGCGGCGAGAGCGGCACCGGCAAAGAACTGCTGGCCCTCGCCCTGCACGACAACAGCCCCCGCCGCAATGGTCCGTTGGTCAGCGTGCATTGCGGAGCCCTGGCCCCCGGACTGCTCGAAAGCGAATTGTTCGGCCACGTCAAAGGGGCCTTCACCGGCGCCCACCGCGACAAGGTCGGACGCTTCGAGATGGCCAACGGCGGCACGCTGTTTCTCGACGAGATTGGCGACATCTCGGCCGACACCCAGGTCAAGCTGCTGCGGGTGCTGCAGCAGCGCGAATTCGAACCGGTGGGAGGGAGCCAGACCATCCCGGTCGATGTGCGGCTGATCGCCGCCACGCACCAGAATCTCGAGCGGCTGATCGCCGAGGGGAAATTCCGCGAGGATCTCTACTACCGGCTCAATGTGATCAGCATCTCGCTCCCCCCCCTGCGCGAGCGGGGAGACGACATCATCGAGCTGGCCCTGCATTTTCTGTCACGGGCCGCCGAGCGCTCCGGCAAACGGGTCACCCATCTGGATGAAGGGGCGATGGAGGCGCTGCGGCGTTATCCCTGGCCCGGCAACATCCGGGAACTCGAAAACGCCATTGAGCGGGCGGTGGTGCTGGTGGAGGGAGACGCGCTGACCGTGGCCGACCTTCCCGCGGCGGTCAGCTCGGGCGTGCCGCTGGTGGGACGGAATGACCCCGATTCCCCCCCGCGGCCCGGTCTGGCAGGGCCGGGGCTGTCCCCCTCCCGCCGCCGGGGCCGCCCCCCGCGCGAGGCCCTGGCCTCACAATCCATCCAGGAGCCCGGCAAAGACGACCTGCTGCAGGCCCTGGCCCGGGCAGGAGGCAACAAAGCCGAGGCGGCCCGCCTGCTGGGTGTCCCCCGGAGTACATTCTTCAGCCGGATGAAGCGGTTCGGGTTGGAGTAGTGGGCTGAGTGGGTGTTGGAAAAGGACCGTGTCAAACGGACCCACCTCGTCACGGCATCGATCTGCCGCCAAGTCTTTCCCGGCCCGAACGGGCCATCCTCCGGCCCAATGGGCCATCCTCCGGCCCAACGGGCCAGCCATTCTCCCAGCCAGGGTCGTAGGCCCTGGGGGCGTATCCCGCCAACACACCGTCCGGCCCAACGGGCCAACCGTTCCTCCAACCGCGCGGGCCATGAGAGGAATTGTTGGCCCGTTGGGCCGGCACATGTCTTTGTCGGTCTTTCCCGGCCCGATGGGCCGGGCTGGGGGAACGGCTGGCCCTTTGGGCCGGTCAACGGATGCCCATGCCAACTGGCCGTCAGGCCCCGGGGCCCGCCGCAGCGTTTGCCAGTGGCCCCTCACAAACCGTTGGGCCCAACGGGTGTTTGGATCGGGCGGCCAGGCGTTGAGGCCGGACGGCCGAGGGTTGGTGTAGTTCGTGGTTTACCGGACCGAACGGGCCAGCGTCCGGCCCAACGGGCCAACCGTTCCCCCAACCGTGCGGGCCATGAGAGGAATTGTTGGCCCGTTGGGCCGGCACATGTCTTTGTCGGTCTTTCCCGGCCCGATGGGCCGGGCTGGGGGAACGGCTGGCCCTTTGGGCCGGTCAACGGATGCCCGTGGCGCGTCACAAACCGTTGGGCCGCACGGGAGTCTGGGCCGGGCCACCGGGGGCGGCGTGCTTCATGGTTTTCCGGGCCCGAACGGGCCGTCGTCCGGCCCAAAGGGCCAGCCATTCCCCCAGCCAGGGTCGTAGGCCCTGGTAGCGCATCCCGCCAACACACCGTCCGGCCCAACGGGCCAACCGTTCCTCCAACCGCGCGGGCCATGAGACGCATTGTTGGCCCTTTGGGCCGGTTGGGTCGTCATCCGGCCCAACCATTCAATCCCAAACATATCGTTCGTCAATCTCGATCTCATGACGGCGGCACAATTCACGGAATTCTTCCTGGAACGTTCTCGTGCGATGGTGTTCGGCCTGGTTTTTCAAATATTCGACGACTGTTTCCAGATTCGATTGACTGATCGAGAACACGCCGTACCCCGCTTGCCACGAAAACGTCGAGACACCGTGAGCCGACGCTTTGGCCCATTTCGACGTTTCGACTTTCACGTGTTCCACGAGCTGTGAGATCGTGACTGTGCGCGACAGACCGCACACGATATGGACGTGGTCATGCCAACCCCCCGCACGCAGGGCAACACAGCCTGCCTGATTGACGTGGTGGCCGAGCATCTGAAACATCTCTTCCCGAAAATCGTCCCGTTGCAGGTACGCACGGCGCTCCTTCGTGCTGAAGACAAGATGCAACCAGACACGCGACAAAGATTGCGGCATGGGAACCTACTCCCGGAATGGTTTGGTCATCCAAGGTTCGGTCGATCTTTGATGACAAACCAATAATCCGAAAACAGGCTCCGGCCGGGTCAAGCTGGAGACCATGTCGCGCGTGCCTCGGGGATTGTTCACGCCCGAATGCCAAATGACCCGTCGAACACGGGGGAGACGAAACGAGAGGAATTGTTGGCCCGTTGGGCCGGTACATCTCGTTGTCGACCTTTCCCGGCCCGATGGGCCGGGCTGGGGGAACGGCTGGCCCTTTGGGCCGGTTCGCCCGTCCACCCGCTTCGCATCCGAGGTGGCCTTCCGGCCCCGGGACCGCCGGTATCGCTTGCCCAGAGTCCGTCACAAACCGTTGGGCCGGGTGGGCATAAAGTTGGGGCCGGACCGCCGGGGTTTGGCGTGGTCCCTGTTTTCCCGGCCCGAACGGGCCGTCGTACGGCCCAAAGGGCCAGCCATTCCCCCAGCCAGGGTCGCAGGCCCTGGTAGCTCCCGCCAACACACCGTCCGGCCCAACGGGCCAACCGTTCCTCCAACCGCACGGGCCATGAGAGGAATTG
>JBKDUK010000207.1:0-12162 GCA_046339535.1 Planctomycetaceae bacterium | reverse complement strand
GCCCATGGTGAAGCAGGTCTGTGGCTAACCGGTTCTCGTGCGATCGGCCAAGACCCCATCCGCCTTGTGCGGATCGGTGAATCAGGTCGCCGCTGAGGGACGGCAGAGACGCGTGCGGCTGGTCACTCTCGTCCGCCTTGTGGCACAGGCCGGGCGTCGGTCGCAGGGCCCCAGCGGAGACCTCGTTCACCATCCAGGCACGACAGTTGTCGGGGTTGTTGTTGAACGACCCGCCACGCAACACACGGGACCTGACGATCGGTCACCCGTTCAAAAGACCGGTGGACCAGGTTTCACTCGGCGTCGAGAGCCGGTCGCTTATCACACCATCGCTGGTCTGAAGACAGGCACAGCACCGAGGCGAAACTGAAACCACCCGAATCCCGACATCCAAAGTCTGCCACCGTAAACCCGGCTGAGAAACAAAAATAGCGCGCCGCCTGCGGCGGCGATGACCCCCGGTTGTCAGTGCTGATACAACCCATTCGTTCCCTCCAAGAGAAAAAAGAAGACAGGACGACAAGGATGCCAGGATCAAAGGACCCAGTCAACGAGGAGAACCAGCCCTCGCCGCACGAAAACCACAATAACTCTGAAGGTAGCCAGCATATCTATAGTTCCTGACCGTCAGGCGGCAATCATTCGGTTCAAAACAGAATGCCCCACCACGCAAAACCCGGGATCGGTCCGCATCTCCCGGGGCATCTCTGGCTTCACGACGAGCGATTGGCTCGTATTGGTCCTGGCACCATTCCCAGACATTGCCCAACTGATCCATGATGCCGATTTGTCGATTTATGTCGACTTGTCGGGTGTAAGAGCTGGCATGGGCCGAGCTCGGTTCGGTCGTTTGGGGGGGAGTTGTTTGCCCGCTTCCTCGGTGGGCTGTCGCTTTACTGTGATCAAACTCTGGTCCCCACCAATAGGGCCAGTCCGGATTCTGAACACCGTATTTTGCCACATATTCCCATTCGTGTTCCCAGGGCAGTCGACAGCTCCTTCCATCGGAACAGCGGGCCCACTGGCAATAGGCCCAGCAGTCGTAGAACGACAGGAAAATCGCAGGTTGCCCGTCACTGCCACTATAGCGTTCGTAGTCTGCTGCCCAGGGCGTGGGGGCCAGTCCGTGGTCAGGTGCAAAAAGCCGGTACCACAAGTTTAAGACTGGTGATCGGCCGAGTTCGAATACTGTTACTGTGACTCCGATCTGTTGCTGCTCGTTGTGGACTGTAAAAACAGATGATAGCCAATCCATGCCGCTTCCATCACTGGCTTCTCGATTCAGCGCTTCCAACCACCAATAACGCCATTGGTCAAGAATCGCAGCTCGCTTCGGACCATACCCGCCCCATTCCGGATTTTCGCGGATCCAGTTCTCAAAAACACTCGCGTGATCCTCATGTCGTGCAACGGAGAGGCCATTTTCGAAAAACGAACGCCATTGGGTAGGCATCGTCCTACCCCCTGCACGGCTCCCCAGATTAACTGTCCCCGCGGGTATGAGGAGAAAGTCGGCTTCAAAGTCCAAAGCCGCCTGCTGCCGCTCTGGAGTCTGATCGCCTTTGGCGATGCTGGCAAACTCTCCCTGCCACCACTCGCGAATGTATCGAGCCCGCTTTCCCACCGGGTCGTCCTGCTGGCCCAGTTTGTCCAATCGAGTCCATGACCGGAAAATCATTTCGGTCGAACGGCTGGCCGTCCAACCGCATGCTGATTGTGGATCGGCCGTCGCCCGGCGGTACAACGGCTCGATGACCATCAACCACGACGGGGGATTTCTGGCAATGACCGATTCGGGCATTTCACAAAGATACTGCCAGACCCAGTACAACGCGTTGGTCTCGGGCCGGTCGGGGCGATAAAGCCAGGTGTGCAGCCGCTGGGCATCTTCCGTCGTTCCGTGTTGCGCCAGATACCGTGCCGCCAGAAACTCCAGCAGTTGCCGGTTGCGGAACAACACCTGGTTCAGCCCCTGCCCCTGCTGGCCATCCGATTCGAACACCCCCTGCTCCAGAGGATTCCCCAGAGCGGCCATCGCCCGCCAAGCCCAATTCATGCCCCCTTTCGACTTGGTGTGGAAACGCTTGACAACTTCATTCTCCGCGAAATCGCTGAATTTCGCTTTCGAGACCTGGTCGAAATTGAACGTGGGGGGCCCCCGTTGACCGGTCTGTTCATCAAGTTCGTATTCGCTATGAAACAGCATGGCATAGGCGATCGTCTGCAGCAGTTCCCAGGCTTCAGCTTGCGACGACGCCTGAGGTGCTTCGGGAATTTCTTCCTCCGTACCCGTATGGCCAATCAGCCGCGCCTCGCGAGATTGCTCCAACCCATGCCAGATGATCTTGCCCAACACCCGCTCAAACAGATCGGCTCCTGACGACAGAGTGCTGTATTCGTCCGGAGCCAACTCGCGCAGGTACCACAACACGCGCGGTGTGCCCAGCATGGGCTGGATGTTGGGGGGAATGTCTGCATACTGGGGACGTCCTTCACGTCCCAGATCGAGATAGAGCGTGATCTGGTCTGCGTTCAACGGCTCCATCCGCACGAACTTCCAGGCACGCGGATCATCGGGTTCGCGAGCGAGCCCGTCGGCGAACAATTTCGGCCGGGTGCCGACGGCGTACTGCCGTCCCGCCAGCACAAAACCGCACTCGGCCCAGAATTGCGACTCCACCACCTGTTTCAACAGGGTCGACTCGGACGACGCCTGATCGAGACCATCGATCAGCAACACCAGTTTTCCCAGTCGGCGGGCTCGCTCGATCATCCGCTGGGCTGTCTGGATTAGCTGGGGATGCACGCCGGCCGAATCGGCCTTCCCCAGCGAGGGTTTGATAAGCTGGTCCGCCAGAAACTCAGTCAGCCTGGCATGCACCGTCGCCTCGGACGCACCCCGCAATGGCTCGCGATGAAAATCCCCCGCATTCATCAAAATCGCCAGGCGGCCGGATCCGGAACGATTCCACTGCTGCCAGAGCCATTGGAGCGCTACGCTCTTCCCCCCGCCCGCTTCCGATGTGATCACCAGTCGCCGCACTGGCAGAGCCCCCGTCGGCCCGGCCCACTCACCGCAAATCACATCCTCCCGAGACAGCGGTACCCACGGATCGGCTTGCTTCGTGGCTGGGCCCGCCTCGGGAACATGGCGAGCCGCCAGGTGCGGCAAGGGGTCGCGAAACGCGGTCAGCAGCGACCAGCCTTGGTCGTCGATGTAACGTGTTTGGGTCTTAAGCAAGACGGGCTTCTCCGGAACGGCTCCGCTGAACGACATCGCGAAAGTAATGTACTGCCCATACGTTACGCAATCACGAAGCAGCGGTGTTCCGCAGCGACGACAACCGATGGTTCGAGCCACAGACCTGCTTCACCATCCGCGGCGGATGGGGTCGGGTGTGAGTCAGTGGGATTGTTGAGGTGGTGATGTTGCGATGCATGGTGTCGCAGTTCACGATGTTGTCGTCCAACAAATTGAGGTCCGCGTGGCCCGGTATAGAGAGTGTCATAAAAACGATTCGCCACAAACGCCGCGTGCTGTACAATTCGCCCGCATCACAAAACCGACCCCATGGGCCTTGTGCCCATGGTGAAGCAGGTCTATGGCTAACCGGTTTCTCGTCCGACAGGCCAAGACCCCATCCGCCTCGTGCGGATCGGTGAATCAGGTCGCCGCTGAGGGACCGCAGAGACGCGTGCGGCCGGTCACTCTCGTCCGCCGGGCTGCGCGGGCCGGGTGTCGGTCGCAGGGCCCCAGCGGAGACCTCGTTCACCATCCAGGCGAGCTGGATGGGGTCCTGCTCCCACACGAGAGTCGTTATTAGCCACAGACCTACTTCACCATCCGCACGAGGCGGATGGGGTCGGAGACGAGCTGGTGGCGTTGTTTCGGATCACCTTGACGAGCATTGAGAGCGCCGTAACGCATACGGCTGACGTCGCGCGTCAGGCTTATGCCCAGGGCGACCGTTGTTTTTCAAAGTCCAGTCAACACCGTCACCCGCCCCCTCACCCATCCTCCAGCAGCAGACACGCCAAAGCATGCGCCGGGGCGCTTTCGGCCATTTCGGGCGAGAGCCAGTCGGCCAGACGCAGGGGGCGGGCGGTGCGCAGCAGCGGGTGCCTTCTGCAGAGTGCTTCCCCCAGAAACTGCCCACTCCCCGACAGCACCACACTCTCCCAGCCCCGCGGCCACCGGGCCGCCTGCCGGTCGACTGCCGCCAGCAACTGCTGCAGTTGCGCCTCGGCCAGTTGATCGGCCAGCGACTGCAGCTCGTCGGACGTCAGCTCGGTGCGGTCGCAGCAGAGGGTGCGGGCCAGCCGGTCGATTGCCCCGGCCCGGGTCGCCGGTTGCCCGTTCGCCGTGTCGCGGTCGTCCGGATTCTCGGCCACATCCCCCCGCAGCAGATGAATGTCGAGCGTCGTGGCGAACAGTTCCGCCGCGAGGTGCAGCGGTACCCCCCGCAGGAAGACCGGTCCGGGAATCGCACACAACGGCGTTCGCCGGGCGCCGGTGTAGACCAGTTCCCCCTGCAGTTGCCGTCCCAGATCGGTGGCCCCAATCGCCCGGGACTGGCCATCCTCCAGCGGAATGAGGTCGCTGGAGGTGGTGCCGATGTCGATCAACAGCGACCGACCCAGCGGCACCTGCCGTCCCACCCAGGTCGCCAGGGCATGCCAATTCGAGGCCGCCACATCGAACGGGTGCTGCAGCGCGTGGTCGGGCGAGACAAATCCCTCGCGGATCGACCAGAGCCGCACGGGCCGCGCTCCGGCCGCCGTCACCAGCGCCCGGGTGATCGCGGTCACCCCCTCGGCTTTGGTGGCGAAGCAGTCGGCCAGTTCCCCCGTCATCGTGGCCACGACACTGGTCGTCTCGGGAAACCGCGCCAGCAGCGCTTCGATCCGCCCCGCCAGGCGGTCCGCTTCACGCCACATCGGGAAGGGCTCGCTGTGGGCGTTCCCCCGGCCGTCAGCCGCCTTGAGATTCGCCCCCCCAATGTCGAGCCCCAGGGGCCAACCGTGCCGCGCCTCCGGGGCCGTTGTGATGGATGTCACTTTCTGGGCCACTTCAGATGCCGGTGCAGAAAGTCGTAGGTCTGCACCCCGTTGATCTTGTGCGGCCCATTGAAGAACTCGATTTCGGTCTTGTCTCCCAGACCGAGCTTCACGTAGTGACGCCGGACCTTCGAGTACTCCCAGGCCACCCACTCATCGGGAGCCACGCCGTCGTCATGACCCCGCTCGACCATGAACGGGCGAGGGGTCATCAGGTACGACAACTCGGCATAGTTGGCGACATGCCCCATGTTCCATTCGAAGATCTCGTACTCGCCGGTGAAGACATAGCTGTACCCATCGGTCACCGTGGTGTTCTTCACCACCCACTCGTTGAAGTCGGCCGAGCAGATCGAGAGACAGTACTCCTTCACCATCGGCGGGACCCGCACCGCGGTCTTCCCCCCGTAACTCAACCCGTAGAACGCGATGCGGGTGGGGTCGGTGTTCGGCAGGGTCTTGAGGAACTCAATCGTCTTCTGGTGCTGCGGGATGATGTAGCTGAACAGCGACCGCTGCATGGGGTTGCTCTTGCGCTGCAGGGTGCGGAAGCGGTCCTGGCCCCGGTAGGGGTTCTGCGGGGCGTAGGTGATGAAGCCGCGGTTGGCCAGCTCGGCCGCGAACGCCGAGTAATACTGGAATCCCTGCACCGTCTTGCTGATCGTGTCCATCGGCACTCCCTCCAGCCCGTGCTGGCAGACCACCACCGGACGCTTCTCATCCCCCCGCAGATCCTTGGGCAGCAGCAGAATCCCCCCGGCAATCACATCGGGGTAGACATCCAATACCACCTCGTAGCCGGTGAAGCCGGGCTCATCCAGCACCTGCCGGCTGCGGGCATTCAGGGGGAGCGTGCTGGGGGGCAGCCGGCCAATCAACTGGTCGTAGACCATGTCGCGGTACGGCTCGACCGTGTTGTTCCACTCTTCGAGCGACTTGCGGCTCGCCTTGCTCCACACGCCATCGCGCACCCGGGCACTGCGCCGCAGCAGCTTCTGGGTGAAGTCGACCATCTGCCCGACCTGCCGCTTCATCCGGGCGACCGGGTCGTATCCGGTGGCGTCGAACTTTGGCCGTTCCGGGCTGAGGCCGTACGCCTCGGCCATCACCCCCACCAGCTCCAGCAATTTGGCCACTGCATGTTGCGACCCCGCCGGAGAGGAGATGGCCGGGTTGTGGGCCACCACCACCAACTGGGCGGGACGCTGCAACTGGTCGAAATGGGTCTGCGCCCGGCCCGCTTCCGCCAGCACCGCGGTCGTGGCGGGGGTCACAATCTTTCCGGGAGCGGCCCCACCGCTGCGTCCCTGCCGGGGAGCCGGGGGTCCCGCCACTTCCGGTACGGGGGCGGCCTCGATCACCAACCCGCGCGGAGCGACCAGGCTGGCCAGGTCGGCATCGCCGAATTCCTTCAGCAAGGCCCAGACGTTGCGATAGATCGGCTCGGCCCACAGCCCCTCGCGCGGTCCGAAGTAGCCGCTGACCAGCGTCGCGTCGATGCGCGTGTCGAGGGCCGCACTGTAGAGCGCGACCAAACCTCCTTCACCAATCCCGGCCACCGCCACCGGCAGCTTTTGCCGTTCGTTCAGCAGGGCCAACTGATCGACCCCCGCCAGCACCTTCTGCACTTCGTAGCCGATGATATGCCGGCCCATTTCGAAGGCCTGACGGTAGATGAACTCGCGATGCGGCTGATTGGTATAGCGGACATCGGGATGTCCCGAGAACTCGTCGGACCGGTCAATCAGAGTGGGGACCAGCACCTGGCACCGCTGCTCGGCCAGCCGGCGGGCCAGTTGCGATTCGACGGGCACCCCGTCGACCAGCCCCGCGAACGCCTCGGGGGTCCAGTCGGCATCGGGCAGGCAGATCACGCGGGCGACCGGCGTCCCGACGGGTTCCAGCAGCAGTCCCTCGGCATACACCCCGTCCAGCGCGGGCCAACGAATGGGAATCGCGGTGAAGTTGGCCCCCTGGCTCTTGGTCAGATGCCCCCCCACAACCACCTGCTGCAGCCCGGCCGCCGTCGGCCGGGGGTCGACCGCCCCCAGAATCTCCCGCAGGTGTTCGCGGTTGGCCGCGATGCTCTGTTCGTATGCTGCGGGGCTGGAGTAGTCGCGCTTCCACAACGCGGCCCGCTTCGCCACCCCCTCGGCAATCTCCCGCAACGCAAACCGGTCGATGCCATCGACCATCACTTCGTCGAGCGGCTTGTCGAGCTCGAGCTTCTTCGTTCCCGGCAAGGGGGCGCCGCTTTGCGACCAGCCCCGGCTCGCGAGAGGCAGCAGCAGCAACCAGGCACAACACTCAAGCAGACGCACGACACGATGGGCAGGCATGGCACTCTCGGAGAGGGAGAGAGGGAGGGTGAAGGAGGGAAACCTGGGAAGGGAAGGGGACGACACAGCCTGGAGGGGGCGGGGTCGCCCCGGTGGTTGGGGGGACGGCGCGAAGGTGCCGGGCACCGCTCAGCGGCGGGCGGTGGTTGTCCCTTCCCAGTGCTGCTTCATGAAGGCCAGACCCCGGCGGGCCAGGTGTTCTTCATTGGGGAACATCCGCCGCCAGATTTTGGTGGCGGCGGCGATGGCCGGCAGGGCCAGCCCAAACGCCTCGATCACCAGCCAGTCGTCGTAGCCGGTTTCTTTCAGCGTGCGGAACGTCGTTTCCCAGTCGACGTGCCCCTCGCCCGGGGTCGAACGGTCGTTTTCGGAGATGTGCACGTGCACGCAGACGTCGGCACAGTCGCGGATGGCTGTCGCGACGCACTTCTCTTCGATGTTCGCGTGGAAGGTGTCGTACATCATCCGCAGGTTCGGATGATCGACCTCGCGCACAAACTGCGCCGCTTGGGCGGCACTGGTCGCCAGGTAGCACTCGAAGCGGTTGAGGTATTCGAAAACCAGCATGACCCCCGCCTGCTGGGCATGGTTGGCGACAGCCAGGAGGGTCTCGCGCGCCCAGGCGAGTTCTTGCGGAGTGGGGCCGGAGCCGCTGAACTTGCCGATCGCCGAATGGATGGGCCCGACCAGCTTTTCGATTCCTCCAGCCTGGCAGGCATCAACCACCCGCATGAGATAGTCGCGGGCGGCGAGGCGGACGGTGGGGGAGGGGTCGATGGGGTTCACCTCTTCCGCGCAGACGGTGACCGCCGAACGCTTCAGCCCCTGCCCGTCGAGATGGGCCCCCACCCGGCGGTGCAGTGCGGGGTCGAGGTTAAAGACCGGAATCTCCACCGCGTCGTAGCCCCAGCGGCGAATGTCGTCCAGCAGCGGGAAGTGTGTTTCGTTGACCTCGGTCGTCCAGAGCAGCAGGTTCAGGCCGTAGATCATGAGGGAGAGACTCCATCGGCAAGTTGGGCGTCGGCGAGAGGGGCGAGCAGATCGAGCGACTGTGGAGGGAAGCCCCCCAGCAGACGCGGGGCCTCGGTTTCGATCAGGGGGCGGGCACGGTCCAGCACCTCCTGAACATGGTCGGGAAGCGGGTCCAGTTTGACGCGTTGCATCACCTGGTTCAACCGACGCAGCAACCGCCGCGAATCGACATAGTCCGACAAAAACCGCTCGTGGCGAAAGGCGGTCACAAACCACGCCAGCCCCGCCGCAGGCTTCCCCGCGATCGCCCCCACCGTGGCCTCGATCACCTGCGGATCGACCTGGTCAAACACCGCGTAGTACTGTTCGAGCCGGGGGGGATCGCGGGCGATCAAGACGGCATCGAGCACGAGTTCGGTGACGATGTGCCCCAGGAAGTGGGGGCGCGGACCGTCGTCGTCGGGGAGTGCCTGGCGGAACTCGCGCGTCAGCCGGTCCGAGACAATCGCAAACGCCTGTGTGCGGTGGAACCAGTCGTCATCTTCAAGGTGCTGCAGGATGCCGCGGGCCAGCTCGGCCTCATGCCCCTCGGCGGTCTCGAGGTATCGGCGGGTGGTCTTCGAGCGCACCCGCACCTGGCGATCGACCACCGACAGCCAGTCGGGGACGGCGGTTCCCGCCGCATACCAGGGGCGGTCCATCCAGCGAACCCCATGCGCGTAGTAATTCATTCCGCAACCGGGAGGGGACGAGAGACGGGAAATCCTTTGTAAGCCTTACAAATCCGCGGGAAAAAAGTCAAAACAGTGATTGACGGTTTCCGGTAAATCAACAGAATGCCCGCCACTTCGACCGCGGCACTTCCCGCCGCCCCGAACCCCCGAATCGCACTCCCCCGCGACTCGCCCCCCTCCCTCCCGACTTCCTCCCTCGGTTCCCAGATTCGGCCCATCTGCTGCTTGGAAAGGACTCCAACGGCACTCCCCTCCGCATGGGCCGGGAATCGAACTGCGTGCGCTGTGACGGAGCATGGACGCCCCCCGTCACAGCGCTGATTTTCTCCTGACGACCCCGGTTGCCCAGCCTTCCCATGATTCCCCACCCCGCGTTTCGCCGCTTCGACCTGCCGCACGGCCAGGTCACCGTCGATCTGCGCCGGTTGTTTCCCCACGCCAGCTTCGTGGGGGGAACAGGAATCTTCGCGGCCCACGCCACCGATCGCAGCGACCTCTGTCAGCCGAACTCGGTCTTCGCCATCATCCGCGGCAGCCGCCAGGATGGTGCCGGGTACATCGCCGATGCCCTGTCGCGCGGTGCCACCGCCCTGCTGACCGACCGGCCCCAGCCTGGCGTGCATGTGCCGCAGTGCATCGTCCCCGATGTCCGGCGGGCGTATGCCGAGTTGTGCGAGGCCCTCACCGCCCATCCCAGCCGGTACCTCGCCCTGGCGGGGGTCACGGGGACGAACGGCAAGACCACCACCACCTGGCTGATCCGGGCCCTGTTGCGGGCCGCCGGCCATCAGGCGGGGCTTTTGGGCACGATCGAATACCACGATGGCGTCAACTCGCTGCCCGCCCGGCTGACCACTCCCGACCCGGCCACCCTCAATGAATGGCTGGGAGCGATGGTGACGCAGCGCACCACGTGTGCCGCCCTCGAAGTGTCGAGCCACGCCCTCGACCAGAAACGGCTCGCGGGAAACCTGCTGGACGCCGCCGTCCTGACCAACATCACCCACGACCATCTCGACTACCACGGCAGCTTCGAGGCCTATCGCGCCGCCAAGCAGAAGATCTTCACCCTGCTGAAGCCCGCCGGCTGGGCGATCGTCAACCTCGACGACGAGGGGTCCCGCTCATGCCTCGCGGCGGCCCCCCGGCAATGTCTGACCTACAGTCTGCGGCAGCCGGCCGATTTCCACGCCGACTTGCTCGACATCACACCGGCCGGAACCAGTTTTCGTGTGTCCGCCCCCGGGTGGACCCGCGACTTCCGCACGACGCTGGTGGGAGACTACAACATTTCGAACTGCCTCGCCGCGATTGCGGTGGCTCATACGCTCGATCTCGATCTCGCGGCGGTGCAGCGCGGTCTGCCGCACTTCCGGGGAGTTCCCGGGCGCTGCGAACGGCTGGAAGCCGGGCAGCCCTTCCCGGTCTACGTCGATTACGCCCACACCCCCGACGGGCTGCGGAACTGCCTCGCGGCCCTGCGGCCGCTGGTGGCGGGACGGCTGATCTGCGTGTTTGGTGCCGGCGGCGACCGCGACCAGGCCAAACGCCCCCTCATGGGCCGGGCGGTGGCCGACGGGGCCGACCTTCCCGTGGTCACCAGTGACAACCCGCGCTCCGAAGATCCCGCGGCCATCATCGAACAGATTGCCGGCGGGATGGCGGGCACCTCCCGCCGTCCCTTCATCGAACCCGACCGCCGCCAGGCGATTCGCTGGGCCCTGCAGCACGCCGGCCCCGAAGACCTCGTGCTGATCGCCGGCAAGGGGCACGAGACCGAACAGATCATCGGCACCCAACGCCTGCACTTCGACGACCGCGAGGTCGCGCTCGAATGCCTGCGGGAACGGTATGTCGCGATCCACACTCCCCAATCCACATCACTCGGCTCTTCGCTGAGCCACCCGTAGACCACTGTCATGGACCCTCTTCCCCTGCACACGCTGGCCGAACCGCTCGACGCGACCCTGCTGGGTGGCGCCGGTGAGCTGTTGGCCCGCCGGGTCTGCATCGACTCGCGCGAAGTGCGTCCCGGGGATCTGTTCTGGGCCCTGCAGGGGGAACAGCACAACAGTCACCGCTTTGTCGCGCAGGCTCTGACCGCCGGGGCCGTGGCCGCGGTTGTCGATGCCGAACACGCCCCCCACATCGAGGGACCGCGGTTGGTCGTCGAGCAGACGCTGCCCGCCCTGCAGCGGCTGGCCGCGTGGTACCGCCGCCAACAGGATGCCCTGGTGATTGGCGTCACGGGGAGCGTCGGCAAGACCACCACCCGCGAGATGCTCTATACGGTGCTGTCGAGCGGCCATGCCGGGCTCCGCAGCCGCAAGAACTTCAACAACGAGATCGGGCTGCCGCTCAGCCTGCTCGAGCTCGGCAGCGAACACGAGTTTGCCGTCCTCGAGATGGGAGCGGCCCGCCGCGGAGACATCCGCGCCCGGTGCGATATCGCCGCACCGGAGGTGGGCGTGCTGACCCGAATCGGGCCCGCGCATCTCGAGAGCTTCGGCTCGCTCGACGCGATCTACGAAGGGAAATTCGAATTGGTCGACGCCCTTCCCTGCACGGGGTTCGCCGCAGTGGGGGGAGACGACCCGCGGATGCGCGACCGGGCCCGTCAGGCGACGTGTGCCGTCCGGCTGTTTGGCGAGCATCCCGGGAACGACATTGTCGCGGAAGAGGTCGAGTTTCGCCCGGGCCGCCTGCGGTTCACGGTGCGGGGGGACCGGTTTCAACTGGCAGCGACGGGACGGCACCAGCTGACCAGTGCCCTCGCGGCTCTCGCCGTCGCCCGCGAGATCGGGCTGACCACTGCGGAAATCCAGGAAGGCTTCGACCAGTTCCAGTCGCCCGACAGCCGCTGCCGGGTCGAGCCAATCGGCTCCTGGACCATCATCGACGACAGCTACAACGCCAGCCCCCTCGCGATGCAGGCCGCCTGCGAACTGCTGCGGGACTGGCCCACCGATGGTCAACGGCTGCTGATCTGCGGCGACATGCTGGAACTCGGGCCCGAGTCGGCCGCGCTGCATCAGCAGCTCGGACGGCAGGCGGCCCGC
>JBKDUK010000206.1:0-12395 GCA_046339535.1 Planctomycetaceae bacterium | reverse complement strand
CCATACGCCCTGATCGCTGAAGACAGCCGGATCCAGGCGAAGATTCTCGAGAACCGACTGATCCAGGGGGGTTATGAGGTCGCGGTCGCCACCGCCAACACGGTAACCCCCGCGCATCCCGCCAGGGCCTGCAGCAGCATGTCTCCCGAGCAGGCGAACGTTCCATCCCCCCCAGCGGCCGGATGCAGGCCAGCCAAGGCCAGCGGGCCTGGTGTCGGCACAGCGCACGACAGTCCGGCCACGTTCAGCGTCCCCTCGGCCCTTAGTGTCTGAAACGCAGCCTGCGGTTCGTCTTTGTATCGGGCCTTCAGCGGAGCCTGACGGTTTCGCAACTCTTCGGAATTCACAGGGAGCCCTCTTACAGATTCAGGAACAGCATGTCGGATGTCGACGTGACATCCGACACCAGTCACAGCGGTGAAGGGCGGAGTGCCGAGCCGGTTCGGCACCCCGCCTTCCAGACCGTTTCACCAACCCGGTTCTCAGGTCGTCGGGGGAATGGGAATCCAGGTCCGCTTGTCGAATGATTCCAACACGGCATCCGCGACCGCCTGGGCCGAGGCACCATGATCGAACCCGGGAACACAATCCCGACCTTCGACAATTCCTGAGACAAACTCCCAGGCGAGATCGTACCGGAACACGGTGCTGGGGACCCCATCCGCGGGATTGCGCGGGCTCCCGGGCCAGACCAGAAACTCGCGCGGCACCTCGACTTTCTCGAGCGACTGACCATGACGTCCCAGCAGAATGGTGTTCGGTTCCTTCAACTGGTAGACCGCCGACGCTTCGCTGCCGTTGACCTCGGCCCAGTCGTGCCCGAACCCGTCATAGTGGTATCCTTTGGCAAGCGTCGTTCCCTCGAGGACTCCCACGCCCCCCCGCTCGAACAGGCAAATCAACGCTGACCAGTCATCGACCTCGGAGGGGGGACAGGGTGCGCCCTGGGGGGTCTTGTCGCGGGGGACGAACTGGGCCACCGCGCCGGTGATTGAAGTCATCCGCCCCATCAGGTCCTGCGCGT
Organism: Planctomycetaceae bacterium; assembly: GCA_046339535.1. GTDB lineage: Bacteria > Planctomycetota > Planctomycetia > Planctomycetales > Planctomycetaceae > UBA10511. The sequence goes on along the minus strand of JBKDUK010000206.1, from coordinate 11,371 downwards.
AGTCGATCCGGTGGATGGTCATGTCGAACAGATCACCCGCCCCGGCGTTCTTCTTGTACTGCCGCCATCCCCAACTCGTCTCTGGCCAGTCGAGAAACCGCTGGCTGCGGAAATGCCTGGGTGTCCCCAGCGCCCCCGTATACAGCAGGTGGCGCAGGTAACGCATCGACGGTGCGAAGCGGTAGGTGAAGGCTGTCATATGCCGCAGCCCGCGGCTCTCTGCCGCCCGGTACATGTCGAGTGACTCCTGGTAATTCAAGCCCAGGGGCTTCTCGCACATCACATGTTTGCCCCCTTCCAGACAGGCGAGGGCGAGGGGGTGATGCGTGTCATTGGGAGTGCAGATGATGACTGCATCGATCTCGGGATCACGGGCGATTTCCCGATAATCGGTGGTGATCCGCTTGATCCCCCAATCGGAGATCCGCTTGTTCAACAGGGCTTCGTTGGGATCACAGGCCGCCACAAGCCGGGCTCGGGGGTCAAGGCGAATCCCGGGAACATGATGATAGTCGGCGACCGCGCCGGCCCCGATGATGGCAATGCGAATGGGTTGTGACATGCTGGCAGGGAAAGAGGTTCTCGGACAGGACAAAAAGAAAAAACAAACCGTATGATCGCGGGAACGGTCACAGCTCAGATGGCCGGGGCAGAACCGGGGGACGCCTGCTGCGAGGCATGCCCATCCGGGGTTCGTGGCCGCAGTTCGGAAAGCAGCCGGATGAGCCGAGCCGCATCGGTGTGGCGCACGGCGCGTCGCGAGACCGCTTCACGAGCCTGACGGATCCGGGCCTCGATCTCGACGGGCTGCAATCCGGTGGTGGCCGCGAGGTGATCGATCCTCCGCGGCAACCGCTCTGCATCCCGCCCGAGCCTCAGTTCCGTGAGCAACCTTTCCAGATACGCCTGCAACGGCACCAGGCCATTGCGCGAGCGCCAATACAGATTCCCCAAGGCATCGGTGTGTTCGACGAGGCTGTGCCGGGGAGGCTGACCCGGTGGCAACGGACTGCCGAACCGCTGCGACCCCGCCCAACCGAACAACAGCAGCAGGGTCACCACCTGCAGCGTCACCGGTCGCAGCCAGTGATTCAACAGCAACCCCACGACCTGCGGCTGCCCACTGGCATTCAGCGATTCGTCAAAGACCAGGGCGGTGTCGGAAGAGGCCAGCCGCTGCAACAGCTTTACCGCCAGGATTCCGGCCCGCCGTGTCGGGTCATCATTCAGCGAGCGGTTGGAAAAGAGATGGTCGCTGGCCAGCACGATGATCCGACCACGGCCATGTTGCAGTTCGACCCCCTGCACTCCCTGAGACGTGCGCAGCAGCACGTCGTTGGGCCCCCGACAGAAGACTTCGGCCTGCGTCTGCCAATCGATTCCCTGGAGTGGAAAAATCCCGGCTGCGCCCCCCTTGGCGGCGACCGCGTCTGGGGCGGCAGTGTCAGAGGCAACCGGATCTGCGGAGCTGGTGTCGGAGGCGGGAGCGGCGCTCTGGGCCGGGGGTGCCGCGACCGGGGGGGGCGGCGGAACCTGTCCGGGAATCAACTCGGGAACCGGATTGGGGGGCGGGCCGGCATTGGGCTGGGGCTGGCCCAGCGGCGTTCCACGGGAGGCGACAGGCTTCTCGAAGGCGGCGGTGTGCAGCCGCAACGCAGGGATCTCGACCTCGGGATTCTTCCAGGGGGGAGCAAACAGCAAACGGCCACCGCGTCCGACCCAGTCGAGGAGCTCTTTCCATTCCGCGTCACTGGGGGGCCGGGCGGGCCCGAGGATGCAGAGTGTGCCGTCGGTGGCCAGCGATTTCGCGGAGCGTGACAGGGGGACGAGATTGCGGGAGACCTGGGACCAGCGGCGCTCGGGGACCTGGTAGATCGCATTGCGGCCCCCGAAATCGACATTCCAGGTGTCATTGAGTTCGGACGAGTCGAGGCGTGGAAACCAGATCTGCAGTCCGAGCGAGGCCGCGATGACCAGCAGCCCAAGCACGACGGGCCACGTCTTGGGGGGAGTGCGGGCGAGAGGAACGGGAGCATCGCCAGAGTCCAAAATCAGGCTCTCCCAAGAGAAACATAACAGACATTATCGGACGTTGCGTACTTCCTGTTTCTGGCGTTTCCCTGCGGAATTCCGCAGTTCTCTCCTGGGCCCGCCGAAGTGCCGCCACCCCTCATGCCACCACCTCTTCGAACACCCCCATCCGCCGGAACTTGCCGTAGCGGCGGGCCAGCAACTCGCCCCGGGGAATCTGCGACAGATCCCGCAGGATCCGCTGCAAAGCCCCCTTCAGCAGGACGGCGGTTGCCCGATGGTCCCGATGTGCCGCGCCCAGCGGTTCCGGAATCACCTCGTCAATCACCCCCAGCCGCAACAGATCCGAACTCGTCAGCCTCAAGGCACGCGCCGCCTTGTCGGCGTGCTTGCGATCCTTCCACAGGATCCCGGCACACCCTTCCGGACTGATCACCGAGTAGTAGGCGTGCTGCAGCATCGCGATGTGATCGCCGATGCCAATTCCCAGGGCCCCACCCGAACCCCCTTCCCCGATCACCACACAGGCGATCGGCGTTTCGACGCGCGACATCTCGCGCAGGTTCAGGGCAATCTGGTACGCCTGGCCCCGCTCCTCGGCTCCCATGTCGGGAGACGCGCCCGGAGTGTCAATCATGCAGATCACGGGCAGTTTGTATTTGGCCGCCATCTGCATCCGCAGAAGCGCCTTGCGGTACCCCTCAGGATGAGGCGAGCCATTCCCCGTCCGTTCGCGATCCTTCAGGGTATGCCCCTTCTGCTGGCCGATGAACATCACCCGCCGGTCTTCCAGCTTGGCGAACCCCGAGAGGATCGCCGGATCGTCACCGTACGAGCGATCCCCATGCAGTTCCACGAACTCGTCGAAGACCAGTTCCAGATAGTCACTGGCATGGGGACGGTCGGGATGCCGGGCCACCTGCACGATCGCTGCGGCATCCAGCTTTTCGAAGACCTCCCGCCGCAACCGGTTCAGCTCGAGCCGCGTCGTGCGGATCTGGTCGCGGATGGAAAAATCAGGATCGGGAATCCGCTCGAGTTCGGCGAGACGGTCCTCCAGCACGACCAGAGGTTTTTCGAAGGGGAGTCGATACTGCGGAGGCATCGGTCACAGGAGAAAAAGAGGAAACAGACCGGAGAAATCGCTCCGGTGAATGAGACGCGGTGCACAAACCACGTGGGGGCGGGATCGGACCCTGCTCCCGTGTCAGGCGGAGGGCAGATCGTCGAACCCCAGCAGATCGTCGATCTTCATCTGGTTGGCCGCTGGAGAAACCGCAGGCTTTTTCGGGGCCGGTGGAGGCACTGGGGGCTTCGCCGGGACAGCCGACGCCGGCTTGGGAGCCGCCGGCGTCCCTGGAACGACAGGAGTGCCTGGAACCACGGGACGGGCGACCGCCGGAGAGACGGGTACCTGCGGCGGGCGCACGGACCCCGGGGGAACCGGTTGCGTTGGCGCTCCGCCGCCGGCGGGAACCGCACCTGCCGGCGCCTGCCCCGGAACGCCCACCCAGGGTGCAGGCATACCCGGGTAGGGGGGCTGGGCCGGGTAGTACCCTGGAGGAGGCATCATCCCCTGGGGAAACTGACCGGGTGGAAACTGACCGGGTGGAAACTGGCCGGGTGGAAACTGGCCGGGATACATTTGACCGGGAGCGAACTGGCCCGGGACAAAGCCTCCGGGATACATCCCCTGGGGGAACGCCGCCGCAGGGGCGGCCGGCACCGGGACTGCCGGCCGCGCTGCGGCCGGATTGGCGGGAGCGGGCTGGGGCTTCTTCTCGGGAGCGGCGCTCGGGGCGGGGGTCGCCTTTTTGGGAGCCGCGATCCCCAACATGGTCCGCATGGCATCCGTGCGGCTGTCGAGACGTTCCCCGAGGTTTTGCCCCACCTCCTGTTCGGCTTTTTCTTTTTCGGTCAGTTCGCGTTTTTCAACAACTTCTTCCTTCCAGGGGTTCACGCGACGGAACTCCGCCAGGAATTCATTGAACGACTTGTGCCGCTGATCAGGTTTTTTGGCCAGCAGCCGCAACACGATACGGTCCATCTCCTCGGTCACGTTGGTGTTGATCATCGAGGGGGGCGGAGCCGGATCCTGGATGTGACGCATCAACAAATCATTGGGGGTCGAACCGGCGAAAGGGGGGTTGCCGGTCAGCATCTCGAACAGCATGACCCCAAACGAATACAGGTCCACCTGGAAGGACAGCGGCTTCCGCATGATCTGCTCGGGAGCCATGTAGGACCGGGTTCCCTTGGCGGTCTTCGACTTGGGAGCGAATACCTTGGCCAACGCCCCCGCCGGCTTGCCCGCCAGCGACATGTCGATCACTTTCAGCTCACCCGACTTGTTCACCAGCAGGTTGTCGGGCTTGATGTCGCGGTTGATGAAGCCCTTGTCATGCAGATGCTGATAGGCCATCGCGGCCGACTCGACAATCCGCCGCAGACGGACCTGCACCGACGTGAGATTGTTGAACAGCTGCGCCTTCAGATTGGGAGCGTTGAACAGCTCCATCGTGAAGTACGCCTCCTTCTTGAACATCGTCCCCCAGTGACCATCGAAATACTTGATGATGTTCGGGTGCTCGAGTTGCTTGCCGACGGCGAACTCGTTCTTCATGGCCGCGACCTGCTCGGCGTCTTTCATCGCCTCCCCGGTCAGTTGCTTCAAGGCGATCCGCTTCTGCCCATCCGCCGCCTGGACCTCCCAGACCTGGCTGTTCTTTCCACCGGCGATGAACGAGACAATCTTGTACGCGCCAATCATCGACTGATCGGCCGCGTCTTTCTTGTCTTTGTCTTTGCCCGCTCCTGCTCCAGATGCCGTGGCCATGTTCAATCCCTCGCGGTCAAAAACCGCTGTTGGTTGTGTTGGGCTTTTTCTTCCTGGTGGCCTCCGCCCCGGGCTTCGCTCCCGCCGCGGTCTCCGTCCCGGTCAGGGCCCTCAAAGGGGTACCATCGGCCAATTCCCGAGTGGTCGCCACGATCACCTCGTCCGTCGCCCCGAATCGCCCCGAGACAAACACCGCGTCTCCCCCGGCACGTCCATGGACCTGCACGGGAAGATTGCGCACCACGCCATCCCGCAAGACCTGCACCCGCCGGGTTCCATCCGGCTGATTGCCCACCGCAGCCACACTCACCGCAGTGACCGGATCGCGAGGCAGCAACAGCGACTGGACGGTCTGCCCCGGCCGCAGCTTCCCGGTTCCATTCTCAATCAGCAGCACCGCCTGGGCCGGAGACTCAACCAGTTGGCTGACTGCGGAGAAACGCTCCTCCAGCGGCAGTAGGCCCAGCACCTTGGCAACGATGGCGCTCCCCTCCACCTGGATCTCCAATTGCCCCCCGACCTGCACCATGGACCGGTCCACGGGAGCCTCCACCTGCAGTTGGCTGGAATCGACCAGGCGGGCCAGTTTCTGCCCCGCCTTCACAAACTCCCCCTCCACCACCCGCAACCGCTCCAGAGTTCCCCCGAACGGAGTTCGGACAACCGCCTGGTCCGCATCGTGGACCGCCAGGGCGACATCGGCTTCGGCCTCTTCAACCCGGGCTTCGGCAATCGCAATCGAGCCCGAGTCGGCCCGCTGCTTCTCGGCCTGGGCGGCCTTCAACCTCGCTTTGGCACGGCGGACGACCAATTGCTGCCGCGTGTCATCGAGGCGGATCACTTCGGTTTTCTCCCGAACTGCCTCCCCTTCGCGTGCGGAAATCACCCTCACAATGCCATCACTGGGCGCGACGAGATCGACACCTTTGGCCGACTCAAGAGACAATCGAACGCGATATCCATCGGGTGGCAACAACTGCACGGCCTCGCGGCGGACAATCACCTGCTGCAAAGGTGCCGCCGCTTTCTGATTGTCCCCCTCTTCCTGGGGAGTTGCCTGTCCCCAGAGCGTGCCCCGCCCCAGACCAGCAAATATCAACAAGCTGACCCCTGCCCAGGCCCAGCGGCGAGCACCGTAAGATGACCAAGAAGGCAGTGACATGTGTGCAGACTGGCAACCAAAAGAGTTTGGGGGCCAACTGTCCTTCAGTGCAGGACAATTCCCCCTGCCGCTAACGTAAGGTTAAGTGGCGCAACCAACAGTGTCAACGGCTTTTGTGTTTCGCGCAGTATCCCTCCAACCGGCATTTTGCTACTCTCTTCGCCACCAGCAGCCCCCGACAGCCGATCGAGTCCGGCTGCACACTCTGCCTCCGTCGCCCCCCCCTGCCCCCCCCCTTCCCACTCGCCTCCTTTCCCGTTTAGTTTTTGGGAAACCGCGCCATGACTTCTCTCGTGCTCCTGTTGACCTGTGCCACCTGCAGCGCCAGCCCCCTGGACGAAGCTCCCGCGGCATCGGTTCGCTATTCAGGGACCTTGCTTTCCGGAGTCCGCAACGGCGAAGGCAGCCCTGTCAAAAGGTTCACTCTCTTCGGACTGGTTCGGCCGACCGAATCGGGACGTGAGCTCACTTGGTTCCTCACCGAACGTGGCGCGGGAAGCTGGTCCTGGCCCGAGCGGTTCGGCCAGGTCACCCTCGATAAAGACTGGTCCGCCGCGGGGGGAACCCCTCCGCGGCTGCTCTATGACTATGAGGGAACGCCGACCGTGATCGGCTTCCCCCTCCCGGTGGTCGACTTCTTTCCGAAATTGATGGGGGGAGCCCAATGGATGCAGGGGAAAGAGTCGTGGGAAGTCCAGGAAGCGGTCCGGAAACAGGATCGCGACTGCTGGCAGTTGCAGGTGACCACGGGCTTCGGCAAGAAGCGGTCCGTGTGGGTCCTCAAGGACGCCCCCCTGCTGGTGGCACTTGAGGAAAAGGTCTTCGTCGGCCAGGGTGACGAGCATCGGCTGACTCTCCAATTGGAGGAATTTGAGCCGGTTTCCACTGCCGATCTGGAACGTCACCAGGCGTTTTACACCAGGATGATCGACCTTCAGTTGCAACTGCAGCGTCAGCCCCAGGAGTTCCGCCCCGAGCTCAGCGACAGCCAGCTCAAACTCGTGGCCAAAACCCTTCCGGAATTGAAGACGCTGTCTGCCGACACTCCCTGGAGCGGCCTTGTGACGGCGATTTCCAGCGACCTCCGCGGTCAGTCGGACCGGTCCAGTGACGTCGAACGGCTCAAACAGAAATTCGTCGGGAAGGCAGCCCCCTCCTTTGAATTGTCCCTCCTCGACAAGCAGCAGATCTCATCGGACGACCTCAAGGGGCAGGTCGTCGTCCTGCATTTCTGGGAATACCAGGCCGAACCGCTGGTCGAACCGTACGGCCAGATTGGATTTCTCGACTTTCTCCATGACAAACGGCGGAAATTGGGGGTGAAGATTTTCGGGGTGGCCGTCGACGAACGGTTTGGCCAGGAACAGACGGCTCTGACGGCAGCCAAGTCAGTCGGCCGGCTCAAGAGTTTTATGAATCTGAGCTACCCGCTGGCCGGGGACGATGGCAAGCTGCTCAAGCGATTTGGTGACCCGCGGGAATCGAACGCCAAACTCCCTCTCTGGGTGGTGATTGGAGCGGATGGAAAGATCGCCCACTATCACTCCGGTTTGTACACAATCAATAACGACGAGGGTTTGAAAGAGCTGGACCAGAAGCTGATTGAGAAGATCCGGGAGGCGCGAGTCAAGACCGAGCCCGCTCCCTCGAAGTAAATCTGCTCACGGAAATGCCCGGGGAGAGCATCAAACCAGCAGCACAAGAACATGCGGATTGACGCCCCGGCCCCCCCCCTCTCTTTCGGTCGTTGAAATGCGGGAGCCCATGTGGCGTGCCTCGATGCTGGCGATCCCCGGCCTGCAAAGGAACCCCATGGCGTGAGAATTTTCAATTTGTGTCTTGCGTCGTCTGCGTCAGACGCTATTATATCACCTTCTGAGTCGTGATTTGATTCAGTTCCTACCGGACGCCATCCGATGAAACTGTCGCGGAAATCCGACTACGCCCTGCGGGCCCTGTTCAGCCTGGTTGCGAACCAGAATGAACGGCCTGTTTCAGTGCGGGAGTTGGCCGAGTCGAACGACATCCCTCGTCGCTTTCTGGAGCAGATCATGCTCGAACTCAAGTCTCAGGGCTGGGTTCAAAGCGTGCCTGGCCGGGATGGAGGGTTTTTGCTGGCGAAACCGGCCACGGCGATCACCATGGGTGAAGTCGTGCGTTACTTCGACGGAATTCTGGCTCCCATTTCCTGTGTCTCAACGTCTCATTTCGAGCCGTGTTCGCAGGAGGGGAAGTGCCGGTTCCGACGAATCATGCTGGATGTTCGCAACTACGTTTCCCGGATGATGGACCAGGCGACACTCGCCTCAGTCTATCAACAGCCCGCCGTCACTCACGAGGAGGTCTTCTCCCGGGAGTTCGTCATGGGTGACGGGATTTGACCTGGGAGGGGTTGCACCCGATCAGGATCTGACATGGTCTCGATGCGGTGGGGACTCCCCTGCCGATCGCTTCTGCGTTGATGGATTGCCTGTCTGGGGACAGGCTCATGGTTCGTGGTTGTGGTTGGCCCAGCGGGCAAATCGCAGGTCGTGTTGACGCCCCCTTTTCTTCTGCGTCAATATACTACCCACAAGGTCGTGGTTAATTTCTGGTGACTCATGACACGGTTGTCAATTGCTGGGACTCTGTTGACTGTTCTGCTGGCGACGGTGGGCTGCGCTCCCTCCGCGTCTTCCGATTCACCAGGTGTGGGAGGCTCGGGCGGTTCCGAGACGGTCAGCGAACTCTTGAACGTTTCGTATGACCCCACGCGTGAACTCTGGAAGGAATTGAACTCCGAGTTCATCCTGAACTGGCAAAGCCAGAGCGGCGGAAACGTCAAAATCAAGCAGTCGCACGGAGGGTCCAGCACTCAGGCCCGCGCGGTGATCGACGGCCTGGAAGCCGACGTCGTGACCCTGGCCCTCTGGACCGATACCGATGCGATTCACAAGAAGGGGCTGCTGAAAGAGGACTGGGATCAATCGTTTCCGCATGGAAGCAGCCCCTACCTGTCCACGATCGTCTTTGTGGTCCGGAAAGGAAATCCCAAGAAGATTGCTGACTGGAACGATCTGATTCAGCCGGGCGTTGCGGTTATCACCCCCAATCCCAAGACGTCGGGCAACGGCAAGCTGGCGTTTCTGGCCGCGTGGGGCAGTGTTCTCAAGAGCGGCGGCGATGAGTCGGCGGCCCGCCAGTTCGTCACGACGCTCTATCGCCAGGTTCCGGTTCTCGACACCGGGGCCCGGGGAGCCACCACAACGTTCGCCCAAAAGGGGATCGGCGATGTCCATCTGACGTGGGAAAACGAAGCTCACCTCGAAGTGGCAGAGTCGGCTGGCGAACTGGAGATTGTCTATCCGAAGCAAAGCATCCTTGCCGAGCCGCCGGTCGCCGTTGTCGATTCCAACGTCGACCGGCGCGGAACCCGCAAAGTGGCCGAGGCGTACCTGCAGTTCCTCTACACACCGGCGGGGCAGGAGATCATCGCCCGGCATCACTATCGCCCCCGAAATCCCGAGGTTCTCGCCCGACACCAGGCAAACTTTCCCGAAATCCTGCTGTTCCCGATCACGGATCTTGTCGCCAGCTGGGATGAAGCCCAGGGGAAATTCTTCGGGGATGGCGGTGTCTTCGATGTGATTTACGAACCCGAACCGACGCCTTCCAAATCGGATCTCTAGTCCCCCGGCGGCTGCAGCGGTGGCCCCCGGCCCGGGCCTCTCCCTCTCTCTGATGATTTTTGTCTGTGTTCCCGGAGACCTTCATGTCCACGTCACAACCTGCTGGAAAGAAGCCGACTTCCCCGGTCCCCGGTGCGTCTCACCTTCCTGCCGACACTCCCCAGGTCGATCCGGCCGAAGTACAGGCCCTGCTGAATTCCCTGGGTGCGGCGGCTGACGAACAGGCGGCCCTCCCACCCGATCCCAGGCGGCAGTCCTGGTTCCAGGGACTGCTCCCGCATCTGCCCGGAGACCAGGCTGCCGATCGACCGGCGACGGAGCCAATCGTCGCTCCACGCAGGACGCTTCCTGCTCCGCAGCACCAACCCGCCCCGCGGCGGGGAAGGATGGAAGCCTGGGAACTGGGCCAGAATGTTGTCTCGCCACAAAATGTGAGCCTCGGGTCTGCCGCGACCAGTTCGTCGCCCCCCTCTTCGAATCCTTCCCGGTCAAAGGCCGGCAAACGCCCAGCCGACAGCCGCCCGGCCCCCTCTGTTTCCCAGGAACCCAGCCCGCGCGAACTCAACCTTCAGCAACTGGGCCGGGACAATTCCGCCTCCGTGGATGCCGAGATCGATGAGCTGGCCGCCCTGCTTTCGAAGTCATCTCAGACCCCGGCCGCTCCCCGTCGCGAAACAGGCCTACAGCGGGTCACCCCGTCGCCAGCCAAAGGAACCGATCGACACGATTCGAGGCAGACGACGGAGAGTCCCGAGCCTCCTGCCCAGGATGACGAGTCGGAGGCTCGGGACGAAGAATTGCGGGATCGTGTCATTCGGGAGTTGCAGCGAGTTCCCGCCCTTTCACAGGCAGCCGTCCAGGTGACGGTTCGCAAAGGTACCGTCACGCTGGTGGGCGAATTAAGCGGCGATTACGAGCGGCAATTGGTGGGACACTTTGCCCGACAAGTGCGCGGAGTGAACGAGGTCGTGGATCTGACCCGGGTGCGGGGAGGAGAAACCAGCCATACCACCGCGGCCAGCAAGCCCACCGCAGCGTCCCGATCAGCCCCCCGCAAGGCACCCGCCGCCAATCGGTCCGGCGGATCGTCGTGGAGCCTGCCGCTCCGACCGGCGTGGATTGCCGGGGTGGCGGGGTTGTTTGTGCTGGCCTGGTGCGGACTGAGCTTTGGTAAGCGGGACATGGACCGTATCGAGGTCCATCCGGCACAGGGACAGGTGAAATTTGGGGAGGTGATCCCCGAAGGAGCACTGCTGACTTTCCACCCCCTCTCCCCTGCCCTGACAATTCGTCCGAAGGGGACGGTCAAGGCGGATGGCACCTTCCAGGTTTCGACGTACGGAGCGGCCGACGGTGCCCCCGAGGGAGATTACCGGGTCACCATTGTCTGGCACAAACTGGTCGAAATCGACGGTGAACCCACCGCGGGTCCCAATCTGCTGCCAGCCCCCTATGCACAACCCGGGACCACCGAACTCCGCGTTTCGGTGAAGCCGAGCACCAATGAGTTTTCCCCTTTGCAGATCCGGCCCTGAGGTTTGTTTTCCTCGGGGTTTCTGCTGGATTGCTGTTGTTTTTTCAGGAGTGTTGAACCATGGAGCGAGTGCGAACAAGTTCGCCGGCCGGACAGGCACGAAGCCTGGCTGCGACCGGTCCGGGGCGTGGCGGTTTCAC
>JBKDUK010000205.1:0-4561 GCA_046339535.1 Planctomycetaceae bacterium | reverse complement strand
ACTGGGTGAGATTCTGGGGCTGCAGACCATCTCGGTCTCGGGGGTCCCCGCCGAATCGCACTTCGCGCGCATGCTGGTCGAGGCTGATATCCGCATGAAACGGCTGTCGATCGATGTCGAGCCGCCGCCGGTCAAGGGATTTCGCAGCCACCTCGATCTGGTCCAGAAGAACGAGAATTCCCTGCAGCGGTGGTGGTTCACCCCCCTGTACGATCCGTTCGTGCGCAGCGACGACGGGCTGGCCTTCCAGCTGGCCGGCCAACGCGTGCAGCTGATGTCGCAGGAAGAATTGGTCTCCCCCACCGGCCAGCGGGTCGATGCCCCTTTCACCCATGTCTCGGCCCAGAAATTCGCCCGGCAGTTCACCGACCGCTACGAAGAAATCGCGGCGGCCGCCCCCATCTTCGCCGAACTGCAAAATGCCATCGACCTCGCCGTGCTGGCGGCACTCTTCCGCAAAGAAGACCTCCCCACCCGGGTGGGCTGGACGCCGGGGTTGTTCCTCGATGAAGAGGCGGCTCCCACCGACCGCGAACTGGTCCCTCGGCAGATCGCCAGCATCAGCAACTACAAACAGGCCAATCGCGGGCTGTTTATCGCCCAGGTGGGGGGCGGAGTGGTCATTCACCCGGATCAGGTCATGCGGACGATGGAATACCGCAAGGATGAGGCGGGAGCGGTCTCGGAACGCCGTAAGGCGAGTTTCCACCAGGAAGATCGCCAGGCGGGTTCCGCGGCGTGGTGGTGGGATTGAGCCCCGCCCCGCCGTCGGTCATGATGCTGCCTTGCTGCCGGTGCCCCAGACTGCGTTGAGTTGAGACCGCTGCTGCTCTGTTCCCTCCTCGGGACAAGACGAGCCGATCTCCGCAGCCGCTGTTCGCCGGGAGCTTCCGTTTGGTCCGCTGAAGTCGCAGGTCGGATGTCATGGCTGGAATGCTGCGTGGTGCTACCCCCCGACGCGAGTTGCTGCGCGCGGGGCTCACAGGACTGACGTCCCTCACCCTGGCCGATGTGCTGCGGTGTCGGGCCCAGGCGGCCCCCCCTTCCGCAGAGCGCACCGCCATCATTCTGGTCTGGCTGCGCGGCGGTCAAAGTCATCTCGAGACGTTCGACTGCAAGCCCCAGGCCCCGCTCGAATTTCGGGGCCCCTTCGGCGTCATCGACACCAATGTCCCCGGCATCCAGGTGGGCGAATTGCTACCGCGGCTCGCGCAGTGTGCCGATCGGTACACCCTGCTCCGCTCGATCGCCCACACCGGCGGCGGGCATCCGTCCGGGTCCCTGCAGGTGCTGGGGGGCGATCCCGACGCCGCCGACAAGCTCTTCCCGGTCTTCCCCGACTGGATGTCGATCGTCAGCCACCTGCGGCGGGATGCCAACCGGGCCATCCCCAACTATGTGGCGGTCAACCCGGTCGACACCTACGACAACTTCACAATCGCCGGCCCCGGGTATCTCGGCTCCTCCTGCGAGCCCTTCAAGGTGGTGGGGGATCCCAGCGCTCCCGAGTTCCGGGTTCCCAACATCGGCATGCCGGCGGAGGCGCTCCCCCAGCTGTCCCGGCGGATGGACCTGAAGTCCAGTCTGGACCGACTGACCCGGACCATCGATCTCAAGGGAACGATGGACGCCGTCGATGGCTTCCAACGGCAGGCCCTCGGCCTCTTGACCAGTCCCGCGGCCCAACGGGCGTTTGACCTGGAGCAGGAACCAATCACCCTCCGGGACCGTTACGGCCGCAACGCCTGGGGCCAACAATGCCTGCTCGCCCGGCGGCTGGTCGAAGCCGGGGTCGATGTGGTCGCCACCGAGTTCGACGGCCCGCTGTGTGGCCGCGTGCAGAACTGGGACGATCACGCGGTGAACCAGCACATTTTCGAAGCCTACCAGCACCGCATGCCCACGTTCGACCAGGCGGTGTCGGCCCTGATTGAAGACCTGTACGACCGGGGGCTCGATCGTCGGGTGCTGGTGGTGGTGACCGGCGAATTTGGCCGCACTCCACGAATCTCTCATGTCGCCTCCAGCGGCGGCGGTGTGGCCAGCCGCGAGGCCGGGGTCGTCCAGCCCGGGCGCGATCACTGGCCCCGAGCCAACACGATGCTGTTCGCCGGGGGCGGCATTCGCACCGGTCAGATTATTGGAGCGACCGATCCCCGGGGGGAAGACCCCATCGAACGGCGGGTGGGGACGGGCGATTTCCTCGCGACCATTTACCGCCACCTGCAGATCGATTACCGCAACACGGCCATCCCGAACTTCGCCGGCCGCCCCATTCCCATCGTCAGTTCGGGCGAAGCGATTGCCGAACTGGCCGGAGCCACCTGATCGGTCCCGGGATTGGACACGTGTCTGTCCCACCGCGCGAAATCCGACCCGCCCGGCCAACCCCCGCCGCTATTCCTCTTCCGGCGTCACCAGCTTGAAGTCGCCGCGGCGCAGCCATTTGGGCCCCCGCAACTCGCTGCCAGGCACTTCCTGGGGGGGCAGTTCCTGCGAACTGACCTGCAGCCCCGCCGGCAGATTGTGCGGGTGATCGACCGTGCGCAGAATCGCGGCCCCCAGATCTTTCAGCTTGTACTCCAACCGGTCGTATCCGCGATCGAGGTGGTAGATTCGCCGCACGACCGAATCGCCCCGTGCCGCCAGGGCCGCCAGCACCAGCGCCGCCGACGCCCTCAGGTCCGATGCCATCACGCTCGCCCCCGAGAGATGCGCGGTGCCATTGATGATCGCGCTGGCCCCCTCGCGGCGCCTGGAGGCCCCCACCCGACACCACTCGGCCACATGCATGAACCGGTCGGGAAACACCTTGTCCGTGATGATGCTGATCCCGGGAACCGTGCACAGCAGCGCCATCATTTGCGCCTGGAGGTCCGTCGGCAGCCCGGGATACGGCAGCATGATGCAATCGAGCGGCCGCAGGTCACCCCGCACCATCACCCGAATCGCCTCGCCGAATTCCTCGATGGTCACCCCCATCCCGCGCAACGTCTCAACCACCGCCGTCAGATGCTCGAGGCGGATATTGTCGAGCACCACATCGCCGTTGGTGATCGCGGCGGCCAGCATCAGGGTCCCCGCTTCAATCCGGTCGGGCAACACCACATGTTCGGCCCCCACCAGTCGGTCCACCCCCTCGATCTGCAAAAACGGCGTCCCCAGCCCCGAGATGCGGGCCCCCATGCGATTGAGAAAGTTCCCCAGATCGACCACCTCGGGTTCACAGGCGGCCGCTTCGATGTGGGTGGTTCCTTCGGCCAGGGTGGCCGCGGTCATCACGTTGCAGGTCCCCGTCACCGTGCTGCCAAACGCCCCTCCCAGATAGATGCGGGCTCCTTTGAGCCGGCGGGCGCGGGCCCAGATGTAGCCCCGCTCGATCTTGAGATCGGCCCCCAGCGCCGCCAGCCCCTTCAGATGCAGGTCAACAGGGCGGTCGCCAATCGCGCACCCCCCGGGCAGCGACACACAGGCGCGGCCCCGCCTCGCCAGCAGCGGCCCCAGCACGCAGATGCTGGCACGCATCCGGCGCACCAGGTCGTAGTGGGCCACGCACTCCGCCTCGTCCACCACCTCCAGCCGCAGGGGGGGAGTCTGCAGGGGATTCGCCGCCGGGGAATCAAACAGGACGGCCGCCGATCCCGGGCCGTGATCCGCACAATGTGCGGCGGCCGAGAATTCGTCCCAGCTCTCGGCACCGCACTCGCACTCCTCCACCGGACCAGACAGACCGGCACCCGGCGGGTCGGCGGGCAGTTCGTGGCGGATCGACATCCCCAGCGATTCCAGCAACTGGGTCATCGTGTCGACATCGGCCAGGGCGGGCACATCCCGCAGTCGCACCGGTCCATCGGCGGCGAGGCAGGCCGCCATGATGGGCAGGGCGGCGTTCTTGGCACCGCTGATCCGCACCCGACCGCGCAGGCGTCGACCGCCGTGAATGACGAACATGTCCATCCGTGGACTCTCCCTGGGACCTCACCCAGATCGCCCCCCCGGAAGGCCCCGGAGGTCAGTCGACCTGTGGTCTGAGAGATCGCGCACGATCTCCAGCGTGCGGAAGTCTGGCCGAAAGTCCGGTTTCCGGCAACCTCAATTCCCGCGGCCACTCCCCGGCCCACCCTCCATCCGAATCGACGGAAGTCGTTACGGCACAACCCCCAACGTGCGAATCGCGCAACGAAATCGGCCGGCAAACATCCCCCGCCACCAACCGCCGGCCCCCCCGGGGCAGAAACTTTCCCCGCCGCTGGGCCTCGATCCGAAACCACCGCAGGTGGGCCCCACACACCAGCGCCGGCGGGCCCCACACACCATCGCCGGCCGGGCCCGCAAACCAGCGCCGCGGGAGGGCGAGGCTCCGTCCGAGCCGTAGACCGCAGCCCACTCCCAGTCTCCACCCCGCGCGTTGGCTTGGATCGTGTCCTTCTCCCCCGTGGGGGAGAAGGTGCCCGCAGGGCGGATGAGGGGGAAACCGTCCCCCGACACCCCGCGCTCATTGCCTTCCCCGACAAAGCTCCCGATTGGGCCCAAGCACCCCGTCCTTGCGCCCTCACCCCGC
>JBKDUK010000204.1:0-6241 GCA_046339535.1 Planctomycetaceae bacterium | reverse complement strand
AATCGGTCCGCTTCCCAGCAACTGCACGCGCGAGCGGGCACCCGGCACATCGGCCGACTTCAACAGGTACATCCCCTTGAGGATCCCCTCGTTGGCCCCCTCTGGCAGGGCGGGCATCACATACGGCTCGTTGTACAGCGTGATGTAGTAGAAGATCGATTCGTCTTCGACATACATCCGCCGCAGCCCCTCCTGGATGATCACCGCGACCTCATAGGCGAAGCCCGGGTCGTAGGCGAGGCAGTTGGGTACGGTCGCGGCCATCAGATGACTGTGCCCGTCTTCATGCTGCAGCCCCTCGCCGTTGAGCGTGGTCCGCCCAGCGGTGGCTCCCAGCAGGAACCCCTTGCAGCGCGAGTCGGCCGCCAGCCAGATGAAGTCACCCACCCGCTGGAACCCGAACATCGAGTAATAGATGTAGAACGGGACCATGCTGATGCCGAGGTTGGCATAGGCGGTTCCCGCCGCCACGAAGCTCGACATGGCCCCCGCCTCGTTGATTCCCTCTTCGAGAATCTGGCCATCCTTCGCCTCGCGATAGTACGAAAGCTGACCGGCATCGACGGGCTCGTAGAGCTGGCCGGTGCTGGCGTAGATGCCGAATTGCGAGAAGAAGCCTTCCATCCCGAACGTGCGGGCTTCGTCGGGAATGATCGGCACAATGTTTTTGCCGATCGACTTGTTCTTCAGCAGCGCCATCAGAGCGCGGCCAAAAGCTCCGGTGGTCGAGAATTCGCGGTCGCCGCTGCCTCCCAGCAATTCCTTGAACGCTTCGAGCCCGGGCACATCCAGCTTCGGGGCGGCGGTGCGGCGTTGGGGCAGGCTGCCTCCCAAGACCCGCCGGCGTTCCTGCAGGTAGGCCATCTCCTGGCTGTCTGGGGCGGGGCGATAGAACGGCGCCTGTGCCACCTCTTCGTCCGAGATGGGAATCGAAAACCGCGATCGGAACTCACGCAGTTCGTCTTCGTTGATGCTCTTCTGCTGGTGGGAGATGTTTTTTCCTTCTCCTGCCTCGCCCAGGCCATAGCCCTTGATGGTCTTCGCAAGGATCACGCTGGGGGCTCCCACGTGCTCGACCGCCGCCTTGTAGGCCGCGTAGACCTTCTCGGGGTCGTGCCCGCCGCGCTTCAGCCGCTGGATCTGGTCATCCGAAAGATTCGCAACCAGTTGCTGCAGCTCAGGGTGGGTGCCGAAGAAGTGATCGCGGATGTACCCGCCATCTTCGACGCTGTACTTCTGGTACAGGCCGTCGACCACCTCGCCCATCCGCGACATCAGCCGGCCATTGCCGTCGGCTGCGAGCAGGGGGTCCCAATCGCCTCCCCAGATGACCTTGATGACGTTCCAGCCCGATCCCCGGAACCCGGCTTCCAGTTCCTGGATGATTTTGCCATTCCCGCGGACGGGGCCGTCGAGCCGCTGCAGGTTGCAGTTGATGACGAAGATGAGGTTGTCGAGCTTCTCGCGCGTGGCGAGGTTGATGGCCCCCAGGGTCTCGGGCTCGTCGACTTCACCGTCCCCCACGAAGCACCAGACCTTCGACGCCGAGGTGTCGAGGAGGCCGCGATGCTGCAGGTAGCGCAAAAACCGGGCGTGGTAGATGGCCATAATGGGCCCCAGGCCCATCGAGACCGTGGGGAACTGCCAGAACCCGGGCATCAGCCAGGGGTGGGGATACGAAGAGAGCCCGCCGGTGGGGGCCAGCTCCTGACGGAAGTTCGAAAGGTCTTGCTCGGAGAGCCGCCCTTCAACAAATGCGCGGGCGTAGATGCCGGGCGAGGCATGCCCCTGGAAGTAGACCATGTCCCCCAGATGGTTCCCGCTGGGGGCCCGGAAGAAGTGGTTGAACCCAATTTCGTACAGCGTGGCGGCCGAGGCGAAGGTCGAGATGTGCCCCCCCAGACCGGAATGCTCGCGGTTGGCCCGCACCACCATCGCCATCGCGTTCCAGCGGACGATGCTCTTGATCCGACGTTCAATCTCCCGGTTTCCGGGAAACCGCGGCTGTTTGTCGCGGTGAATGGTGTTGATGTAGGGGGTGTTGGCCGTGAAGGGGAGGGTCACCCCCCGCCGGTAGGCCTCTTCCTGAAGCAGCACGAGCAGTTGCCGGACACGGTCCGGCCCTTCGCGATGCAGGACATCGACCAGGGATTCAATCCACTCGGTGACTTCGGATACGTCGCCTTCCGACAGGACACTCGACAGGGCGTTGGCGGCCATAGTGCTGGGGTTCTGAACTCCGAAGAAGCCACCCGCTCCCACCTGGGAAGTTGGGTGGACCTCCCGCAATGTGTAGGTCAACCGACAGTGACGGCGTAACCCGGACGGGGCGACGCCTGCTGGCGGTGCCCGCGCTTCGTGGGCGGAAGAAGGATGGCAACCATCCCCTCGACACATCCCGTGCCAATCGAACACCGCACAACTGTCAGGAGGAGAATAGCGGTTTCCCGTGGGGGAATTCCACCCCGATTCGGAAGCGATCTCCTGTGGGGGCCTGTACACCCTCCGCCGGCAACCGGGAAGCGGCGTCGCTTCCCGCTGCTTTCTCGAAGCTCGTGGGAAAAGGACTTTCTTCAAACCCGCTAACTGCTTACATTTTGACCGACGCTTCGGCCCGCCCACCCCTTCTGCCCTCCCGCGACGCCATGCCGCTCTACGAGATCGAGACCACCGCCCACATCATGATCGCGTGGGCGGGAACTCAGGCCGAGGCAGAGTCGTTCGCCGGTCAGCATTATCCCGAAGAGGAGATCTTGCGAGTCACCAAACCGCCTCGCGACGTCTGGGTGGTGTCGAAGCGGTTGTTGGGATTGCAGGATGATCACCCCCCTTGCGACATGGCTCGGGAGTGCCTGTCCCGCGCCCGGGGAGACAAGCTGCATGCCATTCGTTTGTACATGCTCGACACCGGGGTCGATCTGCATTCCGCCCAGCGGGCGATCGAGAGCAACATGTCGCGGGGTTGGTGAAACCACTCGCCGCAGGGGCCAGGTCGCGGGGGTTGGCAGGTAGCTCCCGGAACGCGGGGTTTGGAACGGTTCTGTTGAAAGTGCTGCTCTCGTGATCGTCTACCGTCATTTCAGGAATCAGGATGTTCCCGCCCTGGTGGATCTGTGGAACTCTTGCGACCTGGGAAGCGGCGCGGCCCGACGGTTTTCTTCCGATGCGTTCGATCAATTCGTGCTGGCTGAGCCCTATTTCGACCGGCGGGCCCTGGTTGAAGCCTGGCACGATGGACAACTCGTGGGGTATGCCCATGCCGGGTTTGGTCCCGATGCGACCGGTTCCCGCCTCTGCCATGACCCGGGAGTGGTCTGCATGGTGCTGGTTCGTCCTCAGTTTCGTCGGCAGGGAATTGGGCGGCGCCTCGTGGAGCTGGCGGAAGAGTTTTTGAAGTCTCAGGGGGCCAGCGCCCTGCAGGCGGGCGAATCGCTCAACCGCAATCCCTTTTATCTGGGGTTGTATGGCGGGGCTGACTCGGCCGGTTTCCTGGAAACCGATCCCCTCGCCCGTCCCTTTTTCGAAATGCTGGGGTACCGCCCCGCCGAAAGTTACCGCCTGCTGTCGCGGGAACTTCAGGTGGGCAAGCTCCCGTTTGATCCCCGCATGGTGGCACTCCGCAAGTCGGTCCGGCTGAACGTGCTCGATCGTCCCCCCGCTTCGACATGGTGGTGGTTGGTGCGGCACGGTCGGTTCGATTCGCTCACTTTCACGCTGATGCCCCATACGGGGTTGGTGATCCCGGGCATCGTGACCTGCTGGGGAATGGATCTGCACACCGAGACCCGGGGCCGTCGCACGGTGGGCATCACCGACCTCTTCGTGGCCGAAAGCGTTCGGCGCAAGGGGTATGCCAAGGCGCTGTTGTGCGAGGTTTTGCGGTTCTTCCGCGAAGATGGCGTGGCCGAGATGGAAGTGGTGGTTCCCGAGGGGAATGCCGCAGCGGCTGCCCTGTTCGAAGGACTGGGGTTCGTCTCCCGGGACCGCGGGACTGTCTACCAGAAACCTGCCCCGGCGTAGCTGTCACGGGGCTTGGGTACGATCGACCGGCTCCCGTGCGCATTCCTGTCCATGGCGCTCTCCTGCACCGACGGCAGACGAACCGGCCGTGACGGAAATCCCCGAACCACCGGTCGGTCGATCGCTTCCGTTTGCAAGGGACACGCTGGGGATTGGGGGGCGTCTGGGGTGCCGCGAACGACCTCTGCTGCCTAAGATAGAGTCCAGTACGCGAGCGTTCGTCCAATCGAAGTGGCCCCTGTGTCTGGGGTCGTTTTTTTGCCGATGTGGTCGGACCTCAGCGTCGCTTGAGTTGCCGGGGGATCAGCGGACGAGCCGCGATCTGTGGTCATCATCCGGCTCGGTCCTGCCCCGCGAAGAGTCCGTCGAATTTCCTGAAGAGTGACAGAGAACACCATGTCTGAGCAGAGCGCAACCGGACCGGCCGCGGGAACTTCCGTGCCGTCCACTGAACCCGCCAAGGTACGCTACGACGATTTCGCCAGGCTCGATCTGCGGGTGGCGCGGGTGCTGGAAGCACGCGAACATCCCAACGCCAGCAAATTGCTGCTGCTGAAGATCCGAGTTGGGACGGTCGAAAAGCAGATTGTCGCGGGCATTCGTGGTCACTACGAGCCGCAGGCCCTTGTCGGCACGCAGATCGTGGTGGTCAACAATCTCGAACCGGCGATGATCCGGGGAGAGGAATCGAATGGCATGCTGCTGGCGGGCTCGGATGATTCGGGGGTTGTTCTGGTGCGACCCGAGCGGGAATTGGCCGAAGGGTCGAAAGTGAAGTAGGCGGAACCCTCCCCAGTCGGGGCGGGCCACAACAGTGGTGCCACCTGACCACCGTCTCGGGCGGAGCGGGGGAGAAGGCTTTCCGGCCGGGGGCAACATGGAATCGGCGTCGGCTATGCGTGAACCGTCGGGCTGGGAGGTGGCTGCCGAAGCGATCACGCTGCGCATCCGTTGGTTCGGGGTGGTGGTGGGTTACCTGCTCATCAATTTGCTGCCGCGCGCCGGTTCCGAACGCCCGTTGATCAACGCCATCCTCACGCTGGGGGCGGCCTACACACTGACTGACACCTGGCTCAGCCTGAAAAAGCAGGTGATGCTGGGCCGGTATCCCCTGTTGATCTCGGTCATGGAGGCGGTGTTTATCGGCCTGTTGTGCTACTTCGACCAGGGATTGGAGAGCCCGTTCCGGTTCTATTACTTCCTGTCGCTGTTGGTCTGCGCCATCCGCTACTCCCCCGTCACCACTGCCACCACCTACCTGCTGCATGTGGTGAGCTGTGCCTGTCTGTTCTTCAGTCCACGGCAGAATGGGCAAGAGACAGCCAGCCTGTTCGTGATGATTGTGTCGATGGGTTGGGTGGCCTGGGCCTGCACCAATCTGGCGGGGCTGCTGAAGGGGGTTGGGCGGCAACTGGGGCAGGCCAACCGCGAACTGCAGGAGAACCAGGCGTTGCTCGAGCAGCGCATCGCTGAACGGACCAGCGAATTACAGAAGTCGCAGGCCCTGGTAGTGCAGCAGGAAAAGCAGGCGGCGTTTGGCCTGTTGGCGGCGGGAATCGCCCACGAGGTGGGGAACCCCCTCGCGGCGATCAGTTCCCTGGTGCAGATGCTCAACCGCCGACCGCAAGACGACTACACCCGGGAGAAACTGCAGTTGGTTGACGACCAGCTGCGGCGGATCCAGCGCACGCTGCGGGAACTGGTCGATTTCAGCCGGCCCGCCAGCGTGCAGCAAAGCCTTTGCGACATCCGCGAAGTGATTGAGGCGGCCCTCAATATTGCCAAGTACTACAAGCGCACCAAGGGAAAGCGGATCACCACCCGCTTCGCACCGCAGCTTCCCACGCTGCGCACTGTCCGCGACCAGTTGGTGCAGGTCTTCCTCAATCTCATCCTCAACGCCATGGACGCCACCGAAGAGGGAGGAGAGATCGAACTGACGACCGAATTGACCGACGGCTGGATCGTCTGCACCATCCGGGATGACGGGCATGGCATCCCCGAGTCGAAGGTCGGCCGGATCTTCCAACCCTATTTCACCACCAAAGAGACGGGGACCGGTCTGGGCCTGTTCGTCTGCCGGAGATTGATGGAATCGTCATTGAACGGACGGATCGAGCTGGCGGGCACATCACCGGCGGGAACCGTCTTCCGCGTCTCCATCACCTGCGACAATGTGCGCGCCCATCCCGACGTCCCCGCGCCGCAGGAAGCCATCAGC
>JBKDUK010000203.1:0-14036 GCA_046339535.1 Planctomycetaceae bacterium | reverse complement strand
TGATTGGAGTCCCCATTCCCGATTTGCAGGTTTACCTGCTGGATGGCCAGTTGCATCCGGTCCCGACGGGAGAGGTGGGGGAATTGTGTGTGGCCGGGCCAGGAGTGGCGCGAGGGTATCTGAACCGGCCGGAACTGACCGCCGAGCGCTTCCCCGAGAGTCCGTGCGATCGATCGGGCGGAAAGATCTACCGCAGTGGCGACCTGTCGCGGCGTCGCAGTGACGGGACGCTGGAGTATCTCGGCCGGGCCGACCAGCAGGTGAAGCTGCGGGGCTTCCGGATCGAGCTGGGAGAGATCGAGGCCACCCTTGCGTCGCAGCCGGGGGTATCGCAGACGGCTGTGGTCCTGCGGGAACTCGAGGGGGAGGATGCCGCGCTGGTTGGGTATGTTGTGCCCGACTCCATCCACGAGCCGGTGCTTTCACGGGTGGCGCAGCTCGGGCAGGCGGGGGAGTTTCCCGACAGTTCTCGATTTGTGCTGCCCAATGGGTTGATTGTCAGTCATCGCAACAAGAGTGAGACCGAGTTTGTTTACGACGAGGTGTTCCGGGACGAGTGCTACCTGCGGCATGGCATTGAGATTCCTCCGCGGGGAGTGGTGTTTGACGTGGGGGCCAACATCGGACTGTTTACGCTGTTTGTGAGACAAAGGCATCCCGACTGCGTGATTCATGCGTTCGAACCGGTGCCGCCGCTGTTCGAGAATCTGCGGGTGAACTCGCTGCTGTATGGTGGTCCCACGCACCTGCATCGCTGTGGTTTGTCGAATGTGCGGGAGGAGGCGGAATTCACCTGGTATCCCCACAACACGGTGATTTCGGGACGATTTGCCAATCTCGACGAGGAGCGGGAGGTGGTCAAATCGGTTCTGCGTCAGCAATCGGGGACGACGGCTCCTTCGGAGCAACTGCTGGACGAACTGGTGGCCGACCGCCTGCGATCGGAGCAGTTCACCTGCGAATTGCGCCCCTTGTCCGAGATCCTTGCCGAGACCGGTGTCACCCGGATTGACCTGCTGAAGATCGATGTCGAGAAGAGTGAATGGTTGGTGTTGGGGGGGATCGCACCGACCGACTGGCCCCGGATCCGGCAGGTGGTGATCGAGGTGCATGATGAGGCCGGGCGGCTGGAACAGGTGGTGGCCCTGCTGCGGGAACAGAAATTCGAGGTGGTGGTGGAGCAGGACGAAGTGCTGCGCGGCACCAGCCTGTATTCGGTGTATGCCCGCCGCGCTGACAGTCCAGTCGCGGCCAGCGATCTGTTGTCCGCCGGCGGGAACGACAAGTGGCCGCCGTGCGCGACCGATCCAGCAGCCTGGTTACGGGAGCTGAGGCAATGGTGTGCCGCCCGCCTGCCCGAGTACATGGTGCCGCGGGATCTCGTGCTGTTGCCGGCCCTGCCATTGACCACGAATGGGAAACTGGACCGCAGGGCGTTGCCTGCTCCCTCCCGAACCCAGGCTGCTGGATGGGAGTCGCTGACACAACCGCGCAACGAGTGCGAGGCTGTGTTGTGTCGGGTCTTCCAGGAGTTGCTGCGCCGGGATCAGGTGGGAGTGGAGCAGGACTTTTTCGAACTGGGCGGCCACTCACTGCTGGCGACGCGTCTGGCGTCGCGGATGCGGCGGGAGCTGGGGATCGAGCTGCCGATCCGGGTGGTGTTTGAGCACCCGACGGTGGCGGGGCTGGCGGAGTGGATTGAGGGGCAGTCTGGCGGAAGCTGTGTCGTTCGGCCGCGGATTGAGCGGGAACAGCGTCCCGCCCGACTTCCGCTGTCGGCAGCACAGCGGCGGATGTGGTTTCTGCGGCAATTCGAGACGGCGGCAGCGACGTACCACATACCGCTGGCGCGGCGAGTGTCGGGAGCACTGGACGTCGATGCAATGCGGCTGGCGTTGCGGGATCTGCTGGAGCGGCATGAGTCGCTGCGGACGGTGTTTCCGGTGGAAGAGGGAGAGCCGTGGCAGAGGATTGTGCCGGTCGACCCGCTGGCGGTTCCGCTGGAAGTGGTGCCCGCTACCCTCGACAGTCTGGCGGGCCAGTTGCAGGAGGCATCCACCCGCCCGTTCGACCTGGCGAGCGATCTGCCGATCCGGGTGACACTGTTCGCGCTGGAGCCGGGTGAGCAGGTGCTGCTGATTGTGCTGCATCACATTGCAGCCGATGGGACGTCACTGACGCCGCTGTGGCGGGATCTGTCGATGGCCTACGCGGCGCGCAACCAGGGAGCGGCCCCCGGGTGGGAGCCGCTGCCGGTTCAATATGCGGATTACACGCTGTGGCAAGAGCGGTGGCTGGGGACGAGTGAGGATCCTGCGAGTGTGACGTCGCAGGAACTGGGTTTCTGGCGTGAGGCGCTGGCGGGGCTACCGGACGAGTTGACCCTGCCGACCGACCGTTCCCGCCCACGGGTGGCCAGTTACCGGGGGGGGACGGTGCCGATCGCGGTGGGGGCGGAGTTGCTGTC
Source organism: Planctomycetaceae bacterium (assembly GCA_046339535.1). Taxonomy (GTDB): domain Bacteria; phylum Planctomycetota; class Planctomycetia; order Planctomycetales; family Planctomycetaceae; genus UBA10511. The sequence continues at coordinate 11,569 of JBKDUK010000203.1, read as the reverse complement.
CCGGCTGCAGCAGTTGGCGCGGGACGAGAACGCCAGCCTGTTCATGGTGCTGCAGGGGGCGTTGGCGGTGCTGTTGTCACGAATGGGGGCGGGGACGGACATCCCGCTGGGGAGCCCGATCGCCGGGCGGCTCGACGAGATGCTGCAGGACCAGATTGGGTTCTATGTGAACACGCTGGTCCTGCGGACGGATGTCTCGGGGAATCCAACGTTCCGGGAGGTGGTGCGGCGGGTGCGGGAGTTCGACCTGCGGGCGTTTGCGCATCAGGAACTGCCGTTCGAGCAGCTGGTGCAGGAACTGCAGCCGAGCCGATCGCTGGCCCGGCACCCGCTGTTCCAGGTGATGCTGGTGCTGCAGAACACGGGGCTGGTGGAGGAAACGCTGGGGGGGCTGGCGATTGCCGAGGAACCTCTGGAGCAGACGACGGCGCGGTTCGATCTGTTGTGGAATCGCGCGGAGACGACGGGAGGGGGGCTGCGGGGCAGTCTGGAGTATGCCGACGATCTGTTCGATCGGGAGACGATCAGTCTGTTGGTGAACAGGTTCGTGCGGCTGTTGGAGGTGGTGACGCAGGCGTCCGAGCGCCCTGTTGCTCAGTTCGACATCCTCGATGGGGAGGAGCGTGAACAGCTCAAAACGTGGAGCCGTGGCTCCGATCGGCCACTCCCTCCTGTCGCGATTCACGAATTGTTCGCCCGGCAGGCAGCGGCGTTTCCCGAGGCAGTTGCCCTGGCCTGGCTGGAGGAAACCTGGAGTTACCAGCAGCTCGACACATCGTCGGATGCAATTGCACACCAATTGGTGGCGATTGGGCTGCCCCGCGATGCGGTCGTGGGGGTCTGCGTCCCCCGGAGTCCGCGGCAGATTGCCCTGTTGCTGGGCATTTTGAAGGCGGGAGGGGCGTATCTCCCGCTCGATCCGAAAGTGCCAGTGGCCCGTCTGCGGCAGATGATCGAGTTGGCCCAACCGTTCGTGGTGCTCACGGAGCAGGGGCCCTGCGGCGACGTGGCGCGAGAACTGGGGACCCGGGTGTTGATCCCCGAATGGAATCGTCCTGGAGCGACAGGGCTACTTCCACAGGTCTCCCCACAAAACCGGGCCTATGTGTCATTCACCTCGGGTTCCACGGGGCGACCCAAGGGAGTGGAAATCGAGCATCACAGTGTGATCCGGCTGGTGCATGAGCCCGCTTACGTGGAACTGACTCCAGGAACAAGGATGGCCCACTTCGCTCCCTTGGCGTTTGATGCCTCGACATTCGAGATCTGGGGGCCGCTGCTCAATGGCGGGGTCTGTGTGCTGATTCCCGAGGAGGCCCTCGCATTCGAGGAACTGCAGCAGCAATTGCAACGGCACCGCGTGGAGACCATGTGGCTGACCGCCGCGCTCTTCAACACGATTGTGGATGAACGCCCCTCCCTGCTGTCCGGATTGACGCAGTTGCTGACGGGAGGTGAGGCGCTGTCAGTGGCCCACGTCCGTCGTGCCCGGAAGTTCCTGGGACCGCGCGTCCGGCTGATCAACGGGTATGGTCCGACCGAGTGCACGACCTTCGCGAGTTGTCATGAGATCAGACAGGAGGACTGTGATCGGGGAACGTCGATTCCGATTGGCCAGCCGATCGCTTCCACTCTGGCGCTGGTTCTCGATGAATCGCACGCCCTGGTGCCGGTGGGAGTGGTGGGAGAGCTGTATCTGGGAGGCGCGGGATTGGCGCGGGGTTATGCCGGCCAACCCAAATTGACCGCCGAACGTTTCGTGACCGATCCGCTGGGAATTGCGTCGGACGGACGGCTGTACCGCACGGGCGATCTGGTCCGCTGGCGAAGGGATGGCCGTCTCGAGTTTTTGGGGCGAATCGATAACCAGGTGAAGATCCGCGGACTGCGGATCGAGTTGGAGGAGATTGAGGTTGTGCTGCGCAGGCAGCCGGGGGTCGCGGAGGCGGCGGTGACGGTGGCGGGCGACGCCACGCGGCTGAATGAACGTCTTGTGGCGCACGTGGTGGCGGTGCCGGGGGCGACGCTCGATCTCGACGCCTTGCGGCAGTCACTGCGCAGCCAGTTGCCCGAGTACATGGTGCCGACGGTCCTGCCGCCCCTCACGGCCCTCCCCCTGACCAGCAGTGGCAAGGTCGACCGCCGGGAATTGAAGCGCCGCGCCGAAGAAGAGACGCGGAGCGAGTCGCTACGGCCTGGCCGTCGGCCGCAGACTCCGACCGAGCAGGTGCTCGCCCGGATCTGGTCGGACTTGCTGTCGTGCGCGGTGGTGGACTGCGAGACGAGTTTCTTCGCCCTGGGGGGGCACTCGCTGCTGGCGGTGCGGCTGTTCCACCAGATCGAGCGGGCTTTGGGGGTCCGGCTGCCGCTGGAATCATTGTTCCAGACTCCCACGCTCGCGGGGCTGGCTGGGTTGATCGACAGCCAACGGCATGCGCCGGGGGCCGCCCAGTCGGCTCCGGAACTGGTTGTGCCCCTGCGGGCTGGGGGGAATCGGCCGCCACTGATCCTGCTGCCGTCGGCCTCGGGCAATGTGCTGTTCTGGAAGCAACTGCTGCCGCTGCTGCCCGAGGGGCTGCCCGTGCTGGCATTGGTGCCCGTGCGCGACGCTCAGGGAGAGCCTGTGTGGGAGTCTCTCACGCAGGCGGTGGCCCCACTGTGTGAGGCGATTGACCGGTATCAACCGACCGGTCCCCTGCAGTTGCTGGGCTATTCGGCGGGAGCGTATCTGGCGCAGGAACTGGCGCGGCAATTGGAAGACCGGGGACGCGAGGTGGGCTTCCTCGGATTGATTGATACCGGACCGGGACGCCTGCCAGCGGGTGGAGGAGCAGGGCCGCGCGACGTTCCGGGATTTGTACGAAATCTGGGGTACTGGTTGCTCGACAACAACTACCGTGCCTCGGGGCGGAATCTGCGGCGGCGGTGGGAGCGGCTGTGGAGGCGACTGCGCGCTGGGCGGACGCGGGAGTCGGGATTGTCAGGGAATCGCCGCATTCAGCAACGGTTTCTCGAGATGGTTGGACGGCATCACACCCGTCCGGTCCGGGTCCCCATTACCCTGCTGCGGGCCCGATGCCAGTCTCCCTGGCTTTATCGTGGCGACAGTCTGGGCTGGACCAGCCTGGGGTGCGAGACCGAGATTGTGCGGTTCGCCGGTGTCGATCACTTCGACATCATGGCGGAAAGTCATTTGCCGCGGCTCGTGGAGGCGATCGTCCCCCGGTTGGTACCGGAATCGATACTGCCGTGACTCGAGAGCTGAGTGTCAGTGACCAATTGGTTCAGACATCGCACATTGATGGGATGTTCCCAACGTATCAGTAGTGGATTTAGGAGTTCTGCCGTAAGACGAAGCGCGGCGACTGAAGCAAATCCTACTCTGCCATCCCTCTGCGGGCTCTGGCTGCTGATGTTCAGGGATTGCAGGGACAGTTCGCGCTGTGGGGGCCAAGATTGAACGACAGGAATTGCATCATCGTTCCATTGATGATCCGTTGGTGCTCAGCGGGACTCCTGGGGGCCATCCGCAAAGAGAATCAACGGCTCCAGGGAATTGGAGGTGCCGGCTGAAGTCTCGCGGTTTCGCGGCTTTACTGGCAAGGAACGTCAATCCCCGGGATTCACAGACAGGATCGGGATTCAAACGAAGTCGATGCTGTCGTCCGGAGGGCGCTCGACAGGGAAAAGCCCTTCGACAGATTCCGGTGGGGAATGCTGCCTGTACCAGGTTTCCTCTCGCTGAACAACGACTTGTGGCAGTCGCCAGGAGTCATCGAGACAGTGCCGGGCGGGATCGGCTACGCGGCGATGCGCGACTGCTCCCGTACCGGCCATCCCAGCTCATCGAGCAGTGCCTGGGCGGCCCGCTGGGTGGCTCCGGGTGAAGCCAGTGTGGCGGCGAGGGAAGCAATCTCGGCCTGCTGCCGGGCCCGGGCGGTGCTGTCCGACAGCCAGCCAGCCAGGTCGGCAGTCATCTGGTCGATCACCTGGGGGTCGATTGTCCGCAGCACGTATTCGGGGAAGATCTTCCGCTTCGCGATGAGGTTTGGGAGCGAGATAAACGGGCAGCGGATCAACATTCGGCCCAGGATCCAATTCACCCAGCCGACCCGGTAGAGAACCACCGCCGGCACTTGCCGGGCCAAAACCTCCAGGCTGACCGAGCCCGAGACCATCAGACAGACCTGTCCCAGTTGCAGGATCTCGGCGACTTTTCCCACGTGGAATTCCAGCGGCAGATTCGTCCCGCGCCCGGTGAGAATCTGCTCGCACAACTCCCGCTGCCGGTCTTTGTAACTGGCGATCAGAAACCGCGCGTCGGGAAACTGCCGGTGCAGGCGTTCCATCACTTCCAACTGCACGGGGAAGTTCGCCCGCACCTCCTGGGTGCGTGAGCCGGGCAGAATGGCGACCACTGGTCGTCCCGCTCCCACGGCTCTCTGTTCAGCGAGGAACTGGTCGTCGAGTTTCCGCTGAACCACCTCGTCGAAGAAGGGATGGCCAATCAGCCGGGCTTTCACCTGCTGTGCGGTGTACCACTCCTGCTCGAATTCGAGGGGGCAGAGGGCCAACTGCACCAGCCGCCGCATCTTGTGGATCCGCCATCCCCCCCACGCCCAGATTTGGGGAGGCATCATATAAATGACCGGAATTCCCCGGCGGCGGGCCGCCCGGGCCACCCACCAGTTGAAGCCGGGAAAGTCGACCAGCAGCACCGCATCGGGGCGATCTGCGTCGAGCCACCGTCCCACCTGTCTCACCAGGGAGACAAACCGGCCCAGGAGAGGCAATACCGCGAACAACCCCATGACTGCCAGGTCGGTCAGGCGGAAGTGCACCTGGCAGCCCGCCTGTTCCATCTGCGGTCCTCCCAGACCGCTGCTGCGGAATCCGGGAACGCGGCGTTGCAGTTCACTCACCAGCTTCGCGGCGTGCAGATCACCACTCGGCTCACCCACCGACAAAAACAGGTGCATCAGGCCATCCTTTGCGAGACAGATCCGGAAGGTCCATGCTTCCGGGGGGGGCGAAGGCTACGGGAAACCGCCGCCGCGCGTCAAGATGGGGAGTTCACGCAGTTTCGAGCTTACCAGTCCATGCAGCACCCCTGTGGAGGGCCGACCGCAGGGGGCCGACCGTTACTCGGGAGTTTTGTTCGGGGTGGCGTTCGTTGTTCCATCCGCGGGTTCGTCAATCACCAGGCGGCGGTTGGCTTCCACGGGACCGGTCACTGTCTGTCGTGCTCCCGAGGGCCACACGATCTCGATCCGTTCGACCTGGGTTTCCGCCGCGAGGCCAAAGTACAGTGGGGCGGAGCTTTGGGTGAGGTAACCCGACTGACCATCGTGGAACTGGTGCTGCGTTCTTCCGCCGGCCGAGACCGAGACTTTCGCCCCCAGCCCATCGCGGTTCGAGCGGGTGCCGCGCAGCACCACCTCCAGCCAGCGGACTCCGCCGCCCGCTTGGGCCAGGCTGCTGGTCAGAATCTGCGGCGGGCTGTTGAAGTCTCCCGTCACGATGTCGAGATCGCCATCCTGGTCGAGATCGAGTAACAGCGAGCCGCGTGAACCCAGTGCTCCCCAGACCGTCACCGGGCCGGTGCGTCCCTCGCAGACCGCATGCCGGCGGTCTCCTCCATCACAGTCGAGATCGAACCAGGGGGTCGCCACGTGCAGTCGGGCGCGGGGCTCGACCTGCAGCACATACTCGGCTGGTTGGAACTTCTGTCCCTGATCATTGAGCAGCACGCTGTTGGGATGGTACCGGTACTGCAGGTTCATGCTGGCGGTGATGAAGACATCGGGCCATCCATCGGCATTCAGATCACCCACGCTGAGGCCCCAGGGCCAATACATTTCGGCTCCCCGGTCATCCGAGACTTCGCGGAAGCCCCCGCCGGCGATCCGTTCGAAGAGGGCGTTCCCCAGAATGCTCTCTTGCGGGTTGTCTTGTTTGAGATACGAGGCGGGCATCAATTGCGGCCGGATTTTCTGCCGTTCCTGCGCGGGGGTTTCGAATTTGGTCCACATGTCGACGTGCATGTTGGTGATCAACAGGTCGGAATCACCATCCTGGTTGGCATCAAATGCCTTGACCCCCATGCCTCCCCAGGGAACGCGGCCGAAGGTCTCGCGCGTCTGGCGGACGAAGCGCCGTCCCTCGACATTCCGCCAGTACTGATCGGGGCCCTGCATATTGAGGACGTACAGATCGGGCCAGCCATCTCCATCGCCGTCCAGGGAGGTGGCGTCTCCATTCCAGCCCAGTTCGACCAGGCCGGTCTCATCGGTCACATCCCGGAAGATATTGTTCCCCTCGTTATGATACAGCAGGCTTTTCTCGGCCCGCTCGGGATGCAGGTGGCCGACGAAGGCATCGTTTTCTCCCACGTAATACCGTCCTGTCTCGGTCCCCGCCGGGCCGCTGAAGGCGACTTCGTCCGAGGTGAACCGACCGACGTTGGTGACGAACAGGTCGAGCCGGCCATCCCGGTCGTAGTCGAAGAACTCGCCGGTGGAAGAGTGTCCCACGTAGTCGAGCCCCGCGGCGGCCGTGGCATCGCGGAATCGCCCCCCTCCGTCATTGATGAAGAACAGGTTGCCATCGCGCGTGGTGGTGATGAACAGGTCGGGATCGCCGTCGTTGTCGGTATCGGCGAACGAAGCGCTCACCAGCACCCGATCGGCAATCTTCAGTCCGGTGGTTCCGGTGACATTCTCAAACCGGCCCTGCCCGAGGTTGCGCCACAATTCGCAGCCCCCCACCTGACTGAGGAACAGCAGATCGGGCAAGCCGTCGTTATCGACATCGGCGGTCGCCACGCCGTTGCCATGGTCGTAGTGGTTCATCCGCCAGTTCCGCCCGGCATCACCCACCACCTGGTGGCGAAAGGTGATTCCCGATTCCGTCCGGGTGTCGTGAAAGGCGAAGTCATGCCGGGGGGCCAGGTTTTCTGCCTCGGCCAGTTGGGCATCCCGCCGTTCTTCCAGCCAGGGAGCGAAGAGCATCTCCCGGGGGAGTGCCACATGGGTGACCTTGGTTTTGAGGTCGGGAGTGGCTTCGAGCAGATACCGCAGATCGATCGTCATCTGGCGGATATCCCGATCTTTCTGGCTGTCGTAGAAGCCCCGTACCTGCCCTTCGGCATCGACCAGGATGAACCGCGGACTGTGGGTGATCAGCTCTTGTCCCTCGGGATCGTCGGCGACGGGGAGCTTGAATCCATCGCGACTCAGTTTCCAGAGTACCTCGCGGGGACCGGTGAGGAACTTCCACTGCGCGGGGTCGGCCTGGTAGCCCCGGGCGTATTCGGCCAGCGCCTCGGGCGTGTCATTCCCGGGATCGACCGACAGGCTGACCAATCGCACGCGGTTCCAGTCGGGCCAATTCTTCGCCTGGCGCTGGAACTGGGCGAGTTTGGCCGTCTGGATCGGACAGGTGGTCTGGCAGCGGGTGAAGAAGAAGTTGGCGATCCAGATCTGGCCGCGGAGTTGGGTGGTTCCAAACGGCTCTCCCTGTTGATCGACCAGTTCAAAGTCGGGCAGGCTCAGCAGGATTTTGGGAGCGCCCGGAGGGGTCGGTTTGGGGGCCGGGTCGCGCCGCGTCGCCTGTTTTTCTGGGTTGGAGGACGGGCTGTCGGAACCGGTGGGGGCCGGGGATTCGGCCTGGGGACCACACCCCGCCAGCAAGCCAAGCAGCAGCACTCCCGCCAGGACCGGGGCGGTGGGGCTGGACCAGCCAGGGAAGCGCCCAGGTGATAAGGACATGACGGACGTCAACATTGGGATCAAGACCGGGGGAAGAGACGGTGTTCCGGAGAGCGGAGACCGCGAGGGCAGCGCGGGAATGAGATGTCCCGCGACGAAGTGGAAGAGCCGCAACAGTCAGGATTCTCGAGGCGCGGCATTGGTGGTACGGCCACAGGTTTCGGTGAGCCAGCGGCACAATTGGGTTGCGGTCTCGACCACCAGCACCCCCTGCAGGGTTTCCACCACGCCTCCACAAAGATGGTCGCCCAGCAGCTCAAACCGGCCGGGCCCGGTGGTCTGGAATTTCAGCTCGAACTGCAATTGCGGGACGGCGATTTCCTTCAGCTCCCAGGCGGGCAATTCCAGGGTGTAGATGTAATCGGTGCTGTTGAGCCGCAGCACCACGGGGCGGCCCGCGGGGACGTGCAGTTCGAGGCGTGCCATCTCGGCACCCACGGAGTCCACCGTTTGCCGGGCTCCGGGATAGAGCACCTGCCAGCGGTTGTCGCTGCCGGTGATCTCGATGAGGTAATCGTCTGAGGCAAGCGCGTGCCGGCACTCCGGAGAGGTGCCCGCCCGGAATAACGGAGCCAGCCAGAACAGGACACCGGCCAGCAGCATCAGAATTGTCAGTCCCCCCCCGAAGACCAGACTGGGGTGACGAACTCTCATATGTCGGGCGTTTTCTCGGAAGCGGCCCCCTTGGGGGTTGTGCGGGGGCCCATTCCCAATCCTTCGCACGGGGGGCCCACGAGCTGTTCCCAACGTTGGCGTTGGTCGGGATGCAGCAGGGCGAGAGCGGAGGCAACCGCGTCGCGGCTGATCTGTTCTTGTTGCCGGCGGCGCTCCTCCCAGCCCCCGGCCATCGAGCGGCGTCCAAAGCTGTTGATCATCACCTTCGATTCGATTTCACGCACCCGGGCCCGTTGTTCCGAAGTGAGGCCCAGCGCCTGTACGATGTCGGGTTCGCGGAAGGCGTAGATTCCGGCCGATTGAATGCCGATCTGGGTCAGCCGTTCGCGCTGCTCGGGCTGCAGCAGGGCGGTGAGCACGCGGTCATGTTCGGCGGCCAGTTCGACAAACCGCCGCCGGCGGTCTTTTTCGCCGCTCCCGCGCATTTCTTCAAACGCCTTCATCTTTTCGCCGAACCACTTGGGAAGCAGTTCCGACAGGCGCTGTTCCTGGCCAGGGGTGAGATTCAGGTCTTCGCAGACCGCCGGTTGGGCCAGCAGTGTGATCAGCATGTCGCGCTGCAGCGTGGTGAGGTCGTTGAGAATACCCCGGACACGGTCTTGCACGGCGGCCAGATCCTGCTGAGATGCCTGGTCTCCGGGGCGTTGCTCGATGAAATCCTGGTAGTACCCCAGAGCGGTGCGCAGCAGCCGTTTGCGCGTCGCTTCCATCGACGGTTTGTCGACCAGTTCCTCCTCGCTGACTTCAATGAGCACATCCACAGCCGCCCGGGCCTGGGCGAACTGCGCTTCGGCCTCGTTCGCCCGCAGCCGTTCACGTTCGAGAGCGGCCGCGGTGGTCCGCTGGGCCTTCGCCACCATCGCCGTCGAGAGCAGCGAGCCGAGGAAGATCACCCCCAGCAGCACCGCCCCGGTGGAGACCGCCCCGGGATGCCGGCGCGACCATTTCTTCAGCCGTTCCCAGACCGAGGGGGGGCGGGCGAGGATCGGCTCGTGATCGAGAAACCGCCGCACATCGGCCGCCATGTCTCCCGCGGTCGCGTACCGCTCTTCGGGATTTTTGGCGAGGGCCTTCAGCAGAATGATCTCGAGTTCAATCGGGATCGCCTTGTTCCAGCTCCGCAGGGGCCGGGGTTCTTCATGCAGAATCTGGTACAGCAGCTCGGCCCGGGTCTCGCCGGCGAAGACCGGTTCGAGCGCCAGCAATTCGTAGAATGTCGCTCCCAGCGAGTAGACGTCAGTCCGGTGATCGAGCACCGCCCGCTTCCCCGACGCCTGCTCGGGGCTCATGTAGCGGAACGTTCCCAGCAGGTCGCCCGATCGGGTCAGCCCCGTCTCGGTCTGGAACATCGCCAGGCCGAAATCGGTCACCCACAGTTCGCCGGCGGCATTGATCATGAGGTTGCCCGGCTTGATGTCGCGGTGGACAACTCCCAGTTGATGGGCGTGCTCGAGCGCCTCGGCCGCCTGCACCATGAGCCGGGCGACCTTGCGGAAGAAACTCGACCGATGCTGCGGCGTGACGGTTCCCGTCACCGAATGCCCCGTGATCGAGTGAGTCGTCAGTTTCTGCTGCGTCTGCGTGCTCTCGGTCACGGGAGGCTGCGGCGCCTCGGCCTCTTCGCCGCGGTACAGGCGGGTTGAGACCTGCGATTCCGACTGCCGCGGATGTTCTCCCAACAATTGATCCGAGGGGGGTGGGGGGGCCTTCTCCTTCGTCAGTCCCGCCTGCTCGCGCATCTGGCGGATGACCGCCGCGAGTGACTGCCCCTCAATGAGCTGCATCGCGTAGAAGTGCACACCGCGGTCGCAGCCGACGGCATAGATCGGCACGATGTTGGTGTGATGCAGCAGCGCGGCCGCCTGGGCCTCATTCTTGAACCGCTGCAACTGTCGGGAATCGAAGGTGGCCGCGAACGGCAAGACCTTGAGCGCCACCCGCCGTCCCAAAGACTGCTGCACCGCTTCGTAAACCACCCCCATTCCGCCCCGCGCAATCTCCCGGACAATGAGGAAATCCCCCAGCGATTTGGGGGGGCGCTCATTGACCCGCGTCCCCGTCAGGTTTCCCGAGATGGACTTCCCCGCCGACTGCGACAGCCCCCCCCGCACCAGTTCCAGCCCATCCAGGCAGTCGCGGACCGCCTGGGCCAGTTCCGGATACCGAGCCAGATATTTCTCCCGCGAGGGGGCCCGACCCCGCTCCAGTTCACCCAGATACTCCTGCACCACTTCCAGGACTCGGGGATCATCCAGCGGTTCCCCGAATTGCTGAATCTCACTGGGGGGATCCAGCGAGGTACGACTGTCATCAGCCCTGCTCATGGGTTTCCTCCATCATCCGTCGCAGATTGGCCAACGCCCGCACCCACAGTTTCTGAACGCTGTCTACTGTCCGTCCCATGCGCTCGGCCACCTGGGGGAAGGTCAATTCCTCAAGGTGCCGCAAAATCACCACCTCGCGATAGTCGCGGGGAAGCCGGTCGAGCGCTTCGGCCAACAGAACCCCCCGCTCGCGCCTCTGCGCCGCCTGGCTGGGGGAACTCTGCTGCGCCCACAGCCCCCGGTCGAGCAGCACCGAAGACTGGTCGACGTTGATCTCCATCGGCTGCTCGCGCCGCAGGTCGCGTCCCTGCGTGGTCACATAGTGCCGCACCAGATTCGACACCCGCGCCGACAGAATGCTGCGCAACCAACCGGCGAACTCGGCTTCCGTGTCTCCCCGGAAGTTGCCGAAGTTGCGGTGGGCCTCCAGAAAGGTCTCCTGGACCACCTCGGCCACATCACTCTTCGCCTGCAGCCGACGACCAATCTCGACCCGCGCCAGAAGTTCGAGGTACGTGCGGAACCCTTCCAGCAGCTCGCCCCGGGCGACGTCATCGCCGCACTTGGCCAGCCTGAGCAATTCGGTCGGTGAAGAGGTCATGCTGCCACCACACGCATCACACAGGTCCCCCCACAGGCTCTCTGGAATCCAGCCGCACCTGTTCCCCCTGTGGGGAAAGTCACGAAATCGATGCGGAATACGCCACGCCGACGCCTTGTGGAGCGGGAAATTCCGGCGGCTTCGTCCAACTCCCTCAACAGCGGCAAGGGGCCCAACTCCCGTCGGTAGCCGGTCTGTGT
>JBKDUK010000202.1:0-14531 GCA_046339535.1 Planctomycetaceae bacterium | reverse complement strand
ACGATCGAGCAACTCGCCGGAGATCTCGTCGAAGGTGCGAACGCCAGCTCACGGGTCGCCACCGGGTTCCACCGCAACACGCTGCACAACTCGGCGGGTGGTGCCGATGGCGAAGAGTTCCGGACGCGTGCGGTCAAAGATCGGACGGCCGTCACGGCGACTGTCTGGCTGGGACTGACCTGGCAATGTGCCGAGTGCCACACGCACAAGTACGATCCGATCGCCCAGCGTGAGTACTACCAGCTCTATGCGTTCTTCAACAACACTGATCACGCCGAGGAGGGTGAAGCGGCCACTCTCCGGGAATCGGAACGGGTGACGAGAGTTCATCGGCGGGGGAACTTTCTCGAGCCGGCGGCCGAGGTGCGTCCTGGAGTTCCCGCGTTTCTTCCCGGCCTGACGCCGCGGAGAGCGCGGGCAGATCGGCTCGACCTGGCCCGCTGGTTGGTCTCGGATGAGCAACCGCTCACACCGCGTGTCACGGTGAATGCGATCTGGCAGCATCTGTTCGGAGTGGGGCTGGTGCCGACGGCTGACAATTTCGGAGTGCGGGGCGAACCTCCCTCGCATCCCGGGTTGCTCGACTGGCTGGCGGGAGAATTCGCTGGTCGGAAGGAGGCTGAGGGCTGGACCGAAATGTGGAGCCGCAAGGGGTTGATCCGGCTGATTGTCACCTCGGCGGTCTATCAGCAGTCATCCCGGCAACCGGCGGAACCGCCGATAGCCGACCCGGCCAATCGCCTGCTTTGGCGGCAGAACCGCCTGCGTCTCGAGTCGGAAGCAGTGCGTGACATCGCGCTCGCGGCGAGTGGACTGCTGGTCGCGCAGATGGGCGGACCTTCGATTCAGCCGGTGCTGCCGAAAGGATTGGGTCAGTTGTCGGAACTGAAGAATGAACGCTTTCAGGAGACCTCGGGAAATCCCTACCGGCGTGGTTTGTATGTGCATACACAGCGGACCTATCCGTACCCGATGTTCGCCACATTTGACGGTGCCGACGGAAATGCGTGCCTCGTGCTGCGGGACCGATCCACCACACCGCTGCAGGCTCTGACACTGTTGAACGATCCGGCCATTGACGAGTGCGCCCGACGACTGGGCGAGCGGCTGCGGCACGCGACACTCGACGAGACGAGCCGCCTGGTGCTGGGATGCGAGCTCTGTGTCTCGCGGGCGCCTGAAGCACACGAATGGGAGATTTTGCAGGGACTGGCAGCGGAGTTGCGGGGACTGTCGGCCACTGAGGAGGAAGTGTGGTATGGCGTCGCACGGGCCCTGTTGAACCTCGAAGAAACAATCACCCGGGAGTAGTGAGATGACCACGACGGGGGATCGCCTCGCAGCCAACGCCGGCAACCTGCGACACATCACGCAGACCCGCCGCGATTTCTTCACGGCATCCGCCGGCGGGGGAGTGGCCGGGCTGGCCGCCCTGGCGGGGCTGCTGCAGCATGATGGAGTCAGGGCGGTTGAGTCGGTACCGCGTGCGAATTCGCTTGCCCCCCGGCCTCCGCACGGTTTCGGGCGTGCGAAAAACTGCATCCTGATCTTCCTTGCCGGAGGAACGAGCCACCTCGAACTGTTCGATCCCAAGCCGCGTCTCGCCGAGTTGGACGGCCAGCCCATTCCGGAGTCGTTCCTCAAGGGGGTCCGGTTTTCGTTTGTGAAGCCCGGTCAGTCCGTGCTGATGGCCAGCCGGCATGGCTTTCGCAAGTATGGCGAGTCGGGCCTCGAACTGTCAGAACTGTTGCCGCACATCGGGGCGTGTGCCGACGACATCGGGCTGGTCCGCTCGATGCATCACGGCGCGTTCGATCATGCTCCGGGTGAGCTGGAGATGTTGACGGGGCGCGATCAGCCCGGCCGGCCGAGCCTGGGGGCATGGTTGACCTATGGACTGGGGAGTGAATCGCAGAATCTGCCAGGCTTCGTCGCGCTGGTGAATCAGCGGGGTCCCGTGGCGCGGGCGATGGCGTGGGGAGCGGGTTACCTGCCGTCGGTCCACCAGGGAGTTTTGTTGCGGGGAGAGGGCGAACCGATCCTGAACCTGGCCACTCCGGAGGGAATCGCCTCCCGCCAGCACCGAGCGCAGCTCGACGCCATCCGGCGAATGAACGAGGTGAATGCAGGCCGGGCACGCGATCCCGAGATCGAGACACGGATTGCGGCTTATGAGCTTGCCTTCCGCATGCAGTCGGCGGCCCCCGAATTGATTGATTTGGCGAGCGAGTCCCGGGAGACACGTGAACTGTACGGCGTCGATCGGGCCGGTCAACCGGGGGCTTTCGCGCGGAACTGCCTGCTGGCCCGCCGGCTGGTGGAACGGGGCGTCAGAATGGTGACCCTGTTTCAGCGGACGTGGGACCATCACAAGAATCTCGACGGCGATCTGCAAAGCCAGTGCCGCGAGGTCGATCAGCCGATTGGCGGATTGCTGCGTGATCTGAAACGTCGGGGATTGCTGGAATCGACTCTGGTGATCTGGGGAACAGAATTTGGCAGGACGGCCATCACGGAAAACGCCCGGCCCGGGAAGGAGGCAGGACGCGACCATCATCCCCACTGTTTCAGCCTGTGGTTGGCGGGTGGCGGGGTGCGTGGGGGAACAGTGGTGGGGGCGAGTGATGAACTGGGTTGGCACCCGGTGAGCGATCCCGTGCACACGCATGATTTTCATGCGACCGTCTTGCACCTTTTGGGACTCGATCACACCCGGCTGACGTACCGGTATCGGGGGCTGGAGCAGCGGTTGACGGATGTGGCTGGTCGGGTGGTGCAGCCTTTGCTGGGGTGATGAACCTTTGCAACTCTCGGGGAGGAATACCGGCTCGGCTCGCACCCGGTTCACTGCCAATCACCGGAGGATCTTTTGACAAGCCGGGGATGTTCACTGGCAGGAATCGTGGAGAGTGATGGGAGAGTCCGGTCCGAGAGATTCTCGCCCGCATTCCCCGGGTCTGAATGGCAATTGAACAGGAAAAGGCAACCCAGAGACGTGATCTCCGGTTCGCGTTGTTCCTTTCCGGACTGCCACGTGGACTCGTCTTGAAGTTCAACACGAGTGTTCGATGAATGGCGGCTGTGCACCGGGTGTGACCTGTTCCGACACATGGCATCCTTCACTGTTCCGGGTGGATGGCCCTTTGCCCGCTGTTCCGGTCCTCGGGCTCCGGCCGCACAACGACGGTTCCGTCATACAGAATCACCCAGCATCGATGTGGACCTTCTGAGCCTGCTCCACGCAACGAGTGAACTCCGAATCAAGACCTGCCAAGACGAACCATGCGATTGGCTCGAGGGGCGCTGGAACGCTCGGGTTGCAGAGACAGGCTGGCGAATCGCTCTGAACGACCATTCCCAGTCATATAATCAGGCACTTCAGCCCTGCTGAAAACGAAACCTGTCAAGGGTTCGCTCGCATGGGCGTGATCATTTCAATTTCGACTACAATACACCTGTGTGTTTCCGCTTCCCGAATCAGGGGGGCCGATTCTTGTCGGGATGACCAACGCCGTGTTTCGCGACTGTTCCTGCTGCCTTGGCCCCAACTCACTGTCCGTTCTCAGGGTGTTCTGCGGATCGATTCTGAGTCTGGCTCTGCTGGGTTGCCGTCCGCCAGCCCCTTCGACCACGGCCACTCGTGAACAACGCCCCTTCGACGGTCAACAGGCCTCGTTGTTCGTCCCGGCGGGTAGTGGCTTTACTGAACTGTGGGATCCCGCTCTGCAGGAATGGAGAGTCCAGACCGGGGGGCAGATCTCTCTCCGGGAGTATTCACTGAACGATGCCAATTCCTTGTGGAACTCGATCGATCAGTCGTCCCAGCCAGCCGTCTGTCTGGTTCCCTATGCGTGGTTGGCAGATGGCTTGACCAGCCGGGATCTCGAGCGAATTCCCGATGCGGCCCTGTCGGTGGAGTCGGGAATCTCCTGGGAAGACCTTCTGCAGGGGGTGCGCGAGCGTATCGGGGGACCTCGTCGAAAGCCCCAACTCATGCCACTGCAGGCTCCTGTTCTGGTTTGCTATTACCGGAAGGATTTGCTGGAAAGAGCGGGCTTGAAAGCCCCAGTCACGTGGGAAGAGTACTCGCGGTTGGTCGAGCGGGCTTCCGAATGGGGTGGAGGACTTCCCGTCGTCGAGCCTTGGGAGGAATCGTTCCGTGTCACCTGGTTTCTGTCGCGTGCCATAGCCGCAGCCCGGCACCCAGACAACTTTTCAGTGTTCGTGGATCTGGAGACACTGCAGCCGATGATCGACAATCCGGCGTTCGTCGCCACACTGGAGCGGGCTCGGGCCGATCTGGTGCACCTGCCCGACGAGGTCTGGCAACTCAGTCCGCTGGAGTGCCGACAGCGGGTGCTCGAAGGCCGAGCTTGCCTTGCGATTGGCATTGAGCCGCCCGGGGGAACGCATCCGAGCTCTGGCACACCCGTTGCTCAGAGAGGGGAGGGGATTTCCCTGGGGGTTTGTCCCCTGCCAGCCTCATCTGTGGTTTACAACCCCTCCACCAGGATTCTCGAGGAGGGAACCAGTCGGGGAGGACTCCGACTCTACCGTTCGAGTCTGACCGGCTGGCAAGGAATGGTGGCCTGCGTCTTTCAGAAGAAAGTCGAGGGTTCGTCGGTCCCCGCATGGAATGCCTTGGCCCAAGTGGCCGGGCCTGATTTTCTGAATCGCTTTCCCCCGGGGCTGGCGGGTCTGACCCGAGAGTCGCAACTTGGCGACGCCAGCCTGATCATCGGCCCGGAATTGACGGGAACGGAATCGGCCGAGTTTCTGGGCGCGACTGCCGACGTGCTGCGGGACGGTGGTTTGGTGCTGGAACTGCCATTTCCCCGTCGCACGGAGTTTGCCAATCGGCTCAAGGGACCTTTGACCGCCGCGTTACGGGGAGGCGTGCCGGCCAATGAAGCGCTGCGCCAGGTCGCTCAGGATTGGTCGGCACTGATTGAAGAGATCGGTTCTGAGCCATTCCGGAGGGCTTATCGCCAAATCCTGGGGCTGACATCCCGACCTTTTTCTACATCTTCCAATTCCGGTCCCTCCGCCAGGACTCCCGGTTCCCGATAGTTTTTCTCGCACCTGGTTCTAAACCGGTTTCGATGGAGGAAACGCACTTTCTCCAGGTGTCAACGCCTGGTGTGCGATGAAAACATAAGGACGATGGATTCTCTGGAACCGCATGTTGCGATAAGAGAGGGAGTGCGCTGATCAGTGTGGGGACGAAATTCTTCGTCCCAAGCCAATCGACCAAGTCTGGTGCGTTGTTCGAGTCGGCAACATGCCTGGGAAGTTCACTCATGAAAACCTCGCTCTGCCACGGATATTGATCACGACAACTGAGTTGATCGGCACACCTGTTCGGGTTCTGGATCGGAGGTTGGAAGTCCAACCGGCGGGCAACCCCCTCCGAGCGAAGAGCGGGGTTGACTCGTTCGTTAGCGGTGATCGGTGGCCCCAGCCGAGGGGTGATGATGGAAGGGCAGGAGTCGGCATCGCACAGAACACCCGAGAGAACTGGACGACCTGTCTGGCATTGCCGGGTTATCGATGACCTCCGAGAGGCTGCAGTTCAAGGGCGAACCGATGCTGACTCTGGAATACGCCGCAAAAGCGGGGGTGATGCCCCCTCCCGGTAGCGGCACATCGTCCTCACCCGCGACTCGCCGGACTGATCGCCTATTCAGTCCGACGAATCCGGGGGCAGGCGCTGGATTTCGCGGGCCAAACAACGTGTGAAAAAAATCCCGGAATTGTGTGTTGCGCTCGGCCCATTCCTGCGCTTGCAGGGGTGTGGACGAGTTTCTTCGTCCCTGGTCAATCCTGACCGCTCGGGCCGATCGGCCTACCCTTCGCACCTCTGGGGTTTTCGATAATGAAGTTCGCCTCTCTGCCGGTCCTGTTTCTGTTGGCCATCGTGAATGCCGGTTATCCGGTCCAGTTGTTCGCCCAGGGATTCGGGTTTCAGTTGAAGGGGAATCCCCAGTTGGGGGGTGGGGGTGGCGTTCAGGCCCCGATGCCACGGGGAAACCACCAGGGACAGTTGCCACAAGCGTCCTTTTTGCCGACCGCCCCGGAGCGACAGCATTTTCCGGCTGACAGCCAGGTGGTCCAATCGCAGGTTGCTCCGCAGTCGCAAACCCGCCTCCGGGCTCCCCAACAGACTCAAATTCCTCTGCAGACCATCCTGAAGGCCCCGCCGGCGAACACCATCCGGCCGCAGGTTCACCAACCAGCGACGACCTCTCCTCTCACCCAGGGACACAAGGGGGGCACCGATCAGCCACCGGTGATTCGTGTGCCGCAGGTGGGAGGGAATGGCCAGAAACCGGCCCCCATCGCGGGCACGACATCGCCGAGCCTGAAGATCAGTCCGGGACTGCCAGCCATCAAGCAGTCCCCGACCGAGGCCCGGACAAGTCCCAAGCTTCCATCCCTTCGCCCGGGAGGCCAGCGCAGCACTCCACCGGCCACGATTGGGGCCGTCTCCGGATCGACGGCGAAGCTCCCCACCCCCGTTAAGCCGCTGATTCCAAACGTGAAAGGACCGGCAGGACGTCCTGGCATCGCACATCCCCCACTGGGCATCGGCAAGCCGGGTTCCAGCGGCCCCAGGCTGAAATCTCCCGAGGCGATTCGTGACCTGCTGGCGGGGGGGATTGATGTCTCTGGGATTCCCAGCCCAGTACCGGGTTCGGGAGGGAGTGGACCCGGCGGTGGTGCTTCCGGCGGTGGTGGTGTGGGGGGCGGTGGTGTGGGTCCCGGCGGTCTGCCCCCGGGTGGCATCGCTCCGGGTGGAGTTGGCCCGGGGGGTGGGGCTCCTGGAGGTGGTGGTCCTGGAGGTGGGGCTCCCGGAGGTGGCGGTCCCGGAGGTGGCGGTCCCGGAGGCGGCGGTCCCGGAGGCGGCGGTCCCGGTGGCGTCGATATCGACATCAACATCGGCCTTGGGGTTGGTATTGGAATCCCGCTGCCGATCTGCCCTCCCTACAGTCCTCCTCTCTTGCCGATTGATGTCATCCCCTGCCCGATCGTGTTCCAGCACTGGTGCTGGTATCCCGGATTCGAGCAGTGCTATGGCTACACGAATGGCGTGGGGCTCCCCATGATCCAGGAGCAGGCGATCATCGCCGAACTCCCGGTGGCTGAAGTCGTGACTCGTCGTTTGGTGGTGCAGATCGTTCCGGGGACGACGGTCAAGGCGACCATCGTGACCGAGGCGGAAGCGGGCCAGGTACTGCTGCAGTACGGCGAGGTCGCCCTTCCGGCAGAAGTGGTGGACTGGCAGTCGGGAGAAGTGACCTTCACCGTCCCGACGGTCGCCCTGAAGTCTCCGGTCCCGGTCGAGTTGATCTTCATCAACTCCCGGGGTGGACTGATCGAGAAGGTTTCTTGCGAACTGGTGGCCGCCGCGGTGGTGGCAGCCACCCCCTGACCCGAAGGCAGAGATTACCCCGCTTCCCCACTGACGAGGCGTGCGACGCCGTGGCGATCGGAAAAGAACGCCACGGCGTCAGTTCGCGCCCCGTCCCGAGGAATGTCGACTGTTCTACATTTCGCGGAACAGCCAACTGCCGGCGTCGGTTGAAGAATCCTGCGAGTCAGACGATGGGGCGGCGATCAGCAACAGAGTCTGGAGGTCTCTCTGCAGGGCCCGAAAGATTAGCAGCGCCATCCCCAATCCCAACACCCCTCCCCCCGCCAGCAGGATGAGGGCCGTCCCCCGCGAGGTCCCCAGCATCGCGAGAATTGCCACGGAGGCGAAGGGAACAAACGCCGCCAGCAGCAGAAAGAACCACGACCACCGGCGCAGCGACCGCAATTCCTGGCGGTCCTCACGTGTCAGCCGTTGCAGCTCAACAAGTGCCGGGTAGAAAACAGACGCCGACAGCCACGCGATGCCGAAGAAGGAATAGGCAACCGCGATCAGTCCGCAGAGGAACAATGAGGCCGAGAACTCAAAGGGTGGGTCGCGGTGCGGGCCATTGAGCCAGATGACCAAGGGGCATACGACAGCCACCAGCAGCCAGGTGCCGAGGCTGGTCGTGGCGGCATCCGTTCCCATCCCCAGGCAGCGCGACCGCACGGACCGGACAGGCGAACCGCTGCTGCCGACGGCGGGCAGAGGCCGCTGCATCGACCTGAGAACCGGCCAGCTGCGCCACGCGAGGACCACCGCTGCGAGCGGAAACGCCAGCAACTGGATGAGGGTGTAGGCCACAATCGCCCCTCCGAGCTGCTGCCCGGCAAGACCATCGACGATGCGGTCGCGATTCACGAAGCCATTGAACACGGCGACCACGAGATTGGGAAGGACCGCCAGCACCAGCAGCGCGATGACACCGCGCCGTCGCAAAATGCTCCGCCATTCGTGCGGATGCGGTGTCAGCAGTTGCATGGTCCCCGGTTCGAGGCACAGATCCAGCTGGCGGGACAGCTCCAGCCCCGTCGGATAGCGGTCTCCCGCCTCGGGAGAAAGCAATCGGCGCAGGACCTGCGCGAGCCCCGGCGGCCAGAACCGGGAATGCTCATGCAGCAACCCGGGCGACAATCCCTCGCGTCGGACTGCAGTCATCCGGTGGAGGACGCGTGCCCAGTCACCGTCGAAGGCATCAGCCGGAAATGGCCGGTGTCCCACCAGAAGTTCCCAGAGGGTGACCCCGAGTGAAAACAGGTCGCTGCGTCCGTCCAGCGTATCCGCTTCACGGGGGTGGGCCGGGTTGTACGCCTCGAGCTGCTCGGGAGACATGTAGGCCAGGCTGCCGCCGAAAAACGATTCGGCCACCAGGCTTGTCGACTTGGCATTGAAACTCACATTGAAGTCGGCCAGCTTCGGATTGCCCTCGGCGGTCAACAGGATGTTGGCCGGCTTGAGATCGCGGTGTAGCACCCCGGCCCGGTGTGCGTGCGCCAACCCGCGTGCCAGGCGCGAGCCCAGCCAGCAGACCACCTCAGGCCAGGTGGCTGACTCGAACCGTTCCCGCAGCGGGGCCTCGATCGACAAGGGCTCCTGTCGGGCAGCCAACTGCGCGTCAATCATCTGGAATAACAGCTGGCCTGTCCGATTCTGGGGGGGCCGTTGTTTGACGAAGTCCACGACATGCCGCAGTGTCCCGCCGGGGAGATACTCCATGTAAAGCAGCCGCCACCCCCGGTCGGCCAGCAGACGCTGGTCAAAGATCCGGACGATGTTGGGATGGTCAAACTGGGCCAGCGTCGCGTGCTCTTCGCCCCTCGGCGAAGTGATCTTGAGCGCCACCCGCCGCTGCATGGAGAACTGGCGGGCGAGAAACACCGTCGCGAACGCTCCCTGCCCCAGATGCGCGAGTATCCGGAAATCGTCGAACGCATCCCCCGGCTTCACCCGGCTGCCAGGCACCCCTCGTTCCAGCCCGAACAATTTCATCGAGACCGTCGCGGCACCTCGACCGCCGAACAGGTGTCGAAGTTCCTCGGCCTGGCGGGGATAGGTCGCAAGATACGACTCCCACGAGACCAATTCGCCCGCCTGATTGCGGATATGGTATTCCTCGTAGATGAGGTCGGCTGAAAGATTGCCTTCCAGTTCGGGAAATTCGACCACATAGTCCGACAACAGCTTTCTCAGTCCGCAGTTCCAGCGGTATTCAAGATCCAGCTTGATCAGCTCGATGAGTGTCAGGCGTCGCAGGCTGAGAGGTTCGACCGGCAAAAAATCGCCGATGAAGGGAGGCTCGCTGAATTCTTTCCAGGCGTGCGTGAATCGCTCCGCCTGGTCAGAGAGGTGCTGCCAGGCGAGCGATGTGTCGTCGTCCGGTTGAAGTGTGAAACCGGTGGAAGAATCGTCCGGAATGCGGCCCACGATCTGGCTGGTTTCCCTGGCGACTTCAGCGTCTGACACGCCGTCTGATTGTGGGCAATGGACCGGTCTCCCTAGAATCAGTCACGCCGGGTGCTGGCCCCGGTCACTTCGGAACGTCCCTGATTTTATTGCAGGCGAGCCCCCCGTGGAACCAACTCCAGAGTCACTCCTGCAACGGATGCGGGCTGGCGAAGCGGCCGCTGTTGCTGAATACTTCGAAACCAACCGCCACTCGCTGCTGGGCTACATCCAAAGCCGTCTGGGTCCCTCGCTGAAGTCCCGCGTCGAGCCGGAAGACATCCTGCAGGAAGTCTCCATGGTGGCCCTTAAACGTCTGGCCGACCTCGCCGTTCCCGGCCGCGAGCCGTTCCCCTGGTTCTGTCACATCGCCGAGCAGAAGATCATCGACACTCATCGCCGACTCATCGGGACCCAGAAACGGGCCGGTGACAGGCAGGTTTCCCTGGGGACCCAAAACGGCGATGCCTCGCACCTCGCGTTCGAGGAGATGCTTGTTGCCTCCATGACCACTCCCAGCGAGGCTCTGTCCCGCAACCAGAAACTGATGCGGCTCCTCGCGGCCATCCAGCAACTCCCCCCCAAGAAGCAGGAAATCCTGAAGTTGCGGTACATGGAAGGCCTGACCACCCGCGAAATCGCCGAACGGGTGGGGAGCAGCGACGCCGCGATCCGCGTGCTGCTCAGCCGGGCCGTCGCGCAACTGCAGGAGATTCTCGAAAAGACGTGAGACTTTGCTCCAGGTCTCCCGAATCCCGAGCTGCCACTCACTGGCCGGAAAACACCACGGATCTTCCCCTCCCTCATCTCACAGAACCCGCCTCGACACCCGCCAGGGTCCAGCAAACCGTTCCACAGCCTACCCCCGTATCACCGACAACTCACCGGGATAATCTCTTCGAACCGGTTTTCACCGGTCACCTTTCACCAGTGGTCCGCCGAATTTGTTCTTGAACCGAATCGCAAATGACTGTCTGGTGTTGGATCCTTGGGGAGTTGACGCCTCAGGCGACTTCCAAAAGACGAGTTCCACTGCCACCTGAAACCCGGGAATGGACTGGATCCGTGTGCCGGACCCCGAAAAGTCATGAACCACATGTCGCGTGTTGTCGGAATGCTTGTTCCGGTCCTGTGCAGTCTTGCTCCGCTCGTCTTTGCTTCTGAGACCGGATGGACCGTGCTGACGCTTCCCGCCGCCCGGCAAGACGAACAGACGCTGCAGTCATGTCTCGGCAAACGCGCCACAGTCGTGGTCTTCCTGTCGACCGAGTGCCCCATTTCGAATGGGTATCTCCCCACGCTCAACCGGCTGTCGAGGGATGGAAAAGAGACCGGGGTGACGGTGCTCGGCATCAATTCCAACCAGTCGCAGACGCTGCAGGCGATGACCCGGCACGCGCGCGAATTCTCGATTGGTTTCCCCGTCTTTCGCGACCCGGCCGGAGAGGTGGCCCGGGCCCTGAAGGCCACCACCTGCCCGGAAGTGATCTTGCTCGATACTGACCAGAAGATCGCCTACCGGGGACGGATCGATGACCGCTACACCCGGCGCGGCGGGGGCTCCCGCACTGTCGGTCGGGCTGACCTCGAACTGGCCCTGCAAAGCCTGCTCGCCGGCACGCCGATCGAGGTGACCGAAACGAAGGTGACCGGCTGTCCCATCGTTCGTGGCGACGACACAGACAGCCCGGCCATGCCTCCCGATGACGTTCCGACCTACAACCGCGAGATCGCCCCACTGCTGCAGAACCACTGCGTCGAGTGTCACCGCTCCGGAGGAATCGGTCCGTTCGCCCTGCAGGATTACGCCGCCGCCCGCCGCTGGGCTGACGACATTGCCAGCTTTACCGCCAGCCGGGCCATGCCACCCTGGAAGGCAACACCCGGCTTTGGCGACCTCGCCGGGTCGCGTCACATGCCCCAGTTTGCGATCGACACAATCGCCGCCTGGGTCCGCGGCGGAACGCCCGAGGGGGACCCCTCCCACCTCCCCTCTCCGCGCGAATTCACATCGGCCTGGAAACTGGGAAGGGAACCTGATCTGTTGCTCGACTGTCCGGACTACAGTCTCGGTGCCGAAGGGCCAGACGAATACCGCTGCTTTGTCATCCCCACCGACCTGGCCGGCGACCAGTATGTCACAGCCCTGGAAGTTCGCCCGGGGAATGCCCGGGTGGTTCACCATGTGCTGACCTTTCTCGATGTAACGGGGCGGGCCCGGGCCCTCGACCAGCGGCACGAAGGACCGGGGTATTTCACCAGCGCCGGTTATCCGGGGTTCCTCCCCTCGGGCAACCTTGGTGGCTGGGCCCCCGGCATGCAGGTGCGCGAACTCCCTTCCGGCATCGTCCGGCTGTTGCCGCGCAAGGCCGACGTCGTGGTGCAGGTGCACTATCATCGCTCTGGCCGGGTCGAAAACGATCGCACCCAGATCGGCCTCTATTTCGCCCAGAACCCCCCCGAGCGCTGTGTCCAGAATGTGCCAGTGCTCCCCTGGTCGGGGCCCCTGGGTGAGTTCGAGATTCCCGCCGGGAGTGCCCGCCATGAAGTCCGCACCTCCTTTGTCCTTCCCAAGGCAATGGAAGCGGTCGCGATCACTCCCCACATGCACCTTCTGGGGCGAGACATGGAAGTCACCGCCCGACTCCCCGATGGCACCATCACCAACCTCGTGCAGATCCGTGACTGGGACTTCAACTGGCAGGAAACCTACCAGTTCCAGGCACCCGTCCCGTTACCCCGCCTGACCCGCATCGAAGTGGTCGCCCATTTCGACAACTCGGAAGACAACCCGGCCAATCCTTTCCGGCCAGTCCGGGCGGTCCGCTGGGGAGAGTCGACCGATGAAGAGATGTGCATTGCGTTCATCGAGATGGTTCCCCAGCCGGGGGAACAGGGCCCGCTCAAGCCCCCGACTCGTGCCGAGCGAATGCAGTTCTTCCTGCAGAGCCAATGGCTCGACGACAGTCGTCCCGCAGGCGAGAAGCTCAAGCTGATCCAGCGGATGGGAGCCCGGCTGAAACAGCTCGACGAATCGGGCGGTCTGATGCCCGATTTGAACCCGCCGGAACGCCGCTGAGCCGCGTCGGACACTGGCAGCCGTTCGGAATTCAAGCTTCGGGGTTCCCGGCCCCCGTTCAACGGCTCGTGAATTGGTGCTTCCAGCCCAGCGGCGCGAGCGACTCGTGCCGGCCGTCGGCATGGCACAAACCGAGACCGGGCTCGCGGGTGATCTCTCCGATGTGGTACACCGCGACACCGGCCGGGAGATCTGCGAGCAGCTTCTGGCCATCTTTTGGAGCCAGAGTGAAGATCAGCTCAAAATCTTCCCCGTCGGCCAATGCATGCAGCAGAGGAGAACGGCCATCCGTCCGCGACATCTCGTGCGCCGCCGGCGAGATGGGAATCGACTCCGCGCGCAACACCGCACCGACATGACTCTCTTCGAGGATGTGCCCCAGATCGGCGGCCAGCCCATCACTGAGGTCAATCAGGCTGTGCAGCGTGGTCGCCGCGTGCAGAGCCTGCGCCTCGCGCACTCGGGGCGTAAAGTCGAGGTGGTGCCCCAGCAAACTTCCTCCCAACGGCCCGGTGACGCAGATCCAGTCGCCGGGACGGGCCCCCGATCGCAGGACCGGCCCCCGGCCCGTCGGTTCCCCCAGTACCGTGATGCTCAACACCAGCGGGCCCTGCCAGGTGTTCGTGTCGCCTCCCGCGAGAGCCACTCCAAATTCCTCAGCCAGCGGCAGCAACCCGTTCGTCAGACGCTGCCCCAACTCAAGTCCCCCCGACTGAGGCAGGGCCAGAGCGACGACACACGCGACCGGTCGACCCGCCATCGCCGCGATATCGCTGAGGTTGACCGCCAGCGCCTTGCGCCCGATCCGTTCGGGGGTCGCCATATCAAGTGTGAAATCAACCCCCTCCATCAGCATGTCGACCGTCACCATGCAGTCGGGGCGTGACGACCAGTCGAGCACCGCCGCGTCATCACCAATCCCGACGGTCAGGCGCGGTGAAGGACGCGTCTGACGGCGAATCTGTGAGATGAGGTCGAATTCGTGCAACATGACAACCGCCAGGAGGAACACCGCCCGTCACGAACGTGTCGAAAAGAACGTGTCGCAGCGAATGTACGGAGGAAATGTGGGTGCGAAAAGACCCGCCCAGGCCGGGCGGGAAGAAGAGGAAAGTCCGGCACCCAAAACGTCTCCCGGGAGTGTAGTGAGGAGCGCCGGTGGCTGTCGTCCCGTGTCAGAAAAACTGCAGCTCGCGCGGAAACCATCACGAGTGACGCGGCAGGGCAACCGTCAGGTCAACAACAGAGCAATGCGGCTCGCGAGTTCTTCGCGAGCGAGGCCAGTGATGAGAAACTTCTTCTGGCTGCTGGTTTCACCCGAGAGCAGAGTCACCTGTGACTTTTTCAGTCCCAGCGACCTGGCGAGCACCTCGACCAGCGCCTTGTTCGCCTTGCCCTTCTCGGGCTTCTGTGTCACAGACACCTTGAGCCGACCGTCATGTTCCCCCATGACACCAGGGCTTCCAACATGAACGCCCCTATCGTAACTTGACGGATGAGAACCAAGAGCTGGAGCTCTGGGCAGTCGACATGGAGGTGCGTGAAGATGGCTCTTTCTCCGTTGTTTGAGACGTTCATCGAGAACAGTCCAATCTG
>JBKDUK010000201.1:0-8157 GCA_046339535.1 Planctomycetaceae bacterium | reverse complement strand
GATTGAGTTCGGAGGAGACTGTGGGTGACATGAACCTGGGGTCCCGACAACACGGACCCATGAACGACTGGCCGGGAATCGGCGGACCACGGGCGGCGACAGCACATCGTCCCCGTTGATCCAACTATCCCCTGCCGCAGGGGGACAGTTCAAGCCCGGGACACCGCCGTGCGGCGGAATTCCGGACCCCGCTCCAGAGAACGGCCGCGGCCGCACAGCGCAGCAGACCCCCCTCCATCTACGACCCCTACCCTGCCACGATGCCCAGCAACGTCACCGCCAGCCACACCAGGCCGAAGAATCCCCCGACCAGAATCCCGATCCACGCATGGACCGTCCCTTTGACCTCCGGCTGCTGTTTGACCTTGCGCAGGCCGAGGATCCCCAGGACGAGGGCCGCCAACCCGATGGGGAAACAGGGAATGATCGAGAAGACCCCGAGATAATAGCCGATCAGGGCGGGGACGTTCTTGTAGGGGATCACCCCGCCGGTGGCGTCTCCCTGGGATTTCTCTGCCGTCTCGCGCGCTTCGAACAGCTCACCACAAAAGCGGCATTTCCGCGCCGTTGCTGCAATCTGTTCGCCGCACACCGGACAGGGTTTGCGATCGCCGGTACTCATGGAAATGGATCCTTGTTTCAGAAAGGCTGACACCCGACCTCGAGACGGTTTGGGGACATTCTCATCACCGTCAGCCCCCTACCCTCGCTTCAGGGCAGAATAACAGAACGCTGTGCGAGGGAAACAGCTGCCTCAGTCGGGTGCACAGGAAACCCGGGTTTCCTTTCGAGTTCGACGGGAAACTCCCGGGACGATAAGATCACCGAGGATACCCAACCGGGCCGGCTGTCGGTCCATGGAACGGCTGGGTTGCTGTGATTCTCATTTCAACAAAACGGAGTCTTGAAGATGAGTCTGCGCAATGCGGGAGTGCTGATGATCGTGGGGTTGTCACTGATGGTGATCCCCATTCAAGCGCTGCAGGCCGGTCCCTTCAGTGCCATCTACGCGTTTGGGGACAGCCTGACGGACACAGGCAATGCGTTTCTGGCGACCGGGGGCGCCACACCTCCCCCGGGCTATTTCAATGGACGCTATTCGAACGGTCCCCTGTGGATCGACCATGTCGCGGCACACTATGGGCTGGCCCCCCTCACCCCCGCGTTCGTTCCCGGGGGGACCAACTACGCCATTGCGGGAGCCACCTCGGGATTGGGCCTCAGCCCGGTCGGATCTCCCAATCTGTTGTCGCAGATCGGCCTGTATCAGTCGAACCTGGGGGGCGGTACGGCCGATCCCGGCGCGCTCTACACAATCATGATTGGCAGCAATGACTTCTTCGGAGGCGAATTGAATCCCGCCGTACCGGCCGGGAATGTCGGCCTCGCCATCCAGACCCTGGCGGCACTGGGAGCCCACCGCGTGTTGGTTCTCGACACCGGTTTGCTGGGAAACACCCCCCGGGCCCTCGCGACACTCTCCCCCATCCAGCAGGCAGGTCTGAATGCCCTCGCTCTCGGGTATTCGAACCAGTTGCAGACGGACCTCGCGGGTCTGCGGTCCACACTGGGCATCTCGATCTATTTTGCGGAAATCCTCAAGGCCTCGGCAAACATTCACGCCAATCCCGCCGCCTTTGGCTTCAGCAACGTCACGGATGGGGCCTACCTGGTGGGCAATTATGCCGCCACGGGCTATCTGTACTGGGATGACATTCATCCCACCGCTGCCGGTCACGCCCTGATCGCCCAACAGGCGGTTGCCGCGATTCCCGAACCAGCGTCCCAAATCCTCCTGGGATTGGGCACGCTGGTGCTCGGTCTGTCTCGTCGCATCTGCCAGAAAGCCGTGTGACGCGTTCTGAACAAGTCCTCCCGCCACGGGAAACATCCCCCGGCAGGACCTCACCCGAGCACTGCCTCGCAGTCCCCTGCCCTGGCAGTGCTCGGTCTGTTGACGTGCGGTGTTGAATCGCCCCACGCCTGGCTGGCACGCCCGCCCGGGGAAAGATGAGCCTCCACCATCCCCCCCCCCCGACGGTGCCTCCCGGTTCTCCGGGGAGGGGAGGATGCGGCCCAACCCCCGGCGAGATTCCGCTTGCCTGGCCCAGGCTTTCGATCTATCGTAGACATCATATGGCCAGTCTCAGCTCCACCCCTCGCTCCCGCCCCCGGACAATTGCCGTGGGAGATATCCATGGGCATTGCCTCGCCCTCGAAGGCCTGCTGCGGACCATCCAGCCAGCCCCCGGGGATACGCTGATCTTTCTGGGGGACTCGATCGACCGGGGACCCGACAGTCGGGGTGTGCTGGAGCGTCTGCTCGCCTTGCAAAGTGAGTGCCGGGTGGTCTCCCTGCTGGGGAATCACGAGGCCGCCCTGTTGGAGGCACGTTCGCGGGAGTCGGCGCGGCAATTCTGGCTTTCGGATGCGGTCGGGGGGCTGACCACCCTGGCCTCCTATGGAACCGGCCAGGATCTGGAGTTGATTCCCGGGGACCATTGGCGATTTCTGGAAACCTTGCCACTGGTTCACGAAACCGACTCGCACTTCTTCATCCACGCCAACTACGCCCCGAACTGGCCCCTCGATCAGCACGACACCCGCACTGCGCTTTGGCTCGATCTGGCCAACTGTCCGGGCCCGCACTTTTCCGGAAAGATCGCGATCGTGGGGCATACTCCCCAGCCGCAGGGTCGCATCCTCGACCTGGGTCATCTGATCTGCATCGACACGGGCTGCGGATTTGGCGGCCATCTGACCGCCCTCGAGGTGGATCGGGGCGAACTCTGGCAGGTCGATGAACAAGGGAGGACAGTGTGAATGGACGGCTCGATTTCGAATCCTGCAGGACCACCCGCATTCTCTGATCCCTCCCCAGAACAGCGGCGCACCGACCGTGTGCGGGCTGTGTTTGCCCTGGGCCCCAGCGCCCCTCTTCCCGGAGTCAGTCCCGGTTCCCTCGAGCGGTACCGCCAGCATCTCGCCCGACTGCTGGATGGAATTCCTCGCGCAGGTCGGTACCAGGAGGCGGGACGGTTTCTGAGTGATCCGATTGTCCTGATCGGAATCAGCCCGTGGGTGGATGACACCCGGGGTGTACTGGCCCAGATCGCCGGTGACTCGCTGTCTGGCGAAGTTCCCCTTGTGGGAGTCCGCCTCGAAACCCAGGAAGATTTCTGCGAGGTCATCGAAGATTATCACTGGTGGTGGGGACACCATCGGCAAACGGAGGCAGTCCTCACTCCCTCTCCGGGCCCCCAATCAACCGTGTCGCTGAACCGATCCTGGATCGCAGACAGTTCCACTTCCGCCGAGGTCTGAATCTTCCCCGGATCCAGCACCCAAACTGGATCCCTCCCCGCTCAGGGAACCGCCCGGGGCATCAACGGTCGGCCAAACTCCACTTCCGCTTGCCGTACGGTCAGCCAGAACAGCAGCGTTCCATCCGAGAAGTCGTCATAGATCGGGGGCTCTCCCTTCCTGGGCAGGGGTTGAATGTGCTGGCGCACCAGGTCGATCATCCGCTGCGCCTCGTCCTCCCGTCCCAGACCCCGCAGGCAGAGCGCCTGGAGAATCCGGATCCGCACCCGGGTTTCGTCCGTCTCCGGCTGACCCCGAAAGCGGGGTGACGTCTCCGCCGCCCCCAGGGCGTTCAGGGCCTCTTCATAGCGGCGATTCCGGTACAGCACCTGCCCGGCGTAGATGTAAAAGACGTCCAGCACAAAGTCGTTCGCCCCGCGGGCCAGCCCCCGCTCGAGTACGGCGAGGGCCGCCTCCACACGCTGCGGACTCTGTTTCGGATCGAGGCAGATCACCGCCGCACTGACGCACAATTCGCGGGCATCCCGATTGACCTCGCACGACTCCAGCAAGGCATCGCACGCACGGTCAAACCCGGCCTCGTGGCGGAACCACAACTCCCACAGCGCCGACTGTCGCCAGAGCACAATTTCGGGAATGAGATAGGCCGAATCGTACCGGCGGCGGGCTTCGAAAGGTCCCGCCAGACCAGACAGCTGGTGCAGTTGCGTCAACGCCCCATCCAATCCGGGCCGCCCCGCCATCAGCGTCTCCTGCCGTTCGCGATTCTCTTCCAGCGAATAAGCCGCCGCCAACTGCAGCCAGGGATCCTGGATCTGCAGGGCGCACAACCGCAAGGCCTGCCGGGTGAACGCCTCGGGATGGGTACTTCCCCACAGCCGGAACCGCCCCTGGATCGGCCGTATCGATTGCCAGGGTGGAAGCAAGCGGATCCGACAGCCCAGTCGCCGAGGTTCACCGGCCTCCGGCGTGGGCTCCGCAGGCAGACGCAGCACCGCATCGAACGCCTGCTCGGGCAGCGGTCCCACCCGCCATGGCTGGAACCCGGGATGTTGCGGCTCCGACCGCAGCAGCAGCGCCGCCACGCGATCGTCGAACCGCTCGATTCCCGATCCCGGGGAAGCCGCTCCCCCCGGCCCGGTGAACGCGGCCGCGTCCCAGGCGGGGGCGGCAAACCGCTCGCGAGTCCCCCGGGGACGAAGCACATCAGGGACCGACTCGAACCGCACCGCGGCGAGTCCCCGCGCATCTGGATCGAGCGTCATTGTGTAGTCCCCGGTGGATAGGCTCTGATCTTCCACCAGAATGGAACCATCGGGCAGAACCCTGTGCGTCTGCGTCTGTTGGGGGGCTTCCACGTCCGCGGGACGCAGCGGGCTCCATTCCTCCGGATGGGTCAACAACAGCGTCGCAAGCAGCTGGGCCCCCCGGACGTCATCGGGCTGCCTCTCCAGACGCTGTTCCAGCCGTGACCGAAGTTCACGCCGCAAATTCTGGACGGCTGGCCAATCGCCCCCCACGGCGAACCGTTCCAGAAACTCCAGCTGCTGAGCAAGGGCCCCCAGGTCGTCAGCGGGCAACTGCAGCCAATCCTCACGGGCCCCCTCCCACTGTTGAAGGCGCTCCCGGGCCCCCGCCCGTTCCTGCCGGGCCGTGCGGTCACCCGGAACGACCTCCAGCCAGCCGGTCAGAGCCTGCTCCGCCGTTTGCCAATCCTCCCCGGAATCCGACACGGTCGCCTGTGCCACCTCCGCGAGAGCCAGCTCACGGAGCACCGCCCGGCGAGTCTCTCCATCCACGGCATCCCCCACCGAAGCGACCTGCGCCGCCGCCTGCCGCAGGTCGGCCCGCCAAACACCCAGATCGCCAGCCTGCCGCCGCAGTTCCCCCCGGATGGCCAGCGCAAGAGGCACCGCGGTCGGTTCCCGCTGCGGCTCCTCGAGGCGGGCCAGCACTGCGACGTTGTCATTCTCGGGCGCAACCGGTTGCCGGTCTTCGACCGACCGGGCCAGCGCCAGCAGTTCCAGGGCTTCCCGCAGCCGTCCCGATTCCACCTGGCACCGGGCGAATCGGCGCAGCACCGGCGGACGCAACCAACGGATCAATTCCTCCCCCCCGGGGGCCAGTTGCCCCAACGCCTCACTGGCGGCATCCCACTTTTGGGCTCGCGCCAGAGCATCAACCTGCAGCAGCGACACCAGCCGGCTGACTTCGGGCGTCGGGTGGGGATCGGCCAGCAACGCATCCAGCAGCCGGGGATTGTTCGAGAGCCAGCGCAGCGTGCGTCCGGGGGGGGCCGACTGCCCCCCCGCGAGCTTCCGCAACCGGGCCAGCGCCTTGTCGGGGGTGTTCCAGACCGGGGGGGCCGCCGCCCACAGGGTGGCGCCCGAGCCTCGCCGCGAGATGGCCATTAACTGATCTCCCTCGGGGGTGAATTCCACCGAGCGAATCCGCCCCAGCTCGAGGTCCACGGAGTTGAGAGTCAACAGTTCCCGGCGGGAATCGACATTCCAGAGCCGGACTGTCTCGTCATCGCTCCCCGACGCCAACGTCTGACCATCGGGTGAAAACGCCAGGGATGTGACCCGGTTGGTGTGATGTCCATCAAACTCCAGAGGAGTCTCGGTGGGACTCTTCCACAGGGCAATGCGGCCGTGACGATCATCCAGCGAGAGCATGCCGATGGCCACCCCACCGGTGGCGGAGGAATGCGCCAGCGCGTCGATCGGTTCGGCGGTGTACTGCCCGTACCACGCCTTCCCGGGATTGCGCCACGAGGCGGGATCCCACTCGAGCACCGTGCCATCGTGGCTTCCCGTCAGCAGCCGATCCCCCCGAAAAGCCAGCGCAACACAGGCGTTGTTGTGTTCATCCAATTGGTGGGCCAGCGTGAGCCGTTCCACGTCATACACCTTGACCGGCACCAGGGCGTTCGTGAATCCGGACGACTGCCGTCCAAACCCGGCGATCAGCAGGCGCCCATCGGGTGAAAACGCCAGAGTTTCGGCGGCGGAATAGCCCGGCTCGCTCGCCCCGGGTCCCGTCGCCCCCTGCAGGGTGGCCAATCGGTCCCCCGAATCGAGATCCCAGACCTCAACCCGGGCCGCTACGGTGGGGATGGTGCGGGCGCGGCCCACCGCCAACAGGCGGTTGTCGGGAGAGAGGGCGAGCGATTCGATCTCGGTATCCCCCTCGGCAAGTTGGTCGACCGCCTCCCCCGTCCAGGCGTCGTACAGTTCGACATGCCGTTCCCGGGCCAACGCCACCAACAGCCCCTGCTGCAGATACACCCCCGCCACACATCTCCCCGGAATACGGCGGATGACATTTTCTCCCACCCGTTTTCCCCAGACCCGCACCATCCCCTCGGCGTCCCGGCTGAATGGGGTTTGGCCGTCGCCAGCGAATCCCACCTCCAGCACCGGGGCCATATGCCCCTTGAAGACCAATGTCGGCTGCACGGTGGAGTCGAGTGTCTGCGGATTGTTCCAGACCAGCACCGTCCCTTCACTATCCCCCGTGACCAACTGGGTGGAATCGGGAGCAAAACCGAGCGTTGTGATCGGTGCGGCGTGCGCCGAGTTGCGGCGTGCCAGAAGCCGGTACCCCTCGGTCCGAAAGAGTTCCAGATCTCCAGACGCATAGGGGTTGAGGGCCAACAGTTGGCCGTCGTGGCTGAGAACCGCGTGACTGATGGTTCCTCCCCGATTCAACTCCCCTGGCAGCGGCTGGACCTCTCCGGACGTGGCGTCTCTCCGCCACGCCAGGGCCAGGTTCCCCAGGTTTCCCATCCCCCAGGCGAGGAACGTCGAGCCGTCGTCACTGAGGCTGAAGCCGCGGGCATCGTTGACCGACAGCGGGACCAGAGGCTGTTGCCCCGTCAGATCGATCCATTCGGCAGCACGGTCCTCCATCACCACCAGCCACCGGCCGTCCCGCGAAAAGTGAAAATCCTTGATGCTCGCCGGCGTCGGCCGGCGCAGCACCTCCACCCCGGTATCCGCATCGACCACCACCAACTCCCGCCCCAGCCCACACGCCAGCCGGCTGCCATCGGGAGCCAGCTTCGCCCGGCTGGTCCCGGGAGGAATGATCCGCGACAGCGCCCCTTCCGCCACAACCTCCTGCTTCAGGTTCCAGCGCTGCCGTTGGCCTTCCCGGTCGAGTGTGATCATCGTCTGCGCCTGAGACATGGCGACCGACACGATCGAACGGGGCGCGGCGGGAATGCGCCGTGAGCCACTCTCGGGGAGATTCCGGAAATAGTGCCACTCAAAACCCCGGCGATCGCGCTGCCCCTCGGCCGTCGGAGAGACATCGTGCCGGGCCAGCCGGGACAGGTAACTGGCCGGCGACGAGCGGGGGTCGTTCCACAGGAAGGGGAGCAGCTTCATATCCGAGGTGTACAGGTCCTGCTGGTTCTGCTCCTCCAGTTTCTGCGCCCGCTCCAGGCTCTGCACCGCCTGGAGCTCGGCGTCCTGCGCCCGTTCCAGGCTCTTCACCGCCTCTTTCTGTGCTCTCCCGGCGTGATACGCTTCAAGCATGGCTTGGCGGGCAGATTTATCGGCCTCGTTTTGGGCAGTCTTTGCCTGGCGCAGCGCCTGGGACGCGTCATAGGCCGACTGCGCCGCCTTCTCGCGCTCCCGCAGTGCTTCCTGACGGGCCAACAGGGCAACCACCGACGCCAGGAGCGCCAGACCGGCCACACCCGCCAGAATGCGCGCGAGCCGCCGCTGCCGGCGGGCGGCCCGCTGCTCCACCTCCAGCCGGGCCGCCGGCCCCCCCCCGGCCGATTCCGCCCGCCGCACCATCTGGGCGACCGCTTCCGGGTAG
>JBKDUK010000200.1:0-19767 GCA_046339535.1 Planctomycetaceae bacterium | reverse complement strand
GGCGGGGGGGTGGGCATCACGCGGCCCAATTTGGGGCTGCCCCCGGGGGGGGGGGGGGGGGGGGGGGGGGGGGGGGGTTACCTCGGTTGGTCATTTTTGTCGGGACCGAATGACGGTGGTCCCGAGCCCGACAATCGGGTTGATACTGTCTTTCTCCACCCTGACACTGAGGTGTTCGGACGGATCCGGATGGTGGAGATGTGGCAGAGCCCATTGGCTCAATCCGTCTTGTCGCTTCCGCCAGTCAAGACCCAGGTCGATAAGACACTGGGCGAGGTTCAGCGGACACTGGGCGTTACTGTCGCCGATTTGGAGACGATCACATTCGGCTACTGGGGACCGATTGAAGCCTCCGCACCGGGTGGGGCTCCTAACGGGATGCCCATGGGAGGGCCTGCGGGTGGAATGCCTGGGGGGATGCCGATGGGGGGGCCTCCGGGGGGGATGCCAGGTGGGATGCCGATGGGGGGTATGCCAGGTGGTTCGGCGAATGGAATGCCTGGTGCTGGAGCCCCGGGGGGTGGCGGGAGCGACAAAGTCACAATCGTCGTTCAATCGCGGGTCCCTTTGTCCGAATCCGGTTTGTCGAGTGACTCGGGATTCGAACGGGCTCGAATCAAGGGACGAAGCTATTACCGTTCGAAGGATCCTCAAAAGGTCCCTTCGATGTATCTTGCGGACAAAAATCGATTGGTTTTGGCTCAAGAGTCTGAAATGCAGCGTCTGTTGGAGGCAGGCAAGAATCTCAAACGCCGGGAGGATCTGGATTTTCTTGATACCAACCAGCAGGTTGTGGTCGCATATTTGCCCAAAGATCCGTCGCGGCTGGAGCAGCTGATGAACGCTTCGGCGGCCGGGGCGGCGGCCGCAGGGCAGGCCCCCGCAGGAGCTGTGAACTCGTTTGCAGGCAAGATCAAGGGGATGTCCCTGTCGATGCAGGTCACGCAGGATGTCGATCTGTCGGTGAATCTGAATTGCGCGGATGGTGCGACCGCCGAGCAGGTGTCCGCACAGTCCTTGCAGGGATTGCAGCAAGCGAAGCAGCAGTTCGCCGAGTCGAAGGGGCAGTTGCAGACCATGGCCGTCTTGTTCAGCCTGGGCGAATTCGTACCGATCGTCGATCAAATCGTCGAGAGCCTGAAGGTCAATCGGAACAACCAGGTTTTGACCACCTCACTGCGAGTTCCCGGGGCAATCAAGCCGGCGATCGAGAACTTCATGAAGAGCGAGTTTGTGAAGACGCTGGGTCAGGGCCAGGGGGGCATGCCGGGCATGAACCCGATGGACCTCATCAAGGGACTTGGAGGAGGCATGCCTGGAGGGAATCCATTTGGGGCAGGCAATCCCTTTGGTGGCGGAGATACCCCGGAGGGGACGTTCACGGAAGAGAGTGAAGAGAGCTTCGGCCAGCCTGGAGGAGGTCTGCCTGGCGGGCCGAATTCAGGATCTCCGCCGGCCGGCGGAGGGAGTGGCTTCCCCGCTGGTCCGCCGGGTGGTGGACCTCAAGGCGGTCCCCGCTAGTTGTTGAAGAGTGCCTCCACGTGCAGCCTCCGCCGGTCGCTCAGGCGACCGGCGGAGGCTGCGATTGTTTCCTGATTCCAGGCCTCGCCGTTCCGTACATTCCAGGGAATATTTCAGACTCTTTCCTATTCACAGCGGCAATCCGTTCCGAATGCGACAATTTTAGTCTGTGGGTTGATTCCCTTTGGTGGGAGTGGAACTGTACGTTGTGGTTTCGACAGCTCGCGGGAGCGTTTCGACTGTTTAAACCGTCGCCAAGCCAGTCTCGCTGACTGTTGCTTACTTGGTAGAAATTGCTTGTGCCAATGGTTTGAGAACATTGTCGACGATTTGCCGCTTCAACAACCGTTCACTGTGCTCCCGCAACTGGGCGATAATCTCTTCGTAAGTGATTCCCGCTGGCAAGCTGCCGTATTGGCGGATTGTGAAGTAGACACTGATCTGCTCTTCGGGAAATTCTCCGCGTCGCACCTGTGCCGCCGTGGTGCGGGTCTCGACCAGCAATCGGGCCTGCAATCGACACGTCTCGTCGAGGGCGATCGTCATTGAAGGCTCAATGTTGATCGGCTGCACACCTGGCATGCTCAGCAAACCTTCGAAGGCCGGAGTGATTCCCAAGGCTTCCGCCACCAGCGCGTCGTGATTCCCCCGATACGAATAGTCAAAGCCCATCAGGTAATCGATCGCTTCGCAATCCAATGGGCTGACTGACAGCATGTAAGGGATCAGTTCCATCACCAATCGATGCTGTTCAAACGCCGCGTCGATGTGGGGTGGATTCACATATCCAGTACAGACACGGCGGGGTTCTACGGAAACCCAGCGGTAGTGTCCCTGCTCCTTGTCTTCCTCCAGAACAAAGTCCCCCGACTCACGCGTATAAAAATTGCGCATGGACGGATACGTTTTCTGGATCCTCTCAAAGAACCCCAAAATCGTCTCCCGGGACGAAGGGAGTGCCATCTCGGTATTGAGATTGACGTTGACGTAGTGATCGTTTGAGAGACTCGAAAAGTCCATCATCTATCGGATTCCCGTTGGGGGGGAAATGTCTTGTCTGCAGGTCGAATGGAACACCATTCTACCCTTGTCGTGTTCGCGAATTCGGGGTTCACGGGCGAACCTGATCACCTCTGGCGAACACCACTCTTTATTGATTTTACGTTGGTCTGGAGTGGTGGTCAAATAAACCCCTACTGCGGGCTCCTGGGGACAACAGTTTGCGTCGCCCCAGAAATCCGCTTCAGACCGACCAATCAGAACTGCAGGAGGTCACTCAGTGCCGTGCACTGACGGAATGATTCGCCGCCAAAATCTGTTTGAGTACCCGCGGGGGAGACATTGGCAATTCCTGCATCCGGACACCGACCGCCCGGTAAATCGCGTTCGCAATCGCAGCGGGTGGAGGCACGATCGGCACCTCGCCTACTCCCCGAACCCCATAGGGATGGCCCGGATTGGGAACCTCAACAATCACAGGATCAATCATTGGCAAGTCCAGGGCCGTCGGCATGCGGTAGTCGAGGAACGTGGAATTCCTCATCACTCCCTGGGGATCGTAGAAATACTCTTCATTCAAGGCCCAACCGATTCCCTGAACAGCACCCCCTTGAATTTGCCCTTCGACGTAACTCGGGTGAATGGCGGTTCCCACGTCCTGCGTTGCCGTATAACGCAGAATCTCGACTTTCCCGGTGTCGGCATCAACTTCGACATCAACCACATGAGTCGCAAAGGCTCCGCCACATCCTTCAGGATCGACGGCTCCCCGGCCCACGACCGGTTCTCCGTGTTTTTGAACTTCGGCAGCCAGTTCCTGGAAGGTCATTCGCAGACCATTGGGGCCATTGACACCTCCATCCCGGTAGGACAGTTCCTCGGGTTTCCGCTCCCAGATCTGAGCAGCGCGATTGATCAACTGCCGTTGGATGTCGCGAGCCGCTTCATAGGCCGCCCAACCGGTGGCAAAAGTCACCCGGCTCCCTCCGGTGACGTCGGTGTAACCGACACTGTCGGTGTCGACCACGGCGGGGACCACATCCTCCGCCCGTATGCCCAGGGTCTCGGCGAGCTGCATCGCAATCGAAGTGCGGGAGCCGCCAATATCCGTGGATCCCTCCACCAGCGACACCGAGCCGTCGGCATTGACGGTGGCGGTACAGCAGCTCTTCAGCCCGATGTTGAACCAGAACCCGCTGGCGACTCCGCGGCCCCGATGCTTGCCAGTCAGCGGCGTTTGGTAGTGGGCGCTGTCGCGAGCGGCGACCACTGACTCATACATGCCAATCTTCGGGAACACCGGCCCATCGACCCGACGGGTCCCTTCCTTGGCGGAGTTCTTGAGCCGGAATTCGAGGGGATCAATCCGCAGTTGGTCACACACCTCGTCAATCACGGTTTCGAGAGCGAATGCCGCCTGAGTAGCTCCCGGGGCCCGATAGGCCGACATCTGCGGTCGATTGACCACTACGTCGTAGCCATCGATTTTCCCGTTGGGAACTTCATAGCAGGCGAATACACACATCGCAGCGGCACCCACCGGGGATCCCGGAAAGCCTCCCGCCTCGAAGGCGATCAGAGCCTCCCCCGCGGTAATCAATCCCCCGGCATCCACCCCCAACTTGACCTTCATATAGGAGCCGGGGGTGGGACCAGTCGCCTCAAACACATCGGCCCGTGACATCACCACCTTCACCGGGGCACCGGTCTCCCGAGACAGAATCGCGGCAATCGGCTCGAGGTAAACCCGGATCTTTCCGCCAAAGCCCCCGCCGATTTCCATCGGGACGACCTTCACGTGCGAGATGGGCACTCCGACGAGTTCGGCAACCTGCTGCCGCACGGTAAACGATCCCTGTGTACTGCACCAGACGGTGATATGTCCGTCGGCATTCCACATCGCGGTGGCATTGTGCGGTTCAATATAGCCCTGATGCACGGTCGAGGTCTTGAACTCCCGCTCCACCACCACCTTGGCCTTGGCAAATCCCGCCGCCAGATCTCCCTTTTCAAAGCGGAAGTGCTTCGCGATATTGCTGGGTTTGGTTCCAGTCTTGCCCAACTCATCCGTGAAGAGATCGGCATGCAGCAGGGGGGCCTTCGGGTCCATGGCCGCCTGCACGTCGGTAACGCAGGGCAGGACCTCATAATCAACGCAAATGAGCGCAGCCGCCTGTTCGGCGATGTGAATCGAGTCAGCAGCCACCGCAGCAACCGCATGACCGCGGTAATAGACCTTGTCCGACGCCAATACATTGTGGTTCAGGTGACGCAGGTTGACCGCTCCCTCGCCCAACTCCACCATGCGGTTCCCGGGATCGAGCAGGTCCTTGTTGGTTATAATGGCCCGGACACCGGGTATGCTGGCAGCCTTCGACGTATCGATCGAGCGGATGCGAGCATGTGCGTGGGGACTGCGCAGAACGACGCCGAAGAGCATTCCGCTGGGATGAATGTCAGCCCCATAGCGAGCCCGGCCCGTGACCTTGTCGACCCCATCATGACGGATGGGGCGGGTTCCGATCACCTTGTATTTGGCGTGCCCATTCGTGTGCCGCAGATCGTTGTTCGCAGTCGCCATGGTCGGGTTCCAGGGGGGGATGGCCAGAGTCGCGGGCCGTCCGGTCTAAGGAAAGGGTCGGATCGGGAGAAATCAGGAAGGCTGCCGTTCGGCCGCCAGCGCCGCCTGACGTCGTTGGGCGGAATCCAACACGGCCCGAATGATTTTGTCGTAACCAGTGCACCGGCAAAGATTCCCCGCGAGGTAGAAGCGGGCCTCCTGCTCGGTCGGGTTGGGATTTTCGGCCAACAGGGCCTTGGTCGACATGATGAAACCAGGTGTGCAGATGCCACACTGCAATGCGGCGTTCTCAAGGAACGCCTGCTGGATCGGATCAAGATCACCCCCCTTGGCCACCCCTTCAATGGTTTCCAGAGTGGCTCCCTCCGCCTCCATCGCCAACACCAGGCAGCTGACAACCGGGCGACCGTTCATCAGGACGGTACAGGCCCCGCAATTGCCATTCGAGCAACCTTCTTTGGTGCCGGTGAGGTCCAGATTGTCACGCAGGACCTCCAGCAGTGTCTGCCGGGGTTCGCACAACAACTCGACACTTTTACCGTTGATGGTGGTCGAAACAACTCGTTTTTTGGCCATGGTTCAAGAGTCGCTTGAAAGTTGGGCGGGGGGGAAGAGTCTGTCGGGCGAGCCGCGGACCGAAACGGGCCGGGGATGTACCCATGACCATTTCAGCCGGGATGGCGAGCTCGCTGCACACACTCTTCGAGTACACGACGAACCAGAACGCCCGTCACATGCCGTCGGAATTCCTTGGTGCCCCGCATGTCGTCGATGGGCGTAGCGATCGCCTGGGCTGCTTGGGCCGCCTTGTCGAACGTCTCTGCGGTTGGAGCCTGGCCTGCCAATCCGGAACTCGCCTCGCGGGCGAACAACGGAGTGGGGCCAACTGCCCCCAGGGCGATGCGGGCTGACTTGATCGTTTCGCCCGACGCATCCAATTCCACCAGTGCCCCCACACTCACGACCGCAATGTCCATTTCATTACGGGGTATAAACCGTCGATAGTGCGAGCCGCTGTTGGCGAGGCGGGGAGGGAACCTCAGTTCGACCAGAACTTCGCCCCGTTGCAGGACGTTCTTGCCCGGCCCGAGGCAGAACTCCTCCACGGGCACCTCGCGGGTTCCCTGAGGACCTGCAATCACAGCCCGCGCCCCCAGTGCGATCAGCGAGGGGGTCGAATCGGCGGCGGGGCCCGAGTTGCACAGGTTTCCCCCGACGCTCGCGCGATTCTGAATCTGCACGCCGCCGATGATCCGTGCGCTGTCAACCAATGCCGCGTACTCCTGCGCGATTCCGGCATCGGAATAAATCCGACTGCACGGAACCGCCGCCCCCAACCGCAAGCCCCGGCTGCTCAGTTCCAGAACGTTGAGCTCCGGGATCCGCTTGATGTCCACGACCAATTCCGGCTGATGCCTTCCCAGCCGAATCTGGTCGATCAAGTCCGTTCCGCCAGCGAGGGGGCGCCCAGCACCGGGACCTTGGTTCAACAGTCGAACCGCTTCGGCGACCGAAGTGGGGGCGGAGTAGTCAAAGTCACGCATCGGGGTGTGGCCTCCCAGGAGGTAAAGTCTGCGACCCTAGGGTAGCGATTGAAGCCTGTGACGCAAGTCTTGACATGAAGCTTCAAAGCGAAGAGCGGGGCTGACCGCGCCCTGCGGCGATCGCGACCGGTTTACCGACCGGGCCGCGATGTGGGGCCGGCCTCGTTTCTTTTCACCGACGTCATGGCTTCATGGACCAACCGCTGACTGGGACCGAGACAATTCTCCCCAACCGGAGGCTAATCCCGAGTACAACGAGCCGGAATCGATGACGGACAGCCCCTTGGGCAACATCCGCTTGAAGGGGGTTCCCTGATCCAGTCTGGCGGCCCGGGCGGCCAGCAGAAACAGGGCGTCGTCCCGCAACGATTCCATGGGAATTCCATTCGCCAACTGGTACGCGGTCTCCAGTTTGCCGCGGTTGACCAATTGACAGAGCAGACGCAGCGCCTCGGCCTGCAAGTCCCCACTCTCGGTGAGATAGGTCTTGAGAAGCTCCAATCCCCGCGGCACCTCCCCATCGTCACAAGCCTGGGCCAGCAGGTGCGGAATGATACGGGAGGCCTCCTGGGGTTCCGCCTCGGCGGCGCGATTCGCGAAATCGCGGCGAATGGACTGCGCCTGCTCCTGTTTTCCGGCTCGCTCGAACGCGAGTGCCGCGAGTGGCGGGAGTGCGCTACTCAGGACGGGATCCCGATCGTCATCCCCCTGTTGGCCGTCCATCTCCAGGATTTCTTTCCATGCCGGTTCGGCCAGCCCCATCTCCAGAGCCGCCGCCAGCAGATCGATCTGTCCCCGAAACCGAACCTGGGCCGCCCGTTCGAGTTCCTCTGTTTTTTGCCGGAAGCGGGTCAGTTCCCGCTGCACCTGGTCATCATTCGCCAGTGCGAGAATTCTCTTCAGTTCCCGCCGCAGTCCCTCGACTTCAGTCCCTTCCGCACGGGACCGCAGCTTGCGGATGGCCAGCAATCCCGGGCCCGCCCCGCGCAAGTGGGTCAGCCCGATTTTGAGCGTCTTCCAGGCCTCCTCGGGTTGCTTGAGATCCAGTTGCACACGGGCCTGTTCCTGGCAGGCACGGCCCACTTGCTGAGGCTGGATCGCATCGGGTGTCTTGCTGTCGAACACCGATTTCAGCGTGGGCAGGCGGGGAGGGGGGGCTACCGACAAACCGCCCAGAAGGATTTTGGCCGTCGCGAGCAGTTTTTGCGTTTCCGGGTCCTGTCCCACACTTGACTGAACCGCTGCCAGCCGCGTCGCCAACCGAATCTTGCCGATTGGTGACAGTGATTCCCCCACTGCCTGAATCGAAGCCAAGTCACCCGGCGTCTGTTGCGACAACACACGGCGGGCACCCAGTTCGGCAAATGCCAACAACGACTCATCCCGGGCCAGCGGGTCAGACAGCTGTCGTGCCCAGGCTTCGGCCGCCTCCCATCGCCCTTGCTGGCACAGCTGAAGGGTGAGCCCGGTCTCCAGCGGTGCCTGCCAGTCACCCGCGAGTCGGCCAGGCTGACGTGCGTCGAGGTCGAAGGTCCCGTCGAGGTTCACGAGCTGCAACAGCGCCGCGAGTTGTTCAACTCGCGGTGCTGCCCGGTGCGCCGCAAGGGTGTCCCGCGCCCCCGCCGCATCTCCCGCCGAAGCCTGGAGCGTCGCCGTTGCCAAACCCGATTCGATCGCGAATCGGCCCCGTTTCGGAAGTTGTGGGGCGTGGCGTTTCAATTCCTCCAGGGCGGCCGCCCGTTCGGGAGACCCCTCCTGATGAAACCGCCAGGTGGCCAGGGCCAACGGAGGGATCACCTCGTAGGGGCTCTGGGCACTGACCCGGCGCAGCTGGTTCAGTTGATCTTCGGCCGCAGGTCGGTCTCCCGCATGAACCATCGCCAGTGCGGCCAGTCGGCGGGCGAAAGACTTTTTCGCCGCTGGAGCCTTCAGCGACGCCTCGATCGCCCGGTTCACCGAGTCTTTCAGGTCGACGGCCCGCTCCGCGACGGGATCCGCCGGTGTCTGTTCCGGTGCCGGTTGTCCGGCAATCTCCGTCCCCGGATCCTCAGTTTCCGTGGTGCCTGAACGCTCGGAGC
The DNA here is from genome assembly GCA_046339535.1 of Planctomycetaceae bacterium. GTDB lineage: Bacteria > Planctomycetota > Planctomycetia > Planctomycetales > Planctomycetaceae > UBA10511. The sequence goes on along the minus strand of JBKDUK010000200.1, from coordinate 11,044 downwards.
GGGCGACGGGGGGCAGGGGCGGGAGTTGCTCGGGGGCCTTGATGCTGTTGAGGTAATACAACAAGCCACCTGCCAAGCCCGCAAGAGCCAGCCCACACCCCAGATACACCGGCAGCGGGGACTTGGGGGGAACGGGTGGTGGGGGAGGTGGTTCTTCGCGTTTGGGGGCCTTGACGGTGAAGACCGGAACCAGGCACTGGGGGTTGCAGCACCGTACGGCATGCCCCTGCACTTTGGTGGAGGCGTAACCCACCGTCTCACACATCGGACAGCGCACTTCGAACGACTTGCCCGCGACTGGCCGGAGAGACAAGGGGACGGCCTTGGCTGTGGTCGCTGGGTCAACGCCAAATGGATCATCTTCGGCTGGTTTGGCCGGGACTACCCCCCCCTTGTTCCCTTTGCTGGAACCCGCGGGTGAAGTTTTGCCAGTCGCGCTCGAAGTCGGACGGGGCGGGGCCGTTCCAGACTTCATGGGGGAACCGCAAAATGGGCATTCCACTGCATCGTCGTCGAGCACCGACTGTTTGCAGGTGGGACAAATCGCCAGTTCCATGACGGACTTCTCAAAAAGCAGAGGTGCAGAGGGTTTTCGAAAACATGGCTGATGGTCGAGGATACCCGGTCACTGATGACTTGACCAGTACCGCCTCGGGCATGCCAGAGCTTCTCCTGAGGTTTTCAGTCGGAGGCTGGTTTTCCCTTCGATCGCTGTCCGAAGCGGAAGCGGGCTCATCTCAAGTAGTGGGGGATTTGGGCAACCTCGGATTCGACGGACGGGGCCTCCAAAGCACGAACACAGGCAGACCGCTGGCCACCAGAAACAGTCCCGGCCACGTGCTGGCGGGTCGGTAGACGATGAGGATGAACAAAATCGCCCCGGCCCCCAGGAGGTAACCCGCCGGCAACCAGGGGAAACCCCAGGCCCTCACCGGTCGTGGAATGCCAGGGCGACTGCGCCGCAGGCGAAACAACCCTGCGATCGTCAGCATGTAAAACATCAACGCGGCGCTGACAACATAATCCAGCAGATCTCCGTACAGATTTCCGTAGGTTTGCCGGGTCCCATCAAATGTGCGTGGCAAAACCAGCAGGGACGACCAGAGGCCCTGCAGCAGCAGGCCATAGGTTGGAGTTCCCTCGGCATTGAGCCGGGCTGCGCCGCGGAAGAACAATCCATCGCGGGCCATGGCGAAATAGGCCCGGGCTCCGGACAGAATCAGGCCATTGTTGCAACCAAGGGTGGACACCAGGATCACCAGAGACATCAGTCGGGCACCCCAGGTGGGGAAAACCCGGCTGAGCAGTTCTGTTCCCACGCGGTCAGAAGGGGCCTTGGCAATCTCCACCACGCTCAGCCCCCCCAGATAGGCGATGTTCGCCAACAGGTACAGCCCCGTCACCGCCAGCGTACCGAGGGCCATCGACAGCGGTAGATTGCGGTGTGGCTTTTCGACCTCTTCAGCTGCGAATGAAATCACATGCCAGGAGTCTGCCGAGAACAGTGAGCCCACCTGCGCCACTCCCAGTGCCACCACCAACCCCCAGGCCGATTCGGCGGTCAGCCCCGGCGCGACCTCGGCCAGTGGGTGGCGTTCCCAGAAGTGTTGCCAATGATGGCGGACCCCCTCCGGGTTCCAGGCAGCCAGGCAACCGACAAGGATCAGTCCGATCAGCCCTCCCGTTTTGGCAAGGGTGAACACATTCTGGACCAGTTTCCCGTACTGCAGCCCCCGCATGTTGATCAGTGTCAGTGCCGCGATCAGCACGATGGCGGTCGCCTGGGCAGTCGACAGCGAGAGGGCGTACCGGGAGTTGAGGTGGACCGGGGCCACCAGATAATTCGACTCACTGAACCAGGGGATCAGGACTCCCGCGAATTTTGCAAAAGCAACCGCGACCGCCGCGATGGTTCCCGTCTGAATCACCGTGAACAGCGTCCAGCCATAGAGAAACCCGGTCAGGGGTGACCAGGCTTCGCGCAGGAAGACATACTGCCCACCGGCATGAGGAAACATCCCGGCCAACTCCCCATAGACCAAGGCGCCGCAGACGGTCAACAGCCCAGTCAGAACCCATGCGGCCAACAGCCAGCCAGGACTCCCCAGCAGCCGCGCCATGTCGGCCGAAACAATGAAGATCCCCGACCCGATCATCGAACCCATCACAATCATCGTGCAGTCAAAAAGCCTGAGATGACGGCGTTGCAGGGGAGGCGTTTCTCCGTTGTCGGGCGTTTGGGAGCGCATCAGCAGTTCTGTCGCTGGAAGAACACGGGGAACCGGGAGCCGCGGACGACCATCGGCCGATCATCGGGCCAATTCGGTTCGAGCGCTACGGCCCCGCAATCGAAATCACGAAAGATGGGCACCCGAAGTGATCGAGTAGAAACCACGCGGAGAGAGCACAGGGATGGAATCGGAATTTGTTGCAAAGAACTTCGCGGGGGCTCATTCCGAGCCCTTCGGATAAAGCCCGTTCCACACCGGTTAGCGCGGCAGTGTTGGGGGATTCACAATCGACTCGGGTGAATCGCCGAGCCCAACGTTCGAGTGGCTGGGCTCCTGGCACAGTTCCTCCCGCACGATCGTGTACTGCCCAGGGGCATCCACGCCAATGCGGACACTGTTCGGGCCGATCCTCACAATGGTGATCTTGATGTCGTCGCCGATCAGAATTCGTTCGCCGGATTTACGCGACAGGACGAGCATGACTTTCACTCCTTTGGTGGGCCTCACGTAGCCTGAATCTTCCCGGGGGGAAGAGTTCTTCTCTGAAGAACGTCTCCATTCTGACGACGTTGTCCATTTGTGTACAGACGAAGTCGCAGAAAAGCGTCACTTCGCACAAATCGGGAATGTGTTCTGGTGTTTCGGTGAACGCGCTGTGTTTCTTGCAGTGTCTTGGCGGGACTTGTCTTGTTGCTGCAAAAGATTGGTAAACAAGCACTGATCCTCTGCTGTTCCTCTCTGGGAAAAGTCACTGCTGGGCTTCGTTGTGGGGTTGGTGGTTGGCCCTGCAGATTGATCACAGCCAGGGGTGTGCTACAAAACCGGGCATGGCACCGTGGGTTCAAAAATGCGGCAATAGTGCCTGGAGATTTGGCGTGTCGTATTGATTTGCGGGGGTGTTCAGTATTTGTGGGGACAGTTGGCCTTGGTTTCTGCCTTCGCCACCGAGTTGATGGAGTGGGGTATGGTGATGTGTTGGGCGGTGGTGTCTTGGGGTTGTGCAGGGAGGCTGGTGCGGCTCAACGGATTGAGAGTTTGGCTTCGATTTCGAGAGTGGGTCGATACCGTCAGGGCCTGGTGGGGGTTTGTTCCCTTTGAAAACGTGCCAAGCCCAGCAGGTCGTCGGTCCCCAACAGGGAGACTCGTGCATTCCACAGTTGCTGCCAGACCACGGGCTGGTCGGGTGTCCCCCAGAACCGAAGTTGTCTCCCCTGGCCTTCGCAACGGGTTACGAACTCCGCCAGCCGCCGCTGTTCGTCCTCAGGCAGCGGTCCGACACCCCGCCACCGGAAGTGTGATTTCCAATCGGTGCTGATCCAGGGAATCAGATGCGTGGGGTCGCGGCTTTCCAAATCCCCGGGGCGTCCATCGATGCCAGCCAGTCGAAAACGCTGTTGCCGCATGCGTTCCACCGGTCGATTTCCGCTGATCACCACGGTCACTGGTCGCGCTGTCAATTCCCCATCCCGGACGGAAGAGATGATTTCGGCGAACTCCTCCAGTTGAGCGTGAATCTGCTGATAAGTTTCTTCGGCGTCCGATTTGATATCGATCAACAGCCAGATTCCCGACCCATCAGGGTAAATTTGTCCCCCATTGTCGCGGATCCAGGTTCTCAATGGATCGAGGTAGAGTGTCTTCAAGGTGCGCTCTTTTCGCAGTCCGAAGACGGTATGGGCCACCAGCAGATCGTTGTCCCGCAGGAAGACATCCGCCTCGATACTGCCAAAACCCAGCTCCAGGGCTTCAAGAAGGGGTTTTTTGTGCAGGTAGTCGTTGTGCGCATGGGCCCGAGGCAGTCGCTTGAGAGTGACCGTGGGGGGGGCTTTTGGAGGCCGGGACTTCGACAACTCGGGGGGCTGGCCCGCCACCGGTGACTCCAGGGAGATCAGGCTCCACATCATCAACATCCACAACAGGCGACTCATACGGCTCACAAGTGTTCTCCATTTGAGTGTGACGACGGGGGCGCTTATTGACCCCCCAATCGTCTGACGGAAGATGTGAATTGATTGGGGGTGGGGGGCTGTGCGGCAGACAGCGAAACCGTTAAACACAGTGTTGGCATGCGCTGGCCGAAGCCAGTCCTTCCGGCCGAATTGTGTCCAGAGACAAGGTCACAATTGCCTCGCCCCCGGAACCAGCGGAACTCCTGGCACGGTTTCGCAATCGAACGCACCCCGCTGATGTCCACAAACGCTAGTTTCTCCGCTCGGACTCCAACCGCTCCGCCCCAACCTGGTTGGGGAGAGTTGTGGTTCGCAACGGTGTTTCCCACGGCCCTCACATTGGTCTACTTCGTCTTGCTGGCCGGGGAATCGGCCAGCTGGCAGCAGTTCGCCTTCGCGGTGGGGAAGGGGATCCAGTTCGGTTGGCCTCTCGTGTGGTGTTTGAGGCATGATCGTTCCGCACTTGCCTGGCGCTGGTCGGGGGGCCAGGGCCTGGGAGGGGGAGTGCTTATCGGGCTCCTCGTGACGGGGGCGATGCTGCTGTTCTATCACGTTGTGTTGGCACCGCGAGGGTTGTTTACGGAGGCTGAGGAGGCGATTCGCGCCAAGGTCGCCTCCCTCGAAATCGCGACTCCACGCCGCATGCTGTTGGTTTCGGGCTTCTACTGCCTGATCCATTCATTCCTCGAAGAGTTCTACTTTCGCTGGTTTCTACATGCCCGTCTGGAGAGTCGACTTGGTTTTTGGCGGGCGGCGGTCTGGTCGGGGTTGGCCTTCATGGCGCACCACGTGGTGGTCCTGGCGTTCTATCTGGGATCCGGTTCGTGGCTGACCTGGCTGCTGTCGCTTTCGATCTCGATCGGCGGAGTACTGTGGGCGTGGTTGTATCGTTGGTCGGGCAACCTGTGGGCCCCCTGGATCTCCCATGCCATCGTGGATGCCGGGATTTTCCTGATTGGTTATCATGTGATTTTCTCCCCGTCCTGAGACTTCGAGAGCCCCTCTGATGTCGATCGCCGCCGTCGATCACTTTTTGCAGAAAGCCGCCCCCCGGTTCGAGGGAGAGTTGCTCGACCTGCTGCGGATTCCAAGTGTGAGCGCCGAAACGCGACATGCGGGCGATGTGCGGCGAGCCGCCGAATTCGTCCGGATGCAACTGCAGGATCTGGGTTTTGCGGCGGAACTGGTCGAGACCCCGGGTCATCCGATTGTCTACGCAGAGTCCCCGGCCGTTCCCGGCGCCCCCACGGTGCTCGTGTATGGCCATTATGACGTACAGCCCGCCGATCCGCTCGACCTCTGGAAAACACCTCCCTTTGAGCCGTCGATTCGGGACGGAATGGTCTATGCCCGGGGAGCGACAGATGACAAGGGGCAGATGTTCACCCACATCAAGTCGGCCGAAGCCTGGGTCCGCGCCGCTGGCAAGGTCCCGGTCAATCTCAAGTACGTGATCGAAGGGGAGGAAGAGGTCGGCAGCAATCATCTCGAACTCTTCCTCGCCGAATGGAAATCGCGACTGGCAGCCGATGTGGCGGTGATCAGCGACACCAGCCAGTTCGGTCCGGGGCGTCCGGCCGTGACGCATGGCCTGCGGGGGATCATCGCCTGTGAGGTGACAGTCCACGGTCCGCGGCAGGACCTGCACAGTGGCATCTTCGGTGGTTCCATCGCCAATCCGGCGAATGGTCTGGCGCGGCTGATCGCCAGCCTGCACGATGACGCGGGGCGTATCCAGATCCCCGGGTTCTACGACGGCATTCCCCCGCTGACTGCCGCGGAGCGGCAGCGTCTGCGGGACCTGGGTTTTGACGAGGGGGCGTATCTGGCTGAGATTGGGGTGGCGGCCTCCCAGGGGGAGCCGGGCTACACCACGCTGGAGCGGCGGTGGGTGCGGCCCACCTGTGATGTGAATGGATTGACCAGCGGCTATCAGGGGGAAGGCCCCAAGACCATCATTCCCTCGTGGGCCAGGGCCAAAATCACCTGCCGCCTGGTTCCCGGTCAGGACCCCGAGCGTCTGGTGCAATCGCTTGAGGCTTATCTGCGAAGGGGACTGCTTCCCGGTCTGCGCCTTGAGTTCCAGTCGTGGCATGGGTGCCCGGGGTATGTGTTTGACACCGACAACCGTTTCATGCAGGCCGCCTGTCGGGCCATCACCACCGCGTTTGAAGTCCCCCCCGTGTTTATCCGGGAAGGGGGCACGATTCCCGTCGTCGAGAGTTTCCGGCGGATTCTGGGGCTGGATACGCTGCTGCTCGGATGGGGACAGAACACCGATAACCTGCATGGGCCCAACGAGCACTTCGCACTGCAGGATTTCCATCGCGGAATCCGGGCCAGTGCGCATCTCTGGCACGAATTGTCCCGCTTGCCATTCTGAGTTTCCCGACGTTCCAACGGCAATCACCGGCCAACTCGCACTCCGCATTTCGTCTTCTCTTCGAATCTCCTCCCGCCCGCGACCATGCTCGATCTCCAATTCATCTGCGACAACCCGGAACTTGTGGCCGAGAACCTCCGCAATCGCGGTGTCGAAGTCGACCTCCACAGTCTGATCAGCGGCCGCAAGCTGCGGAGTGAACTCATCGCCCAGGTTGAGGCGGTCCGGCGCGAGCAGAACGAAATCTCCAGCCGCATCCCCAAGGAGAAAGACGCGGCCCAGAAGCAGCAACTCATTGCCCGGGGGAAGGAACTGCGGCAGTCGGTGGGGGATGTTGAGGCCCGTCTCAAAGAAGTCGAAGAGCAACTGTTGGGACTGCAGAAACGCATTCCCAACATGACTCATCCCGAGGCTCCCGTTGGTGCCCAGGAGACCGACAGCCGGGTGGTGCGCCGGTGGGGTGAGGCCCGGCCGCTGCCGTTTCCGGCTCTCGACCACGTCGCGCTCGCCGAAAAACACGATTTGATTGATCTCGAGGGGGGAGCCCGGGTCGCGGGGCATGGCTTCTACTTCCTCAAGAACGAGGCCGTGCTGCTGGAATTGGCGCTCGTGCAATACGCGTGCGAGAAACTGGTGCGCGAGGGATTTGTGCTGCACTCGACTCCCGACCTCGCCCGCGATGAAGTTCTGGAAGGGACAGGCTACAACCCACGCGGTCCGGAAACGCAGATCTACTCGGTGCAGGGGACCGATCTTTCTCTGGTGGCCACCGCCGAGATCACGCTGGGGGGAATCCTGAAAGACCAGCTGCTGGACGCGGCCCGACTCCCGATGTTTGTGGGAGGGATCTCGCACTGTTTTCGCACCGAGGCGGGCGCCCATGGCAAGGCGACCCGCGGCATTTATCGCGTGCATCAATTCACGAAGGTCGAGATGTTCGCATTCACCCGGATCGATCAATCCGAGGAGGCCCACCAGAAGATCGTCCGGATTGAGGAGGAGTTGTTCCAGGGATTGGGCATTCCCTATCAGGTGGTGGATATCTGCTCGGGAGACCTGGGGGGGCCAGCCTATCGCAAGTTTGACCTCGAGGCCTGGATGCCGGGGCGGGGAACTGCGGGCGAATTTGGTGAGGTGACCTCCGCTTCCAACTGCACCGATTACCAGGCTCGTCGTCTGGGGATTCGCTATCGCCAGGCCGATGCGAAGGGAACGCACTTTGCGCACACTCTCAACGGTACGGCCATCGCCTGCACCAGGGCTCTCATCGCGATTCTCGAGAACTACCAGCAGCCCGATGGCAGCATCGTGATTCCCGAAGTGCTGCGGAAGTGGGTGGGCAAAGACCGGATCGGCTGAACTCCGGCCATTGGGCTCCAACCAGGACCGAGAATGTCTGCGCCAATTGCTGTGATTGTGGGAGCCAGCCGTGATCGTGGCAAATACGGCAACATCTCGCTGCAGGCCCATCGCGCTGCGGGCTACCACGTCATCCCCGTGAATCCCGCCGGGGGTTCGATCGAGGGTCTTCCCGCGGTGCACTCCCTGTCCGAAATCACCGACCGCCCCATCCAGCGGGTCAGCCTGTATGTTCCCCCCGCGATCGGCGTCGGCTTGTTGGAGCAGATCCAGCGACTGAACCCCGAAGAAGTGTGGCTGAATCCGGGAACCGAGAGTCCCCAACTTCTCCGGCGGGCCCAAGTGCTGGGGTTGCCAATCGTCGAGGGCTGCAGCATTGTCGAGGTGAAACTGCGTCCGATCCGATCGGGCTGATGAGTTTTGGCCCACACGGTTGCCCTGGGACACCGCACACTGGGAGTCGACGTGTCGCTGTGCGATTTTTTGCCGCTGTTTCCCCCTGTTTCCGACCCCGCTTGCCGCCATGGCAGATCGAAACGTCTTTCGAGAAAGCGCATGATGCCAGATCAAGATTGTCTGCGAAGCTGGAATTGCCATCGTCTGCTGCTGGGGATTTCGATCCTCCTGATGTTCTGTTGCGGCCCTGCGGTTGAGGCGGCGGACCACCCGAACGTGGTCTTGATTGTCGCCGATGATCTCGGAGGTGCTGATCTTGGCTGTTATGGCAGCCGGTATCACCAGACACCGCACCTCGACAAACTGGCGGCGGACGGAATCCGGTTTGCCCAGGCCTACGCCGCTGCACCGGTCTGCTCCCCCACCCGGGCCGCCTTGATGACCGGCAAGTTTCCCGCCCGACTCCGGTTGACCGATTGGTTGCCGGGGCGGCCAGATCGCAACGATCAACCTCTGTTGAGGCCTGCGCTGCCGCAGCAATTGCCGCTCGAGGAGATCACTCTTGCCGAACGTTTTCAAAAGGCGGGTTACGCAACGGCGCACGTCGGGAAGTGGCACCTCGGAGGAACTGGGTTCGGGCCGCTCGAACAAGGATTCGGGCGGAACATTGCGGGAGACGAGACGGGAACCCCGCTCAGTTATATCGCCCCCTTCGGCCGTGAAGGGCGCCTGATGCCCGGACTCGAACAGGCCGAGCCGGGTGAGTACCTGACCGATCGGCTTACGTCCGAAGCGGTGCGGTTCATCACCGACAAAAAGGACTCTCGCTTCTTCCTCTACCTGGCTCACTACGCCCCGCACACGCCGCTGACCGCGCGGCCTGACCTCGAACAGAAGTGGCACGCGCGCGAACGCCCGCAGAATCCCGGGGCCCAGGCCAACGCGATCTATGCTGCCATGCTGGAGAGCGTTGATGAGAGTGTCGGCCGGATCCGCCAGACGCTGGCCGAACTGGGGCTGACTGAGAAGACCCTTGTCATCTTCACCTCTGACAATGGAGGGCTGGCAACGGCAGAGGGGCCCCGCACCCCCTCGACTTCGAACGCTCCGCTGCGTGAAGGGAAAGGTTTTCTCTACGAAGGGGGAATCCGCATTCCACTGCTCGCCTGCGGTCCGGGTGTGGCTGGCGGGGGGCGGGTGGTCGAGATCCCGATCAGCAGCTATGACCTCGTCCCGACCCTGGCCGATTTGTGCAGTCTGGGAGCCGTTGACCAGGTCGATGGTGTCAACACGGCCCCCGCGTGGCGAGACAGCGGAGTGGTCGCTGAACGGACTCTGTACTGGCACTACCCTCACTACAGCAATCAGCGGGCCCGACCAGGGGGCGCGATCCGCAAGGGGAACCACAAACTCATCGAGTTCTACGAAACGGGACGGCGGGAACTGTTCGACGTGGTGCAGGACCGGTCCGAGAGCCGCAATCTGGCGGCTGAGCGACCCGACCTTGTGGAGGCTCTGGGGGCGGATTTGGTGGCCTGGCGGCAGTCGGTCGGAGCGGCGCGGATGAATCCCAATCCCGCTTTTGTCCCGAATCCCCAGGGAGAGGATCGGGTGGTGATGTTGCCGGCCAAGTCGGCCACCGTCCACGGGATCATGCTGCGGTACGAACCACTTCCCCACAAGGAAACACTCGGTTTTTGGGTGCAGGAACGCGATTGGGCGGAATGGGATTTCACACTGCGCGAGCCAGGCCGGTACCAGGTGGAAATCCTGCAGGGGTGTGGCCCGGGCAGCGGGGGGAGCACCGTGGAGTTGCGGCTCGCAGGGCAGGTGGTCACGTTCACGGTCGAGGAAACGAAACACTTCCAGGACTTCAAACCAAGGATCATCGGAGAGTTTCAGCTCACGGAACCGGGGCGCCAGACCCTGCAGGTGGTCCCCACGCGTAAGCCCGGTGTGGCGGTCATGGACCTGCGGCAGGTGCGTCTGCTGCCGGTGAAATGAGTTGGCCAACCCGGGTAGGTTCTTCGGGTTCTGGAACCCCCCTTGGGAGCGGGAAGCATGAGCATGGTCCATGCGCGGATTCTGGAGTGGCTGCGGTGCGAGGAGGTCTCCTTTCGGGAGGTGCACCATGGGCCGACACTGACCTCCGAGCAGTCGGCTGCGGCCCGGGGAGAACCGCTGTCGAATGGCGGGAAGGCGCTGTTGCTGAAGTGCGACGCGGAATACCAGCTGTTCGTCCTGCGGGCCGACTGTCGTCTCGATTCGGCCGCTGTGAAGGCGAGGCTTCCCTGCCGCAAGACCCGCTTCGCGACACCGGAGGAACTGGGGGCCCTGACCGGAGGACTGGTGCCTGGCAGCGTGCCCCCGTTTGGTCCACCGATCCTGACCTTTCCGCTGCATGTCGATGAGCTCCTCGTCGCGAATGAACGAATTGCCTTCAATGCCGGCTCGTTAACCGACTCGGTGATTCTGGCGATGTCGGACTACCTGCGCCTGGCCCAGCCGCGGTTGGTTTTCCCCTTCAGTCTGCCCCCTGTGTTGGGCTGACTGAGTTGATCTGGCTGAGGCCCCCGGTCCATCCCGGACAACGTCGGACAGACGGAGGGGGATCACCGGCAACCGCAGGATTTTCTGATTGGGGGGCAGGTCGGGAAAGGACGTCTCGACGCGGCTTGTCCGATTCACTCCCGGCGTTCGCACCGGGCGGCTGTACGCTCCGCAGC
>JBKDUK010000199.1:0-9111 GCA_046339535.1 Planctomycetaceae bacterium | reverse complement strand
CGTGACCGAGTGGACCCAGGAAGCCCGCACTCGCACGGTTCCCGTGACCGAGTACGTGACCCAGACCCAGACTCGGCAGTACAACGTGACCGAGTACAAGGATGAAGTCCGGACCCGTTCGGTTCCCGTGACCGAGTACGTCGCCCAGACCCAGACCCGCCAGGTCCCCGTGACCGAGTGGACCCAGGAGACCCGGACCCGCACCGTCCCCGTGACGGAGGTGACCCAGGAAACCCGGACCCGCCAGGTTCCCGTGACCGAGTGGACCACCGAAACCCGGACCCGTTCGGTTCCCGTGACCGAGATGAGCACCGAGACCCGCACCCGTCAGGTGCAGGTCACCGAGTACCAGGCTCAGACCCAGACTCGGCAGGTTCCTGTGACCGAGTGGACCACCGAGACCCGGACCCGCACGGTCAACTACGTCGAGAACGAAGCCGAAACCCGGGCCGTCACCCGCAATGTGACGACCTACAAGCCTGTCACCCGCGAACGGGTCGAGACCTACTCGGTCGTCGTTCCGGTCGAGGTTGAGCAGCAGGTTGCCGTCCAGGTGTGCCGTCCCGTCCAGCAGACCATTCGCGTGCGGGTTCCCGCCGCGGCGGCTGGTGGCTACGGTGCCGCTGGCGCCGCCGGGGTTGCCCCCTGCGGAGTGACCGGTGCGGCTTACGGAGTGGGCGCTGGTGTCGCCACCGGCGTTGCTCCTGGCTGTGGTTCCTGCGGCCGCTAATCTGCTCTCCCGAGCAGACGGCTCTCCAACGGATTGACTTCGTGGGGCCGGTTTTCTTCGGAAGACCGGCCCCACTCTTTTCTTTGCCAGTCCACCCTCTTGGTCCGTGAGGGACCACCCGTTCCGCGGCCGGATCGTCGGGAGACAGAAAAGGGGAATTCCTGTCCCCTCCATTGTTCAGGAGCGGCTGGCTCCGCTATTTGTGGCAGCGAGAGCCTTGGCGCGCGACGGCGCCGGGGCTCTGAGTGACCCGGTTTGGGGAGACGCCACCCGGTGGGGGCCAAGTCCCGATGTCCGCCGCTCGCCCGCCGGTGCACGGTCCATTTCCCGAAAATTCTGCGCGACCTGTGGAGTGATGTCCCAACCAGCCACCCCCGACGAGCTGCACCGACTGCTGACTGTCAGCCAATTGCTGACACACGAGCGGCTGGAACTGGCACGCAGTCTGCCTGGGGTGACCCCTTTGGAATTGGCCCGGGGGCTGGTCAATCGGGGGTGGCTCACCCGGTATCAGGCCGAACGACTGCTGCAGGGGCATTCACGAGGATTTCGGATCGGTCCCTACAGCATACTGGAACTGCTCGGGACCGGCGGGATGGCGGTCCTGTACCTCGTGCAACATCGGGAAACCGGGGAGCGGTTCGCGCTGAAGACCATCTCCGAAAGACACCGCGTTGATCCGGGGATGCTTGCCCGCCTGCGGTTGGAGTCTCGGGCCGGCCAACTCATCCGGCATCCCCACGTGGTGGCTGTCCACGGTCTGGAATCGCACGAGCAGGTGTTCGGCGAAACCCCCTGCCTCATGATGGAATTTGTTGAAGGGATCAATCTCGACGAGTGGCTGCAGTTGTCGGGACTGCCTGTCTGGGGACAGACGTGCGACCTCATCCGGCAGGCCGCGTTGGGACTCGCGGCGGCCCACCGCGCCGGGGTCATTCACCGCGACAGCAAGCCCGCGAACCTGATGGTGACCCGGGCGGGCCAGCTCAAGGTGCTGGATTTCGGCTTGGCCCTGCTTCAAGACCAGACCGAGGGGGATGAGTTCTCGCTGGCGATGATCTTCGGCCATGAATGTCTCGGGACCGCCGACTATATCTCGCCCGAGCAGATTCGCGACGGCCAGTCTGTGGGACCGGCCGCCGACATCTACAGCCTTGGGGCGACCTTCTTCGCCCTGCTGAGCGGACGGACTCTGTTTCCGCTGGCGGACACCCGCGAGAAACTGGACGCACATCGCAACCAGGTCCCCCCCGAGGCCCGCGAGCTGATTCCTGAACTCCCTGTGGAGGTCTCGACACTGATTGCCCGCATGGTCGCCAAGCAGCCCTCCGGGCGGCCATCATCGATGGACGAAGTGGCCGCAGCCCTCGAGCCGCACACCCGTACCGCATCGGTCGACTTCGATTTTTCGCGGGTGCTTGCCTTCCGCGCCCGCGATGCCCGCCGGAGGCAGGCTCAGGCGGCGGAAGCCAACCGGCCGCGCCCGGCTGAAGGAGTTTCGTCTCGCGATCTGAGCCACTGGACAACCACATCGACCCGGTCGCTCACCGCTGCGGGGGATGTCTCGGCTCATCTCACTGCGGACCGGCGATTCCCCCCCCCGATTACACTCGATCCTGATCCTGGGTTTGGTGCCAGTGTTGCGGTTGGTGCCGAGCCTCCGGCCTCGGGGCTGGTCCTGGAGGCGCTGGCGAGCGGGCCCCCCATTCGCCTGCAGGGAGACCGGGTGACCGTGGGACGGAGTCCTGAATGCCAGGTGCTGTTGGTGAATGTGGCCGTGTCGGGCCGCCACTGCGAATTCCGTCGACAGGGAGACCACTGGACCCTCGCCGATCTGGGGAGCCGGAATGGCACCGAGCTGAACCGGACTCCGTTGACGGTTCCGGGGCAGGAACACCCGCTGCACCCGGGCGATCTGATCACGATCGGCAAGACATTGAAATACCGCATCCCGGGGAATAAAGCCCGGCGTGAGGGGACGGCCCAAGACCCATCCAGGGGGAGAAAAACGGTCTGGCTGGGAGTGGTCCTCGGGCTGCTGGCCCTGGCTGCGGCGGCCTGGGTACTGGGCAGCGGATTCAGGTCCTGATGCCCCCGCATCGTGGCACCGAGGGGTTCGGAACCAGCCCCCCCTCGAAACCTGGAGATTTCATTGCTCCGGCTGGGCGGGAGCCAACTTCAGGCGACTGAGCCAACGTTGCGGATCGTCGTTGAACGCGGCAGCGCAGCCGGAACAGCAGACGGGGTAATTTTTCCCGTCAAAGCTGACCGTCATGGTCCCCAGGCCTCCTGAGACGATGCACTTGGGCCCGGGATTGTCGCTCTCCGCGACTGCGAATGATGTTCCCAGCCGCTGCTGCCGCACCGTGTCGAGAGATTGCGGTGTGGCCGCGGCCGACGCACGCCGCTTGATCTCGACGAGATACTGGTCGTTGTCGAGGAGGGCGATCGTCATCTGCCATTGGTCACCGGTCGTTGGGCTGACCTGGTCGAGTCCCAGTTTGAAGGTTCGCTGCAGGATTTTTCCATCGGCCAACTCGCGGGGGGCGTGGCCCTCCAGCCAAGTTCCCTGCAACACACGCGTCGAGTCGTCGCCGAGTTGCAGCCGGGCCTCGAAACGGTCGTCCGCCAAAGACAGCAATGCCAATTCGCGGTAATAGGGGTGGTCGTCGCTGGGGGTGACCAGCGCGGGATGCCCCGCCAGCTTCTGGAAGTTCCAGGCCCAGCGGACATCATCTCCCGTCTTGGGAAAATCCCCGAACTTTTTCTGGGTGACCCACCGCCAGTTGCCCAGCAGCACCTGGAAGGGCTGCAGTTGGGCCAACTCGGCTTCGGCGAGCTGACCGCCGCTCTGCCCCGAGGAACTCTGGGCTGCGGAATCTCCGGATAACTCCAGTGAACGGGCCCGCCGCCGTCCCGAGCCGCCGGTTTTCCGCTGACCTTTCGCAGGCGCGGGGCGTTCTTCGGTCGTGGTCGTCCGGATTTCTTTCGACGTGGTGTCAGCCCGCTGGGGGGGGGCCGTCTCGGAGCGCCCGCAGCCGGTCACCTGCCAGCACAGCACGAGCCCCAGGCACATGATCACGGGAAGCGACAGAACCGGCTTCATCCAAGTCTCCGCGGTTTTGATGAGGGACGCGGGAACTGCGAACCGACGTCCCGTGGGGGAACGCTCAATTCTTCGGGGCGACTCTCTCGCCGTAAACCCGCAGCTCGTCGTACCGTCCGGTGTCGTCGATGGTACCCTGTCCGACGAGTCCCGGGCCGAAAGTTTTGTCGACCGCCCGCATCACCGGCTCGTCCATGTTGTCGAAGTAAACCGCGATTTCACCCGAGGCGACCCGCCGCACCACGCGCGCGTGGTGCCAACCATCAGTCCAGGGGGTGCCGGCGGTCGACTGCAGCGAGATCTTCCTTCGCGGGGCCCCATCCACAATGAAGATCTGGTTGGCGTGGTCGTCGGCCTTCTTTCCCAGATGGACGTAGTACAGATGGGAAGGGTCCTGAAATCCGAAGAACAGGCACATGTCGCGGTGGTCGTAATCTTTGACGGTCGACTGCAGCCGGACGTCGATGATCACATCCCCCAGGTGCAGTCCGCGGACCAGCGCCCGGTTGAACGGACTGCGGACCGGGTTCTGAACCTGACTGGCCTGGAACTGCTCCAGCAGGGTACGACCCTGATCTTTCTGCCACCGCCACGCGGCCGGGTCGCTGAAGAGGTAGCGCTCAGGAGCAGGCTCGTCGAAGTCATCCTGGAACAGCAGGGGCAACCCCGCGAGTTCCCGCGGCGGCCGCGGTGCCTCCTGGATCTGGGCCTTTACCGGCGTAGAGCATACGAGGGACAGTACCATGGTCCCCAGCAGACTCAGCCAGAGAATCGATGTGTGCCGATGGGTCGTGTGATCGAGCATCTGGGGATCGTCCACTCTCACGGGATGTGAACCCGACGGGCCGGTCGGGTGTCTCTGGCGAAAGTCTAACCGTCCCGGCACCTGTTGGCGATCTCCACCGAGTCATCGACAGAAGCGAGTCGGCAGACGTAAACTTACGCAAGTTCGCCCTCACTCCGTCGACTGCCATGCTCGTCGTGTCGTCCCGCATTCAGATTCCCGATTCCGAATTGCGGTTTTCGTATGCGCGCAGCTCGGGTCCCGGGGGGCAAAACGTCAACAAGGTGGCCAGCAAAGCCATTTTGCACTGGTCGACCCAGAGTGAGAGCATCTCGCCCGAGGTACGGGAGCGACTGCTCGAACTCTTCCCGACCCGGCTGACCAATGCCGGCGATTTCGTGATCAGCAGTGATCGTTTCCGCGACCAGCGGCAGAACGCCGAAGATTGCCTCGACCGGCTGCGGGACATGCTGCAGGCAGCCTGTCGGCCCGTCAAGAAACGTCGTGCGACCCGCCCCACCCGCGCTTCTCACCGGCGCCGTCTCGAAGACAAGAAGCAACAGAGCGTCAAGAAACAGGGCCGACGTGGCCTCGATCGTCCCGATTAGCCTTCGGATGCCGACAGCCCCGAGGCCCATCAAGTTTCTCTCCTTTCCCCAGTCTCCCAGGTGTCATGTCCAGTTTGCCGTTGTCCGGTCACCGGCTATTGATGTTTGTCGATGATGTCTACGAAGACCTCGAGTTGTGGTACCCCAAGTATCGCCTGCTCGAAGCCGGGGCGGCGGTGGTGGTGGCCGGACCTTCCGGAGGAACCGTCTACCGTGGCAAGCATGGCTATCCCTGCCGGTCGGATGTGGCCATTTCGGCTGTCTCGGCGGGGGAATTCACCGGGTTGATTTGTCCGGGGGGCTTCTCGCCCGACAAGCTGCGGCGCGACCCTCTGGTCAAGGAACTGACCCGGCACTTTGCCGCCCAGAACCAATTGGTCGCCGCGATTTGCCATGGCGGCTGGATTCCGATTTCCGCCGGGGTGTACCGCGGAGTCCGTGTGACAGGGTCTCCCGGGATTCAGGATGATCTGATCAACGCCGGGGCGATCTGGGAGGATGCCTCCGTGGTGATCGACCGGAACTTTGTGAGCAGCCGGAAACCGGATGACTTGCCTGATTTCTGTCGCGGAATGCTGCAGGTGCTGTCGGCTTCGTCGACCTGACGCGTAACGCGGGGCCCGCTTTCGGGAGGAGGGGTCCGGCGCGGTGGGGATTTGGCCGGAAGTATAGACAGGATTGGCCTGTGGCGGGATCTGGAGAGCAAATCTGGGTGTTTGGCGGGGGCCGAGAGTGAGGTTCGACCGGGAGCTGTACGATGTCTGTCCGCCAACTGATGACCGGAATTGTGGTGAGCCTGTGGGGGGCCTGGTCGGCGCTGGCGCAGGAGGGGCCGACGACGGGCGAACGATTTGTTTATCTGGCGGTGCGGGCCCCAATCTTTTTGCGAATTGACGCGCGGGTCGATGGTGAGTCGCTGCAGGTGGGGCGACTGCGGTATGCGGCCAAGATCGTCGAACAGCACGACGACAATGGCGATGGCGTTCTCGATCGCGAAGAGGCAGCCCAGGTTCCCCCGCTCATGCGCAGTGGAATGGCCGCCGAGGAATACACGCTGGTCGATACCTGGGTCTCGGTCGATGCGAATCCCTCCGACGACCGGGTGAGTGTTGCCGAGCTGAGCGACTACCTGAACCGGATCCTGGGGAGTCCGCTGGTGCTGGTGAGCCGGCCCCAACGATCGAGCCAACAGGTGGATCTGCTCCCTTTGCTGGACGCGAACGGGGATGGAGGTCTGGCCCCGGAAGAGCTGCAGGCGGCCAGCGGGATTCTCTATCGTCAGGACTTTGACGAGGATGACATTCTGGCGGTCGACGAAATCGACGGCCGACAGGCCGATGGCGGGATTGTTCCCCGCGTCATGACCGAATCTCCGCTGCTGCCCTTGAGCACGCCCGCGGATCGCGATCTGGCGGCCCGCCAACTGCTGGTGCGTTACGGTGCCAAGGATTCTGAGGGCAAGCGGGTGGTCCGCTGTTTCGGGTGGGTGCGAGGCCGGGTGGAAGAGAGCGCGCCGGCGCGGGAATGGAAGGCCGACGAGCTGGCCCAGCGGCTGGCGGAACCGTTCGCCGAAGAGCTGGTGCTGGGCCTGCAGTGGAACCGCAAGAAACGCCAGCGGATGGAATGGGTGGTCGAAGCCGATCCGCACGGTTGGACACAGGTGCTGCCGGCCGAGAAAGCGGCCGCCCCCCGGCTGAGCGTGGAATTACCCGGAGTGCTGCTCGAACTGGCGGTGGGCCGGGTGGCGGGGACCGCCTCCGATGCCCGCAATTTCTTCCGCACCCGCCTCCGTCAGCTGGATGCCAACAAGGACCGGTCGCTGGACGAGCAGGAATTCTCCGGGCTGCTGGGCGATTTGCAGTCGAACGGACTCGGGATGGTTCCGTTCAAACTGGTCGACACCGATCGCGACGGCCAGGTGAGTGATGCGGAACTGCAGGCCCTGATCGACCAGGACTCCGGCGCGCAGCAGACGCGGATCGAACTGGTCATTTCGCACGATTCCGAAAGCCTGTTCGAGATTCTCACCGGCAGTGGGGATCGCCGCTTGACCATGCGGAAGCTGCTGGAGGGGCATTCGCGCGTGGCCTCTCGCGACCGCGATGGCGATGGGGTGGTTCAGTTGTCGGAAATTACCGGGAAGTACCGTCTGACGGCCGAGCCGGGGAAGCCGACGATGTTTCGTTCGGGGAGCCGGATGATGCGGGGAGCAATGCCGTCACCGATGCCGGCCGGAGCCCCCCCTGGGGGACCCCTGTGGTTCCAGAAGATGGATCGCAACCAGGATGGAGATGTCTCGGCCCGCGAGTTTCTGGGGACGGGTGAGCTCTTCCGGCGTCTCGACCGGGATGGCGACGGGTTGTTGTCATCTGAAGAAGCGACGCTGGCGACCTCCAGCCCGGCGAAGACCGCGGAGCCGGGAGACAAACCGTGAACCACCGAGGTGCGGCCCGTGCGGCTTGAACTTCCGACTCTGCAAAACTGGAGTTGCCACAATTGCGGAGGCTGCTGCCGGCAACACGAGATTGAGATCACCTCCGAAGAACGAACGCGCGTTCTCGCCCAGCCCTGGACGCGGGACGACGGTCTCGACCCCGCGCGGCTGGTCGAGGAGATTCCCGGGAGTGGGGGGCGCCGCTGGCGGCTCAGTCATCAGCAGAACGGGGCATGTGTGTTTCTCGACGACCGCGGCCTGTGCCGGATGCACGCGCGATTTGGCGAACCGTCGAAACCGCTGGCGTGCCGGCTTTATCCGTACACCTTCCATCCGGGCCCCAACGCACCGCTCGTGGGACTCCGGTTTTCGTGTCCTTCGGTGGTTGCCAATCGCGGAACTCCCCTGGCGGAACAGCGGAACGCACTCACGCAACTGGCGCGCGAGGTGGTGCCCCGTGGTGCTTCCGAAGTCGCTGCGCCCGAGTTGTCTCCAGGACGGCCGCTGGATTGGGAACAGCTCGACTTGATCGTTTCCCTGCTCGGCCGATTGCTGGGGGAAACCGACCGCCCTGTGCTCTTGCGGCTGCTCTGGTGCCTGGGTTGGCTGGGGCTGCTGGAACAGAGCCCCGCATCCGGAATGGGGGACTTGTCCCGAATTCTTGGAGAGCTGGCCAGGGGGGTTCGGGCTGAGTTACCCCATCTGCGCCGGGAGGCGCCGCAGCCGCCGTCCGCGATGGCCCGGCGGTTGTTCCGCATGACGGTGGCGCAATACTCCCGCAAAGACACCTTCCAGGCCGAGCACCGTTCGTGGCGCTACCGCTGGCGCCTGTTCCGCTCGATTTGGAAATTCACATCGGGGCGGGGGCTGACGCCGGTACTGCAGGAGGGATTCGCGCCGGTTCCCTTCGCCGACCTGGAGACATCGTACGGTCCGCTGACCCCTGAAATGGATGAGCGGCTGACACGGTATCTGCTGGTCAAGGTGGAAAGCCTTCACTTTTGTGGCCGGGCCTATTATGGGGCCCCCGTGGTCGAGGGGTTCGCTTCGCTGGCTCTGGCCGTGGCGTCCATCTGGTATCTCTCACGGTGGTTGGCACGGGGAGCAGGACGCCGCCAGTGGGAATTGCAGGATCTCGAGCGGGCCATCGCGGTCGTCGACCATCACCACGGGTTCTCGCCGGCGCTGGGGCTGGCCAGTTTCCGGTCCCGGCAGCGCTGGCTCTGGTCGCAGCGCGAGGTGACCCGGC
This sequence comes from Planctomycetaceae bacterium, assembly GCA_046339535.1. Taxonomy (GTDB): domain Bacteria; phylum Planctomycetota; class Planctomycetia; order Planctomycetales; family Planctomycetaceae; genus UBA10511. The sequence continues at coordinate 200 of JBKDUK010000199.1, read as the reverse complement.
TGGTCTTGTGGTATGGGCGGTAAGCGTCGCGACGGCCGCTCAGTCGCCGAACAGCGTTTGGGGCACACCCAGTGATTTGCCTCCGTCGATTGTAAGGCAGCAGCCGGTCACGAAGACGGCGGCATCCGAGACAAGGTAGGCGACAGACTCTGCGACTTCGTCGGGACGGATCATCCGGCCCAGGCCATGGGCGATGGGGC
>JBKDUK010000198.1:0-5581 GCA_046339535.1 Planctomycetaceae bacterium | reverse complement strand
GACGCCAAGGTTTTCGAAATGACCGCCGTCCGAGAGATTCACAAACGTGTCTTTCGAATCGGTAAATCCGGTGAACTCCTTGAGCATCCATTTTGCGAGAAAACTTGGCCGCTCTGTGAATTTCGTTCTCAGACTCGGATTAGGCAACCACCAACCGAGCCGCACGTTGAAAAATGTCAGGAGTGCGGTAACTCCAGGGGAACTGTGATACCCCATGTTGGGATTGGCGGCCGCGCCGCTGATCGCAATGAGGCGACTCACCCGTCCACGACCGGCAAGTTTATCCCAGAATCCTTCGCGCCAGCCAAGACTCTGGCAGCCAACATGAGTAGGAGTCAGAACAAACGACTCTGCCCTACGTTCCTGTTTCGCAAGATCAGAGGCGGCGGTGAGATTGAGCGCGGTGTTGATAATTGGAAAAGGAGTCGGGTTGCTGAGTGTTGCATCAGTATTACCGGCACTGATCTGTTTCGATCCCAGATCACTAATCCAGAGCTCGCTCTCAAATAGCTGTGCTTTGCCATCATTGCGTCCGTTGGTTTGTTGTACATCTAGGAAGCAGCGTGCGAGGCGATTGGCATATAGATCATTCAGAGAAATGTCGTTGATGTTGATCCTATTGGAAAGGACGGCGGCGGCGATCGTCGAACCAAAAAATACGACGTAAACCGTGATCTGAAGATAATCCCCGAGATCGTAGTTGAAGACTTTCCAATCCGATCCGGGGTCGAGACACCATGCGGCGACAGACGACAAGACGCAACCCAGACCGAAAACGAAGACATAGGGACCAATTGCCGCGAGGCGTTCCACGACCCGCTGTCGGTCTTTGCCCGAAAAACGACTGCTCTGACCCGCGAAGAGGGATGTCAAGGTGCTCAGGAGCCATGTTCCGAAGAGAGAAGTCCCCAATAATCCCCGTCCTGACTGTGTTATCCAAGAGACTACAGACTGGCCATACAGTGCTGTCCCCAGAACGCTTGTCGAAAGAATACAGAGCAATATACACGCTGCGCTGGTTCGTGCTTGGTCTTCGCGCTTTCGTTGTGAGTACTTTCCACGTATCAGAAGTGTCCCCAATCCCAGCACTGATAGGCACAAGATACCCAGAGCCGGAATGCCTGCCACAAGCAACAGTGTGAATGTTTCGCCAATCCTATTGGCAAACATCTGTAAAACAACGAAGGCAAACAGAACGAATGGAACCACACAGAGTTGGGTTGCCAAAAGATTGCGCAGGTAAATCACAACCAGCGACCAGGTGTCGACCGTAAAAAGGCCCGCATTCGGAGCCAGGTAATTGCTATACTTCCGGAGGTGTCCGATTGGAGTGTCGTTATGGTGGCCGGATTGTTTTCCGTCATACTGGGCTGTCGAAGACGTCTCTCCCGGAGAGGTCGCTTTCGGCTTAATCCCGTCAGCATCGTCATGGATCCGATTGCTTTCGCAATCTGGGTTCAATCTCCGCTCGGCATCGTCGATGCCAAACGAATGCACTAAAGCAAGAAACCAGGCCCCGATATATCCTCCACCGGATACGGTCGAGAGATAATCAATGTGCTTCAGAAAGCCCGTTTTCTCGGCTAGTCCCTGTAGGACGCCGAGACAAAATGTTGCGCTCCGGATCCCACCGCCAGAGAAGGCCAATCCCACCAGGTCGGCGTCTTTCTCAATGCGAGGATCACACTGAGGATGATGGTTGTTGGAGGAATGTACGATTTGACGACGACGCCGCCGAATATGCTCGATCTCCTTTTCAAATACCGCCTCATTGAAGCACTTTTGGTTAGTCTCCGTAGGACTGGCACCAGCGCCTTGGTGTTTGGACATAATGCGTCTCCTTCAGGCTGTCCCGATGAACCTGCCGGTATCGGGGGAAGGTGTTACTTGGCGGAAATGTGTGTTCGTCAATGCTGACCCAGACTCAGTGTGCTCCAGTTGAGAGCAAAGCAAAGCTGAGGGCCGCTGTCGGTTCCTTGCGTTCGAGTTGATTCTCTGCCGCGAAGCCGCGCGAAAAATGAAGCATCTGGTCAACCAAACTCCATTTTTCTATCGCCACCAGCTCAAGATGTCTAGAGCAGCCCCTCTATCAACTGTCGAACAGTCAGCTCGCAACCAGCCCTCAAGATTTGGAAAGTCATAGTGCCGGCCTGTATCCGCCAAGGAGTTGTGCCAACGTTTGTGAGTGTGTCGGTTAGCTCCAGCCTGGGAATGTCATCAACCGCTGAGACCTTGGTTGGTTCGGTGTCTCTGGCTTCGCAGAAAATGCTCCTTCCTGGGTGTCTATCCTGAGCCGTGCGGGCTTTTTTGTGCACGAATTCATTTTGCATGATCCGCCGGCTGCAATTCGATTGCGAGTTCGGCAGATTGGTCGGTTGCGTCAGTCAAGAACAGTCCAGTCGCAGTGGAGAAGTCACTGTGTCAGGCCACGTCCATTTCAAGCCGCTCCGACGACAGACTGATCGTACTGGCGGGTTGTGCCGTCCAGCCGCTGCCCGCCCCCCCTATTCGATCCGGGTTACGCTCGCCATTCGTGACCGGTGGTACCGAGTGAGATCTGCGACCTGTCCCTCACGTCCCGTCCTTGGATTGGGCTCAAGAATCTAGCGGGTGTGAAGTGACTGGCAGCCACTTGGGTTCCGGCGTTTCCGGTAGGGTCTGTGTCCCGGGAACCTCTCTTCGGATCGCTCGAACCGATTGGCCGAATGCGAACCCGGTAGGAATAGGCGTTGGAATCAGCTGGGCGAAACAAAGGGGTCAGGGAAACGCCGATTGCAGCAAAGCGGAATCAGGGTTTCAAATGAATCCGCAATCAGGGTTCGCCCTGACGAGCCGGAACCCTAACGACGGGTATTATGCTCATGAGTTCCGGTTTGCCGGAGAGCGATATGATGGTCCGTTGATTCATGGTTCCTGATTAAGGAGATCCAGTTCATGGCGAAGACTCAGCGTACGAAATCGGAAGCGTCCAGGACCGACGCGGGCGGATTCCACGACCGCATTTGCAATCTGATACCCTCCGTTGGGACCGAGCGCGACTGGGATATTCAGGTGGCACGAGCTGCGGCACCTGGGGCCGCCGTAGCGGCGGCGATTCCTGACCAGGTTGATCTGCGGGCCCCATGGTGGAAAGTCAATGATCAGAGCAACACGGGATCTTGTGTGGGCTGGGCGTCGGCCGATGGTGTGTTGCGCTACCACCTTGTCAAGGCGAATCGGCTACCTCCCGGTGTTCTGCTGTCTGCGAGGTTTGTCTGGATGGCTTCCAAGGAGACTGACGTCTTCATCAGCCGTCCGCAGACATTCATCGAGGAGGCGGGGACACAGCTCAAGGCTGCGATGGATGTATTGAGGAAATATGGATGTGTGAAGGACGACGAGTTGCCTTTCAGTTTGGGGACCCGCATGTTTGTGGGCGCTGAGAATGCCTTTTATTATGCCGCCTCCCTGAATCGCATCACGAACTACATCAATCTCGGACGCGATCTGGACGACTGGAAGGAGTGGCTGGCGACCCGTGGTCCGATTCTCGCTGGTCTGACTGTTGATGCATCCTGGTACAATGCCAGCGCAACAGGTGGCAAACTCGACAAGAAGGCAGGATCGGTCGGAGGTGGTCATGCCGTCTGCATTGTCGGGTATCGAAAAGATGGACGATTCATCATTCGGAATAGCTGGGGAAAGAGCTGGGGAGACGACGGATTCGGTTACGCGAGCCCCAAGTACATCACTGACCTGTTCTACGGAGAATCCTACGGAGTCACATTGTAGCGTGAAGCTGCGGCTGTCAGCCCAATTCCGCCTCACCAGAGGAGTTGTCGAGGCGGAATCGGGCATAATTCGGCAGCACGGACGCTGGAACCAGACAGGTCCCCGATGCTGTCAGCTATTTCCGCGGGCGCAGCCCTAACTGCTCGCGCGTCATGGCTGGTGAGCCCGACCGATCGGTTGTTGGAAGCTCGAGACCGACGCGACAGTGCAGCGAGCCATTGTGGTAGTCGCTTGGAGCTGACAGCATCGGTCCAGCGTGTGATTGCGAAATAATCAGCGATCCGATAACACGAGTGGTAGTGGAAGGCTCGGCCAACAAGTGCGCGACAACGTTCACCGGAACCGGCGTACGCGGGGTGCGGCCTAATTCCCAACTGTTCCCCACCTTTTTATCATGTCGACGATGTCTCCTTCCGACGAGTCAAAAGGCAATTCAACATCCACCCTCCCCTCCGCGACGTGGCTGATGGCGATCTTCGCCGCGATCCTTGGAGTCTTGGGATTTCCAGTTGGTGATCGCACGAAGAGTGACAAGGAAGCCTTTGCAAAACGGGAGTTGCAAGAGGAGCGGATCGACACATCCAAAGCCGTCACTTCTCCAGTTGGAACAGTGTTGAGTCGTGCATTTGGGAACGAAATGGGACAACATCATCTCCAGATCCTGGGTGATTCGATAAAAAGGAATGCCAGAGTATTCGGGCAACTCCCGAAGGTCATCGATGGTAAAGAGCGACGGTTGAATTGGCTGATCGCAATGATCCCCGATCCGATTCATTCTCACTATCGGATGAGTTGCGACGAGGTCATCGACGCCATGGTCCGCGGTCTGCAGGACAGGTCGTTCACCATGCTTCACTATTCACTGCCATGGAAGCGACAGGATGGAAAGAAGCCGCTGGCTGAATTTGAGGACCAGCCTGGAGCGATTCTGTTTCAGCAGGAGTCTTCTGAATCGGAATATCTGGTCGTTCTGACAGTTGGCGAGTCACCGACCGGAGGAGCTCACCGTGCACAATTGGAACAGGCCCTGGCACTTTGTCATCAGTGGAGTCAAGAGGTGGATGTCAAAGAGCGACAGCATACCGTCTCGATTTTGGGCCCTACATTTTCCGGGTCGGTGCCAGGTTTGGCGAATGCGATTCGGAATTGGTCCTCGCGAAAGATCGACGGTTATGCCACGCCAGACGAACCGCACTTCCGCGTTCGCATTGTGACGGGAAGTGCGACATCTCCGAAGTTCGGTCAGTTTTTTAAAGAGGATGGCGCAAGAAGTGAGACGACCTGCGAGTCGAAGGTTAAAGATGACATTTGTCTTTTGGGTGGAATTGCTGAGTATCTGATAAAGGATAGGGGTTTGAAAACTGAGGAGATTGCTCTGCTGGCGGAAGAGTCGTCCGGCTACGGACAGAACCTTAGGGCACCAAACGATAGTAGAAAACTCCCGAAAAAGGCAGCGGTAGGTGTGGGGCGGGATCATAAGGAACCGCCGGAATGCACAAAGTCTCTCGGGCAAATTGATAAATGTCTGAAACTGGTCTATCCACTCTCAATTAGTCGTATACGCGTTGAGAGTGAACGAGACGACGAACAGCAGTCTGTTCCGTCGTATGAACTGTCCACTGGGCGCCAACGAAATCTGGCGATCAGGGAGGAGGTGTCTCGCGATGCTGATGATTTGCTGCCAACATTCTCACAGGCATCCTTGGCGGTTGGGGATCTTGTGGTTGAGTCACTCATTGAGACAATTCGCGACCGCGGCATTCGGGCGGTGGGACTCTTGGGGACCGACATTCATGACAAACTGTTCCTG
>JBKDUK010000197.1:0-11575 GCA_046339535.1 Planctomycetaceae bacterium | reverse complement strand
CCACGCGGCCAATGCCAGCGTCTGTTCCGGAGTGCGGGAGGTGGTGGGAACCGCCAGAATCGCTGCGATCGAAGTCGGGATGACAACCGCGTCACCCGCTGGGCCGTCGGTGACCGCCAGCGACAGCCGGCCAATCACATGCTGTCGTCCATGGTCTTGGTGCAGCGAAATCACCAGGCGATCCTGAGGAGACAGCATACAGGGCTCGACCAGTTCGAAGAGAGCCGAGTGATTCTGCCCCTCCTGGGGATTCACCCCCCAGCCGGTGGCGGGGTTGCCGTCGAGGGCGTGCTGAATGGTCCAGCCCGCCTGGTCGAAGTCGGCCACGGCCCGGGCGATGGCGAGCCGTCGCGGCTCGGATTCGCCCGCCCGGAAAATCTGGACCTGAAACTCGGTCAGATGGAGATTGCCATTCAACGCCCGTCCCGGACCCCGCTGGGGAAGCGAATCGTCGGTGAGCACGTCGAGACGCAGCGCTGTGATCTTCGCCAGAGGGGTCGAGGAGATGATCGTCAGCGTTTCTTTCTCGGGAGCCGTTCCTCCCGAGAGGACGCTGCCATCGGGGAGTTTCTGCAGTTGGGCTCCTCCTGCCGACAGAAAGACTTCCGGGAGCAGAGGTGTCCACTGCGGCAGAGAGGGGAGCCCCGACTCCCAATCCGCGACCATCCGCGAGGCTTCCTCCGACTGCAGCCGATCGGGCTGGGGAGGATTCGCCGCCTGCTTCCACTGTTCCCACGTCCGTCGCCGGGCGGCGACTTGCGGATCAGCCTCGAAGGGGATGTTTCCCTTGCCAATCCCGGCGAAGACCGCCTGCAGGGCGTAATAGTCGGCCTGGGGAATGGGGTCGAATTTGTGGTCGTGGCACCGGGCACACTGGGCTGTGCTGCTGACGAACGACGCTGCCACCTGGTTCACCAGATCATCGCGATCGAGGTGTTCGAACGACATGGGAGCGGTGGCCGCCGCACTGTGGTCGTAAGTTCCCGCTCCCAGGAAGCCCAAGGCGGCCCATTCATGTTGGGCGTGGGGGTACAACACATCCGCTGCCAACTGCTCGCGGATGAAGGTGTGCCAGGGGACGTCGCCATTGAGCCGTTGGATCGCATAGTCGCGAAACCGCCACGCATGCGGCCGGAAGACATCGTGTTCAAACCCGTGGCTGTCGGCAAAGTGGATCGTGTCGAACCAGTGCCGCGCCCAGCGCTGGCCGTATCGGGGCGAGGCGAGCAGCCGCTCGACCAGTCGCTCGTAGGCATCGGGACGCTCATCGGAAACGAACTCCGCAACCTCGTCGAAAGTCGGAGGGAGTCCGTGGAGGTCGAGACTCAGCCGGCGAATGAGTGTCCGGCGATCGGCGGGCGGAGACCCGGTCAGGCCGGCAGTTTGCAGACGGTCAATCAGAAACGCATCAACTGGATTGGCCCCGCCTGGAGTGCGGGGAACCGTGGGAGGGATCAGCGGACGCAGCGACCACCAGTCTGTGGAGATCGTGGAGTTTTCTGCCGGGGGAGAAGTGCGTGAATCGAAGGCCCCTTCGCGGACCCAGCGGACCAGAATCGCCGTCTCTTCCGCATCGAGCGGATCATCGGGAGGCATGCGGAGTCCCGCCTCGCCGCGCCGAATGGCCCGGATCAACAGGCTCTGATCGGGATCACCCGGCACCAGCGCCGGCCCCCGGCTGCCTCCAGACTCCCATCCACTCCGCCAATCCAGGGTCAGCCCCCCCTTCATCTTGCCACTGGCGTGGGAATGGCAGGCGAAGCAGTGGTCGCGCAGCACCGGTTCGACCCGGTCGCGGAAGAACTCGTCTGGCGTTTCCGCCCGGCTGGGAGGGGCCGGCACAAGAAACAGGCCCGGCAGCAGCAGCAACCACAGCAAGAGCGGGCGTGGCATGGCGTCGCGGAGGGAGGTCTTGCGGGGAGGGGGTGAGTCCCGACAACCGAGCGTTGGGAAATCACAGTCTCCGTAGTCTACCAGACCTCAGGGGCCCGTTCAGCCGCTCAGCACAGGAGAACTCTCAACTCCCTCAGATCCCTCTCATGGGGCGAGCGGATGGTCAGCACCGGGCACTGGGCCTGGCGGACCACCCGCTCGGCTACGCTTCCCAGCAGCAGGTGGGCCACGGCACCCCGCCCGTGGGTTCCCACCACGATCAGGTCGATCTGGTGCTCGCTGGCATACCGGATGATCTCGGCGGCGGGATTCCCCAGACGTGTCGCCCGGCGAACCTTGTGACGAGCCTGCCAGTCGGCGGGAATGAGGTGATCGAGCGCTTTCTCGGCCCCCTCCTTCAGGTCCAGCAAGTAGTTCTGCGGCAAGGAAGCGGGAGTTCCCGGCTCGGGCATCATCAGGATCGGATCGGGGAGCACATGCAGCACGTGCAACTCTCCCCCAAACTGCTCGACGAGTTCGCAGGCGTAGGCCTGGGCGGCCCGCGAGCCATCGCTGAAATCGGTGGCCAACAGCACGTGATGGAGTGAAATCATGGAGGCTCGCAGGGGATCCAGGCGGAGTCACAAACCGGGACCAACGTTCGCCGGACAAACGAGGCGAACACTACCAATCAGAGACGATCAGCGGGGAACACGCCGGCCCGAGAGCCGGTTCAAATCCAGCAGCGGCAAGACAAAGGGACCGGCTTCGCGGGTCGCAACCACCGGAAACATTCCGTTCGGCCGGGTGGGCTGCGATGTCGTTCGGTCTCCCTGGTGTCGGCTCCCGGCCACAACGGCCGCCGATTCCAGCGGAGCCGCCGCGCGATCCGCCAGTTCGCCCCGCCGAATGCCGACGGCGGCGGGTGCATCGATGCCAATCCGCACCTTCCCTTCCCCGACATGCACCACGCGGATGCGAATGTTGCCATCGATGACCAATTCTTCATTCAACTTGCGGGACAGAACCAACATCACGCGCTCCTTCGCTGAAATCGGTCTCGTCGCAGGATCTCCGGGAGATGGTGCGCAGAGAGACTTTGCCGGAAAACACCAGTCACAAACCAAAACTGCCGATCGATGGGCGAGAGCCAGACCAGCCGGGATGAACTTTCCGGATCGACTGGAAACCTTGGCCTCAACCGATGATGCCATATGTATTCCGGGGTGAGTGAAATGTCAAGCATTTTTTCTGGACATAGTGAGTCCGCGGAATGTCCACTCCCGAGGTTTGAAATGTCGCGCGACGCAGAAAAAAGCGTATTTCAGAAAGGGCAGCCCTTCGCGATTTTCTGTATCCGGGATTTTTCGGAGGGGGTCAGGCCGGGGGCGGAGACCGTCCCGCATCGTCAGGAGATCCCCGGATCATTCCGGGTCGATTTCGACGACGATGTGTTTGAATGCCGGGGTCTTCGACTCGGGATCGACCGCCCGGGGAATCAATCCGTTCGATTCCGGGCAGTACATCATGGCATTCCCCGGGCGGACATCGAACGGACGGACTCGTTGGTAACGCATTTCTCCCACCGCACTGCGGACTCGCACTGGTTGATCGGGAACCAGCCCCAGCCGGGTGATCTCACTGGGATGCATCAGGATCACATCCCGCCGCTCCTGGCCCCGGTACAGATCGTCGTCGTCGTAGACCACGGTGTTGAATTGCCCTTCCGACCGGATCGTCATCATCCGCAACTGACGGGGCCCCAGGGGTTCGGGCCGCGGGAGGGAGACCGCCTGGAATCGTGCCTTGCCGCTGGGGGTGGGAAACCGGGGCTGATCGAGGTACCGTCCAGGGATGGAAAACTCTTCTTTTGTCCTCCCGATCTGGCCAATCGATTCGAGGCCGGGAATGGTCGCCGAGATCAGTTGGCGAATCGCCTCGTGGCTCTGCAACCGCTCCCAGTCGAGCGCGCTGTGTGGGGGAAGTACCCGCCGGCCCAGTTCGGCCAGAATCGACACCTCGCTGCGCGGACCGGGATACCGCGCGGGCCCCCCATCCGAAAGCCGCACGAAACTGAACATCGACTCCTGCGTGGTCGGCTGCGGTTCCTCGTCCCGCGGCAGGACGGGCAGCACAAGCGTTTCCCGCCCCCGGCCCCAGGCATGTCCGGTGTTGAGCGTTGTGGTCAGATAGGCCACGAGTCCCAGCTGTCCCAGGGCCCGCTCGGCCATCACCGCATCGGGATTACTCCCATAGAGATTCCCCCCCAGACAGAGGGCGGTATCCATCTCGCCCCGGTCGGCGGCATCCATGCAAGCCATTGTGTCGAGCCCGGGAGAACGCGGCACCGGGATGCCCAGCTTCTGCTCGAACCGCTGCAGGATCGCCTGCTTGAGCACCGGGGTCACCCCGACCGAGCCCATCCCCTGGACATTGCTGTGGCCACGGATGGGCATCAGCCCGGCTCCCGCCCGTCCCACCATCCCACGCAGCAAGGCGAGGTTGGCAATCATCCGCACGTTGTCGGTGCCATGCAGATGGTGCGTGATGCCCATCGTCCAGCCGAAGATCACGTTTTTCGCCGCGAGGTAACGGTCGTCGAACTGCTTGATCTCGGGGAATGAAACCCCCGATTGCCCGACGATCTCGTCCCACGAGGCGGCCTCGACCCGGGCCACGAACTGTTGAAAGTCTTCGGTCGCCTGATCGATGAACGGCCGGTCGATCGCTCCGCGGCCCAGCAGGTCTTTGGCAACGCCGGTCAGCAGGGCGATGTCCCCCCCAATGTGCGGCTGCAGGTAAAGACTGGCGATTTCCGACCCAAACAGCAGGCTCCTCCAATCGCTGGGGACGCGGAAGTTGACCAGCCCCAGCTCGCGGGCCGGGTTGACGACAATCACCTCTCCCCCGCGCCGACGCAGGTCCATCAGGCTGCGCATCAGCCGGGGGTGGTTGGAAGCCGGGTTGGCACCGATCAGGATGTAGAGATCGCACTCCTCCAGGTCACTGAGCTGCACAGTACCGGTGCCGGTGCCAATGGCCGAAGTCAGCCCGACCCCACTGGCCTGGTGACAGTAGAACGAACAGTTGTTGACATAGTTCGTGCCGAAGACACGGGCGAACAGCTGCAGCAAAAACCCCGCCTCCATCGAACTGCGGCCGCTGGCATAAAAGAAGCTGCGGGTGGGGCCGGCGTTTTTGAGCCGGTCGACCAGCAGATCGAGCGCCTGGTCCCAGGTGATGGGGGTGTAGTGGGTGTCTTTCGGGCCGGCATAAATCGGGAAGACGAGCCGGCCGCTGGTTTCGAGTTGCCGGGGGGTGAGGGCCCGCAATTCCGGGAAGCCGTACCGGGCGAAGAATTCGGGCTTGATGCCGCGCTGCATGTCGGAGGCCATCGCCTGGAACGACTTTTTGCAGACCTCGGGGAAGTGTCCCCCCTCGTTGACCATCCCTCCCAATTGCCCCCCCATGCCGAGCGCACAGGTCTTGCAGGTGTTCCGCGACCGGAGGGCACTCCAGAGTTTGGTCCAGCCGACGCGATTGGCCACGCGAAGGGTGTAGGCGATCGCTTTCCAGCCACCGCCGCTGCGCAGGGGTCGACTCATGTGGGGAACAACCGAATTGAGATGGGGAGGGATCGGCGGGCGTCAGACCGCCGCACGACCGCGAAATCGCAGTCTGGCGGCTTCCGCAGTCTATCGCATGCCACCCGTTGTCTTGAAGCAGTCGGGCCTCTGGGGGCTTTTTCCGGAATTATCCCAAGAGCTCTGGGTAGCCGTCTGGACTGAGGCAGCCTGCAGCCAGGCACGACTCACAGCGGTTGCCGCCGGGCCGACACCGTAGCCGTCACAGTCGCAGTTCCGTGGGAATTCCCGGGGTCGCACCGCTCTGGGTGCAGACATAGGCCGCAACGCACGAGGCCCGGCGATGAATGTCCGCCAGGGGGTGGCCCAGCACCAGTCCGAGGGCCAGAGCCGCCGAAAATGCGTCCCCGGCCCCCACCGTGTCGGCCACCGTCACTGGTTCCCCTGGCAACTCACTCCGCTCCCCCGTGGCACTCAAGAGGACCGAACCGCGCTCGCCGCGGGTGAGGGCGACCAGGCGCAGGTCGTACCGCCGCAGCAGTTGTTCCAGCCGCAGCGGCTCGGGACCGGTCAGATCGAGCAGGGGGGAGAGTTCGGCCAGTTCCTGATCATTCAGCTTGACCACATTGGCCAACGGCAGGGATTCGTGGACGACGGCCGCGTTCCAGTGGGGGGGCCGCAGGTTGATGTCGAGCAACCGCGACGCCGTAGCCGGGGTGGCTTCGACGAACCGTCGAATTGTGGCCAGTGAAGGGGCTGCCCGCTGCCCGAGTGTGCCGAAGCAGACGAGGCTGGTCCGACTGGCGAGTTCGGCGAGCGTCGGTGTCCAGGCCAGGTTGTCCCAGGCGGTGTTCGACGCGAAGGAGTAAGTCGCCTGCCCCCGCGGATCGAGTTCGACGAGAACTGTTCCGGTGGGAAAATCGAGTTGGGGCACCGCGCTCACCTGGACGCCGTGCTGCCGCAGGGCGGCGAGGGCCTGGTCTCCCAACGGGTCGGTCCCCACGGCACTCACCATCTCGACCGTCGCGACCCGTGCCCCCAATTCGGCTGCGGTGCAGGCGAAGTTGGCCGGAGCCCCGCCAAACCGGGGGCCATCGGGAAACAGATCCCAGAGGATTTCGCCAAGACCGACGAGGGTGGGGAGGGGCATGTGGGTGGTCGTTATGGAGGCGGGGATGTGAGTTGGCAAGTGTAGTATGGATGTGTGGGAGAGATGGAGTGGGGTGGATGGTTCCATATCAACAGTCATCCTGCCTGCAAGCGGTCGGTGTAGATTGGGACCTTGTTGTGCGGAGCGGTTGAGCGGTGGATTGTTGCTGGATCGACCATCGGGTCTCGGGTGATCAGTTCGGGAATTGGCGCCCGGATGACCGGGAGTTAACCTGGCAACGGCAGGGAGGCTGACAGGACAAAGCGAGTCCCTCCACTCTCTCCCCGGCGGTCGCGACGTTCCATGCGAGATTCCGAATTTGACCCGGTCCCACTGCCGCCGGGGATTTATGAACTCCTGCTGAATCACCGGCAGCGACAAGCACTGGCCAACCGGGGAGAGACCAGGCCCCTCGATCCCGCCGAAGCTCACACCGCGCTGGCGCAATCGCTCGAACGGTTGTTGGTGCGGGCACTGGCAAGACACTCGGGAGCCAAGCGGCTCGAATGGCAGCAGCGACTGCTGGAGCGCATGGAGAGCCTGTTGCGGGATGAGCTGCCGACCGACGAGCACCCCGATCTGCAGTTGGTTCGTCCGTGGGAGTGGCTGCTGCAGGTGCGGAGTGCCGAAGGCACGGAGGTGCCAGAAGGGTCTCGCCCGGATACACCCCTGTCGCGGAGTGCCCTGCTGACGGGGACCCGGCTTGATCCAGCGCTGGGCCTGCAATTGGCGAAAGAACTGGCGACTGCGGATCGGGTCGACATTCTGTGTTCGTTCATTCGCTGGGGCGGAGTCAGGATTCTGCTCCCGGAACTCCGTCGTCTGTGTGAACGGACTCCTGCGGGAAAAGTCGCTTTGCGGATCATCACCACCAGCTACATGGGCAATACCGATCCTGATGCGGTCGAGGCCCTGCTCGAATTGCCCAAGACCGAGGTGCGCGTCAGTTATGACACCCGCCAGACCCGGTTGCACGCCAAGGCGTATCTGGTGCATCGACACTCCGGATTTGGTTCGGCGTATGTCGGCTCGGCCAATCTCTCGCGGGCGGCGCTCTCGGAAGGGTTGGAGTGGACCACCAAGATCAGCCAGTACGAATTGCCTCACCTGTGGCAGAAGTTGACCTCCACGTTCGATTCCTACTGGCTGGATGCCGATTTTGAACCTGTCGATCGTGAAACGGTTCCCCGGCTGGTCTCGGCCATCCGGACGGAACGGTTGCCAGCGGCCGATCGTCCCCCCGCCTGGTTTGATCTTCGGCCCTTTCCTTTTCAGCAGGAAATCCTCGACCAGTTGCGCGGTGAAAGAGAACTCCAGGGCCGCCACCGGCACCTCGTTGTAGCCGCGACAGGGACGGGCAAGACGATGGTGGCTGCATTCGACTACCGCCAATGGGCCGAGACACGACCAGGTCCCAAACCCACACTGCTGTTTGTCGCCCATCGCCAGGAAATCCTCGAGCAGGCGCTGCAGGGATTTCGGGCCGTACTGCGGGATCAGAACTTTGGCGACCTGCTGGTCGGCCCGCATCGCCCCGGGCAGACCGAGCATCTCTTCTGCTCGATCCAAAGCTATGTCAGCCGGGAGCTGTGGCGTGAGCCGGCCGACCATTGGCAGTATGTCGTGGTGGATGAATTTCACCACGCGGCGGCGGCCAGTTACCGGCGCCTACTGGAGCATCACCAGCCGCGGGTCATGCTGGGACTGACAGCCACTCCCGAGCGGACGGACGGTCTGGATGTCACACAGTTCTTCGGGGGGCGATTCTCGGCTGAGATCCGATTGCCTGATGCCATCAACCGCCAGTTACTCTGCCCCTTTCAGTACTTCGGTGTGTCGGATTCGGTCGACCTGAGCGGACTGCACTGGGAACGCGGGGGCTACCGGATTGAGGATCTCGATCAAGTCTACACCGGAAATGACCTGCGGGGACTGCAGGTGCTCGACAAGCTGCATGAGATCGTGCGATCCGTGCGTGAGATGCGAGCGGTTGGGTTCTGTGTGAGTGTCGCGCACGCCGAGTTCATGACCCGATTGTTCACTGAACGCGGAATTCCTGCCCTGTCGGTCACCGGCGGCAGCGATGATGAATTGCGTCGCACCTCCCGACGGCAACTGGTCGATCGCGAAGTCAATGTGCTGTTCACCGTCGACCTGCTGTCAGAAGGGGTCGACATTCCCGAAATCGACACTGTCTTGCTGCTGCGGCCCACCGAAAGCCTGACTGTCTTCCTGCAGCAGATTGGGCGCGGACTCCGGCGGCATCCGGGCAAAGAGCAACTGACGATCATTGATTTCATCGGCCAGCAGCGGCGGGAATTCCGGTTCGCTGACCGGTTTCGGGCACTCGGAACACATGCCATTGCCTCGCTGGAGACAGAAATTGAACAGGGGTTTCCACATGTCCCTCTGGGTTGCCTGATCCAGCTCGAACGGGTCGCCCAGCAGCGGGTTCTCGAAAATGTGCGGGGAAGCCTCAGGCAGACACGGCAGCAAATCGTCCAGCAGTTGCGACAATTCCGGGTTCAGCAAGGACGAGGACCGACTTTGGATGAGGCACTTTCCTACTGCCGACTGGAACTCGATGAGCTCTTGAAAAGGGGGCTCTGGTCGCGACTGCTGTATGAGGCGGGATGTCGGCCGGAACCGGTGGTGCCGGATGAAGACGAACTCGCCCGGGGAATCCGCCGCATCGCCCTTCAGGATGACAGTCACCAGTTGGATGCCTGGCTGGAGTTTTTGTCATCGCCAGACGGGCTGTTGTGCTCCGGGGCAGCAGTCACGGGCAGTCTCGACGAGACCAGACTGGCGATGTTGCAGGTGGGGTTGTGGGGAGAGAAGGGGCTGGCAATGCGGCTGAACGAGGCCTGGCACCGCTTACGGAACAACCCAGGGGCGATAGACGACTTGCGCGAGGTGTTGCAGCGATGTCGCCGGCAGTCCCAGGCAATCTCTCCTGCCATCGGTCGCACCGGGTGGGGACCTCTGGCCGTGCACGTCCACTACAGCCGTAATGAAATTCTGGTGGCGCTGGGGGTCTGGCCCATCGGAGAGAGTCGCCGTCGGCTGGTGAACGAAGGGGTGCTGCATCTGAAAGAACGTCGTCTGGATGTGTTGTTTGTCACCCTGCGCAAAACCGAAGCCGAGTATTCCCCCACGACGATGTATGCCGACTATGCCTTGAATGAGCGATTGTTTCATTGGCAGAGCCAGAGCACGACGTCCGTCGATTCGATGACAGGCCGTCGGTACATCGAGCATCGTGAGCAGGGCTACACTCCGCTCCTGTTCGTACGGGAGTGCCGAAAACTGCCGACTGGAGAGACCGCCCCCTATGCATTTCTGGGGCCGTGCGAGTATTCGTCCCACGAAGGGAGTCGGCCGATCTCGATTGTCTGGCGGACCGAGTTTCCCATTCCCGCCCGTCTTCTGCGAGACTTCGCCAGCCAGCGGGTGGGATAGCCCGATTCGACTTGTCATTGACGACAATCCAATTTGTCCCGAACCAATCCGCCGGAGGTGTGTCTCATCCTCACGACAGTCGGACCGGAAGAATGACCGTCGTACCTGTCTGGGCTGGGGCTTGAGGGACACGATGTCGGTACGGCATGGCACCGCACACGGCTCATTCGTGGTTGCCCGGAAGGAGCGTTCTCCTCAAGTGAAAAAGGTGATTTCTCCGCGTGGAACTCTGATCATGAATGTGGATTCTCTCGAACGGCATTTCGAACGCATCGGAGCCCGAATCAAGTTGCGCGAGACGCGTGCCCGTTCACAGACTGTGCCGCTGTCGATCAATATCGGCTCCGACCGTGAAGGGGAGTTTTTCGACCTGTCGGTGGTTCCGCGCGAAACACCTCCCGAGTTGCTGGTTCTCAACATCGAACCCGACTGGCGTCATCTGTTGCTGATGTCTCGCGACGAGGCTGGAAAGCACAAGTTCCTGTGCGGCCATGACGAACGTCACTGGTTTGTCGCGGCGGTTCCCGAGAACCGGGCCGTCTCCACCGTGAAGTCGGCTTTCGAGGCACTGCGGCCTGCGGGGGTCACCTCGGAACTGGTCCGGCATCAGGTTCGGACACAAGACCGACGGCGGCGACGGACAGAGGCATTTGTCCGGCAGGGAGAGTGGTTTTTTGTTCCAGCTCCCGGGCTGGTCTTCCCAAGGTTGCTGGTGTTGCATGACGAACCCATCAGTCGGGGACGTGGCAAGCCGCACCTGTGCGAGAATCTGGTCCGGGCGGGGGGGGAGACCGTCTATGTCTGCCGGCGGTTCCCGCAGGGATTGACCGAAGACAAATACCGGAAGTTGATTTCCGTTGAGCCAGACCAGGCCAGTCTGGCGTGGCAGGTTCGACGGCGGGACGCAAGCGTGTTTGTGCGCGGCCGGGTTCGGCACTCCGACCATGCGACGATTCGGCTCGACGGCTGGCATCGCGTCTGGATGAATACCGAGAACGAATCGCAGGCGATGAGCCAGGTCGCGTTTCTGGACTGAGCGGCGCAGAATTGTGCATCCCTGTCTGCCCGGCGGGGCCGGGCCGGGGGCCGCCCCAGCAGTTTGATCAAACTACAAACTCGTGGGCTCGGTCCGCTTTCCAGCAGCAACGGGAGGCTGAATAGCGGTGAGCGAGCGGTCGCGTCCAACGTCCCCTGGGATCCGGATTCCCAAGGGCAGATTTCCGTTCCTCAGTCCGCCGAATGAGTCACGACCGGGGACTGAGGCGCGGCTTCGGTGACCTGGGCGACCGGCTGCAGGTGCGTCGTTCCGTCCCCCAGCCTCCAGCCGAACGAGAAGAACAGCGTCGCGGCGATGGTCATCGCGCAGGGGAGGGTAAAGGCCCAGGCCAGCAGAATTTTGCGCACCGTTTGCGGTTGCACGCCCGAGTTGTTCGACCACATCGTGCCGGCCACTCCAGACGACAGCACATGCGTGGTGCTGACGGGAAGGTGGAATTTGTCAGCCACG
>JBKDUK010000196.1:0-20951 GCA_046339535.1 Planctomycetaceae bacterium | reverse complement strand
GACCTGCAGGGGAAGCGGGTGGCGACCGAGGTCGTCGGTCTGACCCGGGCGTTCTTCGCGAAGCACGGGGTGACGGCCCAGATTGAATTTTCGTGGGGGGCCACCGAAGTGAAGCCCCCCAAGCTGGCCGATGCCATTGTCGAGGTCACCGAAACCGGCAGTTCGCTGCGGGCGAACAACCTGCGGATCGTGGCCGAAGTGCTGCAGAGCACAACCCGCTTCATCGCCAACCAGGCCGCCTGGAAGGACTCCTGGAAGCGCGGGAAGATCGAGAACATGGCCCTCATGCTGCGGTCGTGTCTGGCTGCCGAGGGGAAGGTCGGGCTGATGATGAACGTGCGGCGGGCCGACCTGCAGAAGGTACTCGACCAACTGCCGGCGTTGCAGAAGCCCACGGTCGCCTCGCTGTCGGATCCCGACTGGGTCGACGTCAACACGATTGTGGACGAGTCGTTCGTGCGTGTCGTCGTGCCCCGGCTGAAGGCCGCCGGTGCCAAGGGAATTGTCGAGTACCAGATCACCAAGATCATTGATTGAGCTGGGGTGATCGCGCGGACGGATCGACTGCGCGGCCGAACCGTTACTCTGGGAAAGAGGGGATGTTGTGGACGACCTGTTCGAGGACCCCGACTTCCAGCGGTTTGAGCGGGCGTGGCGGTCGGTCGCCATCGAACGGTCGAGCACTTATTCGCTGTTCACCTTCGGCGAGACGGAGCTTCCCTATTTCCTGGTGCTGCGTCCCGCCCGCGACGACGACCCGGTCACCATCGCGCGGGGCGAGGTGAAGATCGCCCGCCCCTTGATCATCACCCCCGACAACGCCACTCCCGAGTTCCGCGACTTTTTCGAGTCGGATGAAGATGCCGGGCTGGTCGAGCGGTTCCTCATGGCGCGGGCCGCCCGCTTCTCGCATCTCAAGTTCACCAATCGTCGCGGCGAAGCCCGCATCGTGACCGATTGCGTGGAAGAGGCGGTCGACAAGCTGCGGCAGCGGCTGGACAGCGAAGAAGACGAGCGGACCGGCATCCTCGTCGCGCCCCGTGGACTGAGCGGGTTCGTTGTCTTTCGCTACGCCGCCGAGCGGGTGATCGCCAGCGCCCCCGACAACATCCAGGAATTGCGCGAGCGGGGCTTTCTGCCGGGCTGACACCTCACGCGGCAGTCACTCCGCACCCGGGGGCCGATCCTTCGGCGAAACTGCGCTGGTCGCGTCCGGTGGTTTCCCGTGTTCTCCTGTCGAATCTTCCCACGTGGGAGTGAATCCCGAGCGGTCGCGCGACTCGGGGTATCCTTCGGCGCCAATCAGCGGCACGAACCGGCACTCACAGACGTGGTCGATCTGGGGCTGACCGTGCTGTTTGCGGATCGTCTGCAGCACCTGGAAGTCTTTCCCCACCGGAATCACCAGCCGGCCCCCTTCCCGCAGTTGCTCGAACAGGGTCTGGGGAAACTCGGGAGCCCCGGCAGTGACGATGATGCCGTCGTACGGACCGCGTTCAGGGACACCCAGAGTGCCGTCGCCCACCACCAGCTCGACATTCGGGCAGCCGAGCCGCTGCAGCACGTCTCCCGCCCGGCGGGAGAGTTCGGGGATGCGTTCGATGCTGACCACATTGCGGCAGAGAGCGGAGAGAATCGCCGCCTGGTAGCCGCTCCCAGTGCCGATTTCCAGAACGGTCTCGGTGCCGGTCAGCCGCAGTTCGGACGTCATCAGGGCCACCATGTACGGCTGGCTGATGGTCTGCCCCGCCTCGATCGGGAGGGCCGAGTTGTCGTACGCCTGGCCGACCAGGCCGGCCGGGACGAACCACTCCCGGGGAACGTCTCCCATCACCCGCAGAACCGCTTCGTCCTGGATCCCCTCGCGGCGCAACAGGTGAATCAGTTGCGTCCGGGTACTGGCGGGGGAGGGAAGGCCGGGCATGGGGAGACCCCTCTGATTGTATTGCGCGTCAGGGATCGCTTTTCCAGTCGATCAGTTGCAGTTCGACGTTTTCCTGCCCCCGGAACCGGTTGATGACCGGCGCGAAGCTGATCGACAGGGGACCGGGGGCGGCGGCGATCTCGGCCGCCCAGTCTCCCTTGCCAAACGCCACCGCCCGCAGCGTCTTGCCGAAATGCTTGAGCCGCACCTGCAGGTGCCGGTCTCCCTCTCCCATGGTGCGGGGCGGTTCGGCCAGTTCGACACGCGTGCTGACGAACACCGGGCGGGGATTCGAACGTCCGAATGGACCGAGCCGGTCGAGTTCCAGCACCGCCTTCACATTCAGATCGGCGAGGCGGATCTCGGCATCGATCTGCAGGTCGAGATCTTCGGCGCGGGGGCTGAACGACCGGGCCTCGGCGGCGAATGCCTGGCGGAATTCGTCGATTCGCACGGCCTCGATGCGCAGCCCCGCCGCCGCCTGATGACCACCGAATTTCAGCAGGTACGGGGCACAGGCCGAAAGCCCGGCATGCAGGTCATAACCGGCGAACGAACGGGCCGAGCCTTGTCCGATGCCATCCTGCACATTCAGGGCGATCATTACGGTCGGCTTGGCGAAGTGCTCGGCGATCCGGCTGGCGACGATGCCAATAATGCCCGAGTGCCACTCGTGGTGGGCCAGGACCAGCACCGGGTCGTCTTGCCACTCCGGATGCTGCAGCACCAGCTCTTTGGCCTGCTTGTGGATCTTCCGTTCGACCTGCTGCCGGGTCTTGTTCTGTTCGTCGAGATGCCGGGCCAGCATGACCGCTCGCTCGGTGCTGTCGGTGGTCAGCAGTTCGACCGCCAGGCGGGCCTGTCCCAGACGTCCTGCCGCGTTGATCCGCGGGGCGAGGCCAAAACCGATGTCTTCCGAGTCGAACAGCGACTTCTCGGCCAGACCGGTCTCCTGGAACAGCGCCCGCAGCCCGAGACTCGCCCGATCGCGCAGGGCCGTGAGGCCGTAGCGGACCAGTACGCGGTTCTCGTCGACGAGCGGGACCACATCGGCAACCGTGCCGATGGCCGCGAGGCCAATGGCCGACAGCAGAAAATCGCGGAGATGCGGGGGCGACTTCTTGCCATCTCCCAGGCGGGCGCAGATGGCCCAGGCGAGCTTGAAGGCGACCCCCACGCCGCACAGTTCGCCAAAGGGGTATTCGGTCCCCGGGAGGCGGGGATGCACCAGGACGGCGGCATCGGGGAGCGTCTCGGCCAGCTCGTGGTGATCGGTGATGATCAGTTCGAGCCCCAGTGCGCGGGCGTGGGCCGCCTCGGCGACGCTGCTGATCCCGCAGTCGACGGAGATCACCAGGCAGGCGGGGTCGGCGGCATGGATTCGGGTGAGGGCCTCGCAGTTGATGCCATAGCCCTCTTCAAACCGGTGGGGAATGTAGTAGTCGACCGTCCCCCCGGCCCGCTTCAGGCAGTGCCACAGCAGTGCGGTGGAGGTAATGCCGTCGACGTCGTAGTCGCCGTAGATCACGATCTTGCGCCCCGCCTGCAGGGCGGCGATCACGCGGTCGGCGGCGGCCGGGATGCCGGGCAGCAACTCGGGATCGTGCAACTCGGTCAGCCGCGAGTCAAGGAACGACCGGGCCGCGTCGGCCCCCTGGTAACCGCGGGCCGCCAACACCTGGGCCAGGACGGGGGAAACCTGCAGTTGCCCGGCCAGTTCGCGAATGCGGGTGGTGTCGTGCGGGGGAAAACGCCAATTGCGGGGCACGCAACACCCTCCTGGAGTGCGTCGGCAGGGGATCCGGTCGCGAGACGCGGGCTGCGGGTCAGAATGAGAGTGGATCGGAAAGAAAAACGGTCGGGAAACAGCAGTTGGGGGCCCGGTGCTCCCATCGGACCGGGTCAAGCCTGGTCTTTCAGCTTGTTGACGCGGGCCTGCGTGGTCGCGATTTCCTGTTCGAGACGCCGCACTTCGTCGGGATCATCCAGTTGCTTCTTCGCGCCGGAGAGCTGCAGCCGCAACTGGGCCAGTTTTTTCTGGTCGAGATCGAGTTGCTTCTTTTGCTTCTTGTCGAGCGTCATGCGGAAACCGCCAGAAGAGAGTCGGGCCGAAGAGGATCGGAGAACGGGGACCCGGGGCGGAAAGATTCCCGCGACGAAGTCCCTCCACGCGTTCGATTATCGTGGGGCGGGAGTACCGGTCAAGGAAGTGGGGGGGACTGTTTTTGAACGCGACAACCCGATACTCTGAAATTCTGTGAACCTCCCGGGAATACGGCGCGGGGTTCGCGCATCACATCGGTGGCACACAGAGAGCTCTTGGCATGCCGTCGGGATCGGTCGACATGAACGGGCTGGTGGATCGGTTTTACGCCGAACTCTACCGGTACGCGCTGCGGCTGAGCGGGTCTGCCAGCGAGGCGGAAGATCTGGTTCAGGAAGCGTTCCTCACGGCTCAGGCCAAAGGGTCGCAGATCCGGGACCTGGCCGAGGCGCGAGCCTGGTTGTACACGGTGCTGCGGAATGTCTATCTGGCGCAGCTGCGGTCTCCGGGTCGGCAGCGGGCCCGCCCGTTGGACCAGGTCCCCGAGCCCTGGTCGGAGGGAGTTCCGCGCGACCTGAACCTCGACTTCGACGGCGAAGCGTTGCAGCGGGCGCTGCAGGAGCTGTCTGAGGAGTTTCGAACTCCGCTCGTGCTGTACTACTTTGGCGATCTCTCGTACCGGGAGATCGCCGCGCAACTGCAGGTGCCGTTGGGCACGGTGATGAGTCGTCTGGCGCGGGCCAAGGGGTGGCTCCGCGATCGGCTGACCGTCGCCGAACCAGCTCCCCTGGCGTCCCTACCTCCCGGAGCCGCACCGTGAATCGTGCCGACGTCCATCCCGCCGACCACCCCGAACCCGAGTGCGAAGAGATTCTGCGGGTGCTGGATCTGGCCCGCCCGGGAGAGTGCGACGCGGTAGCCGTGGCTCGGGCGGAGGGGCACCTGGTGAATTGCGCCCGATGCCGCGAGGTGGTGGCGGCCCGGCAACGGTTCGACCGGCAGGTCGCCCGGCTGTTTCAGGAAACCGAGATCCCGGAGGCGGGGCTGGCACAACTGCGGCTCAAGCTGGCCGCCGCCCGTGCCCAGAGCGACCCCCGTCCCCTGCAAAACACCGGTTTCCCGCGTGACAACACTGCGGCTGCACGGGTCTCTTTCCCCGCATCGACCCTACGGGTGAACGCCTCCTCTCTGGGGGAACCCGCCGCCAGCGCAGGTTCGAGAGCGGTCAACTCGCGGCGGACCTGGCTCAAACGAATTGCGGCTGTGGTGGCACTGGTGCTGCTGGCCTGCGTTCCGGTCTGGTGGTCGGCGCTGCCGCAGACCAGTTTCAGTCGGTTGGTGGGGGCCCTCACCCAGATGGATTGGTCCCAGCTCGATTGGAAGTTCACCCGGTTGGCCCCTCTGCAACGGCTGCAAAACGGCGCCGAGCCCCGGCTGCCTGATGAGATCGAGACCAGCCAGATTGCCCTGGGGCCGGGAACCCTGGAAGTCGACCGGGTCAAGGCGGCGGTCTTCCTCTTCCAATTCACCCGCCGCGGCGCCAATCAGGTCCAGGCGGCCCTGGCGGTTATTCCGGTCAAGCAGGTGCGGGATGCAAACGCCCGCCAACGCTTCCTTGGGGTCCCTCCACTTGTCGAGGGTGACCTCTGTGCGGCTACCTGGGTCGAGGGAGACCTCGCTTACGTCTGCTGCGTGAAGGGCAACCGGAGCGATTTGCAGAAGCTGGCCCGCCCCCGTCCGGCGGCATAATCCGCCCAGGCAAATCGGGTCCCCGGTACCGTTCGCCCGAAAACGCTGCCCCTCGAACCACGGCATCTCGCGGGACGGCGCTCCGCTTCAAAAGCGCTTTGGACTGACATTGTGCCGTCTTGCCGCTCCAGCCCAACCCGGATCCGAAACTTCCGGATCTCCGCCAGAGCCAAAGACTCAAGGATGATGGGACGCCGCAGACCAAGTCTGCGAACTTCGATATTTTTTCCCTGGCTTGCCCAGACTGCGCAGGCAAAATCTCTCAACTTGTCGGCAGAGTTGGCCGATAAGCCACAAACTCCCCGTGGGCATCTTTGGGTGTGTGGGATGCCGTCGGACGCAGGAGGCCCAACGTGATGGATTTTCCCGATGTCCCGCGCCGCTGCTCCACAACCGCACCCGGCTGGCCTGAAAACCCGGTCGCGCCGGTCCAGATTCTGGCTGGCCGTTGTGATCTGCGGAGCCGTGCTGGGGTCAGGCAGCCTGGTTCGCGCCGCAGCCGGAGGCGAGCGAGACGACACCTCCCGCCGTCTGGAGTTGCTGGAGTCACAGCTTCGGCAGGTGACGCGCGACAATCGGCGGCTGTCCGAAGAACTGGAAGTACTGCGCCAAACCCAATCCGATTCGCACCGTCCGGTCGCACCCGGGGCTGCCATCGTCCCGGCGTCGGGTGGGGATGAGGCCGAACTGCCCGCCGAGCCCCCTCCCTTGCAACCGGGCATCCCGGAACCGGACGGTTTCACTGCCGACGGAACGGCCCCTGCCACGGACTGGCCGTCGCTCGGCACAGCCGTCCCGCAGTCGTCGGCCAGTGGGCTGCGGCACCCTGGGCTGGTTTCCCTCCCCGAGTGGTCTCACGGTTGGCATGTGGGGTACGACCGCGGGTTTGTGATCGCCCCGGCCAATGACGAGCACTCCCCGTTCTCCTTGAAGATCAACAATCAGACCATGTTCCGGTACGCCGGCTTCCTGCGGGAGGTCGAGACCTGGACCGACAGCGCGGGCGAGCTGCATTCCGTCAACAGTTTCAGCAATTTCCAGATCCCCCGCGGCCGGTTGTCATTCTCGGGAGGGGCGTTGGTCCCGGATCTGACCTATCAGCTCATCATCGACTATAACACCGTTACCAGCACTCCTATTGGCTTCCGGGCCTATCTGCTCTCTTACGAATTCAACGATGCGTTGACGGTGCATGTGGGACAGAACAAAGTCCCCGGCACGCGCGAATGGCTCACCTCCGCCTTCCAGGTGCAGGGGCCCGACCGTTCGCTGGCGACCACGTTCTTCCGCCCCAGTCTCAGCCAGGGAATCTGGATCACCGGCCGCGTGGCCGACGATTTTCATTACCACGCGATGCTGTCGAACGGGTTCAATACCTCGAACCTCCCCGCGCGCGATTTGAATGTGTATCCCTGCTGGTCGGGTTCGCTCTGGTGGGAACCCTGGGGGGACTTCGGCAAAGACATGTCGGACCTGCAGTGGCATGAGCAGCCGGCAATCCGCATTGGAACCAGCCAGACCTTCGCGCATGACCGGGGTTCTCAGGCCAACTCGGGAGCCCCCGAGAATTCACTGCTGCGCCTGTCGGATGGAACGGTCATCACCGAAACGGGAGCGCTGGCCCCGGGGGTCACACTGTCGGATTACACCGTACTCCTCTCGGCGTTCGACCTGGGTTGGAAATATCGGGGGCTGAGCCTGCTGGGAGAGTTGTACCTGCAGGCCCTGGGGAGCCTCGGAGGCAATGGCCCTTTGCCAATCTCGTCAACCGAGGCGGTGGGGGGCTATCTGCAGGGGGGTGTCTTTGTTGTGCCGCGCGAGTTCGAACTGTACGGCCGGGGCTCGGTGGTGGCGGGAGACTACGGCACGGGAGGCGAATATGCCGGGGGCTTCAACTGGTTTGTGCTGCCTGGCAAAGACAACCTGCGGGTGACGACCGATCTCGCCTACATCCTGCGCTCACCGGCCGATCAGAACCGCACCAACTACAACGCGGGATACACCGGCTGGCTGCTGCGGTCCCAGGTGAGCATGTCGTTCTGAAATGCGTCTTTTCTCATGTTGGATCGTGGGACGAACGCAGGCGGTTCCGATGAGCCTTCCCTGAAAAGCCACGGGCCAGGTCCGGAGAAGATTCCGGCCTGGACCGTGAGAAACATCAGCCAATTCGCGGCGCGGCGTGCAAGTGCGGTTGGATCAGAAGTCGATCTTGGCCCGCAATCCGAGGACCAGCGCCGTGTCGATGTCGCGGGCGTTGGGGGGCAGGGTATTGCCGCGGGCCGGTCCCAGCACCTGCAGATCGGGAGTCACGCGGAACCAGGGGGTGACGGCGACGTTGTAGAACATTTCGACCCCCTGATCGTTTCCGAGATTCAGCAGGCGCGGGGCGAGGTTGTGCACGGGGTCGGAATAGCCCACGTAGAAGTAACCCAGGCCGAAGGTGTCGAGCGGTCGCGAAACCAGCGGGCTCGATCCGCCGAACCCGACATAGGACGACCAGCGGATGGGGCTGGGGCCATTGTCGGCCAGGCCGATGTTGCCGAACAGTCCCCACGAGCGGGCGGGATTGTTGGAGTCAACCCACAAAGCCTGATCGGCGAGGTAGAAGATCGACCACGAACCACTGGCGGTCCCGGTTGAGACCCCGAAGGCCCCGGTGTTGGGGTTGAACCATGGGGTGGGGGTGAGGTCGTTGTAGGAACCGGTGCTGTAGCTCCCCCCGATCCCCTGGTGCCCGGGCAGACCGAACAGTTCGACGGGGCGGTTGACCGAGGTCAACAGGGTGACCCCATTGTCGAGGAAGTTGTCGAATCCGGTGGTGTTGGGAGTGTTCTGGGTGTCGAGCACCATGAACGAGAGGACCGGCTGCATGTTCTCCAGCACGGCAAACCCCGCCCCCAGACTCGAATAGGGGGTGGTGCGGGCCAGCACGACCGGGAAGGTCAGGCTGGCGTTCATGAAGGCGTCGACCCCCCGTCCCGAGGCATAGGGCTGCTTCAGCTCATCGAACAGGTTGAGCTTCCCGCCGAAGACCACGAAGTTCTCCGACATCGCCTGGGTGAATTTCACCCCGGTCAGCGCGGTGGCGGTCCCGGTCGGCTTGGGGAAGAGCATTCCCACGTTGGCTGGCATGATCGCGCCGGTCGCGTTGTTGATCGTATCTCCCCAGCGTGTTTCGCCGTGCAGGGTCAGAAACGAGCCCGCCCACAGCCCCGCTTTCTGTCCGTCGACATTGAGGTAATAGTCACCCCGGCCGGCGTATTCGAAGGTTTCGTTGATCCCCCCGCTGGCGACCCCCTGGTAGAAGTTGGTGCTTGAGACATCGAGGGCGATGCCGTTGAGGGCCAGCCCATCCCGCAGGCCCAGCCAGTTGCCGGTCAGCTTGGGACGCTCGAACAACGAACCGGCGAACGGTGAGGCGGGGGGCAGTTCATACGCCAGGCTGGATCCCGGTGGGCAGGCCGGAAGCGTAGCCCCCGGGAACGGGTCCGCCACGGGGGCCGCCATCGAAAAGTCATCGGCGAGAGGGGCTGCGGGCAGATCGGCCCCCTCGATGACCGGGACCGGGATCTCTTCCTGGGCACCCGCAAGCGTGGCGCACAACGAGAAACCCGGGGTCAGCATCAGGCTGGCCAACAGCAGTGACTTGGGCAGGGGAAACCGGGGCATGAACTCCTCCTTGAGTCCGGCGGACAGATCGAAAGCTGAAGAATGTGTGAACTCAAAACGTGGACCGAATCCAGCCAGGAATCAGAAGCGGTAGCCGACGCCGGCATTGACGAAGAACCGGGCGGCGTCGTCGGTCAGGCCCCAACCGAGGCGGTAACCGATTTCAAGATCGCGCGTCAGCAGGTAATGAAGCCCCGGGCTGATGTACTGCGCCTGGGTATTACGTTCCTTGTGAGAGCTGAAGACACCGAAATATTCGAGGTGACTGTTGAGACGCTCGGTGACTGGCACCTTCAGCACGACCGAGGGAGCCCAGATGTTGTGCGTGTCGTGTTCGACCGTGTCGTAGCCGTAACGCAGGGCGGCGTCGAGTTTCATGCCCCGTTCGAGCGTCCAGCCGAACACATAGGTTCCCACGAAACCGGTCGCGGTGTCGGGCCCGCTGGTGGGAACCTGGGCCGCGGCGATGAACGCGCTTTCGGGAATCCAACCCTGCTGCCGATTCACCCGGAACTTCAGTCCCAGGTTGAGCTGCGATTCCCGTTCGACACGCGGGTCTTCAAAGTCCTCCGCACCCGACTCGGATGAGACCGTGTTCCCGGCTCCCCCCACCTCGTAGTTCCAGCCCAGCCGTGCTTCGAGCCACTCGGTGATCCCCAACCGCACCAGTGACTCGGGAAGGCTGTGCGTGTCGAAGGTGTCCCGGTTGTCGATGAACGTGTACGCCGATTCGAAAATCACCCGTCCCACCGGCGTCGTCGTGGTGGCGGGGGTGAACGAGTCGCGGTCGGTTTCGATCTCATCCTCGCCGGCTTCGTCGGCTCCCTCCGCAGCCAGACTCTCTTGCGATTCCGCGGAGAACAGATCGTACCGGGTCCCCGGCTCGGGGAAGAGCACCGACTCCTGGGCGCTGACCGCCGCGCCCGAGCAAGCCGCCGCCAGTGTCAACACACCTGATCCGATGCCGGCGGACCAGCGTCGGAACAGGTGTCCCCGTGGAGTGCGCAACAGACCCATAACCGTTCCCTTGAAGACCATCAGCGACAATCCCTGTCACCCAACAGCGTCTTTCCCACCGGATGCTTGCCAGCGAGAAGCCTGCTGGGGATTTCGTCTGCACAGAGCGTGGCGCTTTGGGTGATGTGGCTTCGTTGGGGCATGCGCGGAAGATTGCTGTGTTTCCGGCAAACGGCGCGGACTTTTCCGTCCGGATTCGGCAAAAACAGCCGGGGCGACCCCTTCCCGATGTCGAACCACAGCCGATGGGGTACACGCTTCCCAGGCTGGCCCTGGACTTGGACTGACAGACGCACCGTCACGTGGTCTTGCGCTGGCAAGCGCCCCTCAGGCCGATGCGAACCGGCGGACCCGGGCGAAGGTCTGCGACGGAAGTTCTCCGTAGGTGGCCTTATACTCGCCCGCAAATCTCCCAAATTGCCAGATACCCAATCGACTCAGCAATTCGGTCACCGTCTGGGCGGGATGCCGCGGGTCACGGAGATGCTGCCGCGCCAGTCGCAGTTGGCGCAGCTTGAGATATCGGGCCGGCCCCAGCCCCAGCGTCTCCCGGCAGACCAGCCGCAGCGTCCGCTCGGCAATCCCCATCCGTTCGGCCAGCATCGGAGGGGTGAGAGATTCATGGGCCGAGTTCTGCAGTTCGGCAAACAGGCGGTTCACAATCTCCCGCCGGTCCAGCAATGGGCGACCCCGCGACGTCTTGGCCGGGGAGGGGCTGGTCTCGAACAGCCGGCGGAGGGCCTGCCGCAAGTCGGATTCCGCCTGCTGTTGGGCTGCGGGATGGGCCAGCCGTGACGGGGTGACCGTCTGGATCTGGTCATATTCCTCGGCCAACCGGGCCAGGTGCGCGAGGTGCTCGGGGTCGAAGGGACGGACCGCGCTGGTCTGAAGCCAGGCGGTTCGGTCAGACGGCTCGCCCGGGCAACTCTCCTGCAGCATCTCGGCGGGAAACGACAGCGAGCACCAGGCGTGCGGTGCGGTGTGCAGCAGATGAAACTCGGCTCCCGAGGGCAACAGCATCGCGTTCGCGCCGTTGAAGCGCGTGCCATTCGCGGCGGCCTGGGAAGGATGCGAAAGCGGCAGGAAGAGGATTGGATTCCCGACCTGGGATTCCCCCCGGCAAATATTTCCGCCCCCCGCCTGCCCCAACTGCAACAGCAGCGATCCGAGCGGGTGCTGACTCATCGTCCACAGGTGCCGGACCG
Source organism: Planctomycetaceae bacterium (assembly GCA_046339535.1). Taxonomy (GTDB): domain Bacteria; phylum Planctomycetota; class Planctomycetia; order Planctomycetales; family Planctomycetaceae; genus UBA10511. The sequence continues at coordinate 9,343 of JBKDUK010000196.1, read as the reverse complement.
GGCGGAACATGCAGAGCTCGACCCGGGCGTGCTGCACGGCATCGCCGTAGTCATCGAGATCTGTGAATTGGAGGCGCATGGTGGGCTGGAATCTGGGAATCGACGGCCAGCCAGACCGCGCTGAAAGGTGTTTCTCTGGAGATAGCCAACTGGCGAAATGCTGTCCAGAGTCTGCTATAGTCCCCGCTTTGATCGACTCTGTCGAGGGATTCGCATCCAGAGTCTTGGTTTCTGTCTCCAGGAGGTGACACATGCAGAAAACGGCCCGGTTTCTTCCCCAAACAATGCTCACCCTGGTGGCGGGGGCATGGCTTGGTTATCTGGCGGCGCACCTGCCCGCTCGTCAGGTCACCGCGAATGATTCGACCGGCAGTCCCCCGTTGACAGCCGCCGGCGGCCCCGCTGCGGCCGTCTCGGTCGAGACCGCCTGCGACGGTCCCGCGCAGACCGCCGCCGCAACCATCGCCGCCCACAACCAGTTGGTGGCCGCCACCGCCGCCCAGACTGGCCGCAAGCCGAATATCTGCATCATTTGGGGTGATGACGTTGGTCAATCGAACATCAGCGCCTACACGATGGGACTGATGGGCTACCGCACCCCCAACATCGACCGCATCGCGCGGGAGGGCATCATCTTTACCGACTACTACGCCGAACAAAGCTGCACGGCGGGTCGGGCCAGCTTCATCACGGGACAGCATGGTCTGCGCACCGGGATGACCAAGGTCGGCCTGCCCGGTGCGACCCTCGGCCTGCAGAAGGCTGATCCCACGATCGCTGAACTGCTGAAACCGCTGGGCTACGCCACCGGCCAGTTCGGGAAGAATCATCTGGGTGACCGGAATGAGTTCCTGCCGACGGTGCACGGCTTCGACGAATTCTACGGCAACCTGTACCACCTCAACGCCGAAGAAGAGCCCGAGCACCGCGACTATCCGAAGGATCCCGCCTTCCGGGCCAAGTACGGTCCGCGTGGTGTGCTCGACTGCAAGGCGAGCGAGACCGACGATCCCACCGAGGATCCCCGGTTTGGCCGGGTGGGGAAGCAGGTCATCAAGGACACCGGCCCGCTGACCCGCAAACGGATGGAGACCATCGACGACGACATCGCCGGTCGGGCGGCCGACTTCATCGGCCGGCAGTCGAAGGCGGCCAAGCCGTTCTTCGTCTGGGTCAACTTCACCCACATGCACTTCCGCACGCACGCCAAGCCCGAAAGCCTTGGGCAGTCGGGCCGGTGGATGAGTGAATACGCCGACGTGATGATCGACCATGACAAAAACGTCGGCACCGTGCTGAAGGCGCTCGATGACGCCGGCGTGGCCGACAACACCTTTGTGATGTACAGCACCGACAACGGGCCCCACATGAACTCGTGGCCCGATGCCGCCATGACCCCTTTTCGTAACGAGAAGAACAGCAACTGGGAGGGGGCGTATCGCGTTCCGTGCATGATCCGCTGGCCCGGCAAGATCAAGGCGGGGACCGTCTCGAATGACCTCGTCGGTCACCATGACTGGCTCCCCACGCTGGTCGCCCTCGCCGGTGATGCCGAGATCAAGGACAAGCTGCTCAAGGGGCATCCGATCGGCGAGCAAACCTACAAGGTGCACCTCGACGGCTACAATCTTGTCCCCTATCTCACGGGGGAAGTCAAAAAATCTCCCCGCGAGTCGTTTGTCTACTGCAACGACGACCAGCAGGTCACCGCGCTGCGGTACGACAACTGGAAGCTGGTCTTCATGGAGCAGCGCGCCCCCGGCACGCTGCGGGTCTGGGCCGAACCGTTCGTCACTCTCCGGGTTCCGAAGATGTTCAACCTGCGCATCGACCCGTATGAACGGGCCGATGTGACCTCGAACACCTACTATGACTGGCTGCTTGACCATGCCTTCCTGGCGGTTCCCGCGCAGGATTACGTCGGGAAATTCCTGATGTCGTTCAAGGATTACCCGCAACGCCAGAAGGCGGCGAGTTTCAACCTCGATGATGTCCTGGAAACCCTGAAACAGTCGAACCACAAGTAACCGGCGGGTGGCTGTGGGGAGGCACGGGCGAGAGCCACTGTTCCCTCCCCACATTCCACACGACTTTCATCGCAGTTGTCTCGGGGGCCAACCAGCTCGAAGTCCGGGGCGGGCAGGTGTCCTTCCCGGGCGGCTGAGCTGTTCGCCCGCCTTGCTTTGCGGCATTTCGTACTCGACAATTCAGACGTCGTCGAACTGCCGATCGCGGTCTTCAAATCGCAGTCAACACACGACTGGCCGCGTTCCGGCCTGTTCACCCTCTGCTCTCAAATCTCCGCGAGGTCTTCATGTTGTTCTCTTGCCGTTCCCTCAGATGGGCCCTGGTTCTTGGCCTGTGCCTGACCGCGGTTGGTTCCGCCGCGGAATTCTCTGAGATGCTCGGACGGGTTCCCGGCGACGCCAATGTGCTGGTGATGATCGACGCCGACCGGCTTTTCGACAGTTCGCTGGCCCGCGAGCAGGGCTGGAAGAAGAAGCTCGCCACCCAGCAGGAGCTGCATCCGGTGCTGCTGCCGGTGGGGGCGAAGAAGCTGGTCCGGGCCATTGAAGTCGACATGCACTCGGGGACGCAGACCAAGGAACTGACCCTGCTCGATTTCCCCAAAGGCCCCAGCCTGCAGAAGATTGCCGACAAGCAGCAGGGATACATCGAGAAGGTCGCGAATGCCGATGTCGCCTGGCTCCCCCAGGGGGCCTATGGCACCCGCCTCGGACAGGACCTCTACGGGTTTCTGTTCCCCGCCAACCGCCAGGAATTGTCGGCCTGGCTGCGGGCCCGCAGCGGCAAGATCTCGACCTATCTGCTGCAGGCCTCGACCGGCATGAAGCAGAGCGGTTCGCAGATCGTGCTGGCGATGGACCTCGAAGATGCCGTCCCCATGTCGCAACTCGCCGACAAGCTCAAGGCGCTCAAAAGCATCAGCGAATCACAGGTCGACATCCCGGCGATCTCCAAGGTGATGGGGAGCCTGCGGGGAGCTCGCCTGGGGGTCACGATCGGTGCCCAGGCCCAGGGAACCCTCACCATCGATTTCGAAGAAAACGTCGCTCCGCTGAAGTCGGTCGCCCAGGCGCTCGTGCTGGAGGTGCTGTCCAACCGTGGGCTCTCGATCGATGAAATCGAGTCGTGGACCACCAAGGTCGACGGGAAGTCGATCGTCATGTCCGGTCTTCTCGGCGAGAGTGGCCTGATGCGCCTCTCAAGCCTCGCCGAACTTCCCAGCCAGCTCATTGAAGACCCCGAAGCCCAGACCGACTCGACCAATCCCCAGCTCTACGCCACCCAGGCCCACTTCAAGTCGGTCGAGAAACTCGTTGGCGATCTGTTCAAGAAAGAATGGACCACCTTCGGCCAGTACGCGAAATGGGCCGAGAGCTACGCCCGCAAGATCGACCGCCTCCCCCTGCTGAACGTCGACGAAGAGATGCAGCAATACAGTGCCGGGGTGGCCGACCTGTTGCGCCAGGGAGCCGAGTCGTTCCGGGGCGTGGGTATCCGCTCCTACGGCCGGCAGTCGCAGGTGTGGAACAGCAACTACGTGAATTACGACTACTACGGCAATCGCTACTACGGCACCTACGACGCCGGCGAACAGGCCCGCCGCGCCATTGGGGGCGAAGAACGGATGCAGGGAGCTCTCGACTCGGCCACCCTGCGCCGCGAAGTCGAACAGCGCACGGGCGACATTCGCAAGAAGATGGTCGCCAAGTACAAGGTCGAGTTCTAACCACGGTCGGCCTTCGGCCGCACATCCGGTCTGCCGTGAGGGGCACAGTCCTCTGTCCCCCTCACGGTTCTGGCTGCCGGCTGGCTTCTTTCCGGCGTCTCTCTTCTCCCGTGCGTTTCCAGGAGTCTTCCGTGATGCCCGCGTGGAACCGCCCGGCCATCGGCTGCCTGCTCGCACTGTTGGCGTTCATTCCCGGTGCCGGTGAGGCCCAGCCTCCCGTCGGGGGAACTGCGCCCACCCCCGCGACCGCCGCGCCCCTCACCGAAGCGGCGGTGGTCGCCCGGGTCGAGCAGGCGATTGACCGTGGCCTCAAGCATCTGGCCGCCCGCCAGCTCCCCGATGGCAGTTGGCACAACAACCAGGCGGTCAACGGCCTCGCGATTCTGTCGTTCCTCGGGCGGGGGCATGTCCCCGGACGGGGCCAGTATGCCGAATTGCTCGAAAACGCCAAACGCGCCCTGTTGCGCGGACAAAACGAACAGGGGATGTTCGGCGCGACCATGTACGAACATGGGCTCGCCACCCTCGCCTGTGCCGAGCTTTACGGCATGGATCCCGACCCCCTCGTCGAGCAGAAACTCCGCAAGGCGGTGAAACTGATTCTGGGAGCGCAGTCCCCAGCCGGGGGCTGGCGCTACAACCCCACTCCCAATGACCAGGACCTCTCCGTCACCGTGGTGCAGGTGGTGGCGCTGCGGGCCGCCAGCAATGCCGAGATCGAGGTCCCCGAGCAGATCATCGAGAAGGCGGTGGGGTACATTCGCAGTTCGGCGGTCCCCAACGGAGGTTACGGCTACCAGGGGCAGGGGGGGGCCACCGCCCAGACTGCCGCTGCCGGGATTGTCTCGCTGCAGTTGCTGGGACGGGGGGACGATCCCTCGATTCCCAAGGCGCTTGAGGTGTTAAACAGGGTGCCGGTGGAATGGAAAACCGGACCGGCCAACTACTTCTATTACTTCCATTACTACGCGATCCAGGCGCAATACCAGACCGGCGGCGAGTCGTGGAATGCCTGGCATCCCCGCATCCGTGAACTGCTGCTCGCCCGGCAGAATCCCGACGGCAGTTGGGATGTCCCCGAAGGAACGGCCGAACAAGCCAATACCGTCGGCCCCAACAAGGTCTACTGGACCGCGATGAGCGCGCTGATCCTCGAGGTCTACATGCACTACCTGCCGGCGTATCAGCGGTAGCAGCCCGCCCTCGCGCGGTTCCGGCATCCCGCCTTGTCCCCCCGGGAAAGCAGTCCCGCCGCGATTCAAACGGTTTGATCTGGCGGTGACGCGCGGCAGACAGCACAATCAGGCCGTTGTCTCGTCCTGCAGGGAACGTTCCGCGCCATGCTCACCTGGTGCCCTTCCAATACGGCCGTCGACGCGGGAGTTGGTTCCCGCCGCGAGTGGCTGCGCGCCGGTTGGCTCGGACTCGGCTCGCTCGGTCTGGCCGACCTGCTGGGGGCTCGCGCCGTGGCCGAGACACCAGGAATTGTTCGCCCCCGCAAATCGGTCGTCTTCCTGTTCTGTTCCGGCGGACCCAGCCAGATCGAGACGTTCGACCCCAAGCCGAATGCGGCCCCCGAGGTCCGCAGCCAGACCGGCTGGCTGCAGTCGAACGTGCCGGGAATGGAGTTTGGCGGGACGTTTCCCGGGCTCGCCCAGCGGGCCGACCGGCTGGCCGTCGTCCACTCCTTCGCCCACAAGACCGGCGACCATGTGCAGGCGATCGAGCAGGTCTTCCAGTCGGGCCGCCGCGGCGGCAGTTCTCTCGGCTGTATGGTGTCGCGGCTGCGGGGCTCGACCCATCCGGCCACCGGGCTGCCCACCAGCGTTCACCTCGCGGCCGACGAGGTCGATCCGCAGTACTCGAACGAGAAGCAGCGCATGCTCTCGGCCGACTCCCCGGCGGGGCTGGGCCCGGCCTACGCCCCGTTTCGGCCCGAGGGGAAAGGGGAACTCAACCAAAGCCTGCAGTTGCAGTTGCCCGTCAACCGGGTGGACGACCGCCGGGCTCTGCGCTCGGCCTTCGACCGCCTGCGGCGCGAGTCGGATGCCCGTGGGTTGATGACCGGCCTCGACCGGTTCGAACAGCAGGCGTTCGACCTGATTCTGGGTGAGGGACGCCGGGCGTTTGACCTCTCGACGGAAGACCCCGCACTGATCGCCCGCTACGACACGTCTGGTTTCTCGACCGGGTTCAAGAAGTTCCGCCCCTCCGCCCTGGGGCGGCAGTTGCTGTTGGCCCGGCGGTTGTGCGAACGGGGCTGCGGTTTTGTCACCATCCAGAACCCCGGCTGGGACATGCACGCCGACGGGAACAATCCCGGCATTGTGACCGGCATGGAGATGCTGGGACGGCCGATCGATCACGCCGTCTCGGTGTTCCTCGATGATCTGGCCGAGCGCGGGCTGGCGAACGACGTGCTGCTGGTGATCACGGGAGACTTCGGCCGCACGCCGCGTGTGAACAAATCGGGGGGCCGCGACCACTGGCCGCAATTGAGCACCTTGGCCTTCGCGGGGGGCGGGTTGCGGATGGGACAGGTGGTGGGGCGTTCGACCGCGAAGGGAGACGCCCCGGCGTCCTCTCCCATCTCGCTCGATCACCTGCTGGCGACGGTCATGCACTCGCTGTTCGACCTCTCGCAACTGCGGCTGCAACCGGGTGTGCCCCGGGAAATCTCCCGCGCTCTCGAAGCGGCCGCCCCGATTGACGAATTGGTGGGGTGAAGTTCCAACCGCACGCCCTGCGGTTCACCAGCACGTCGGAATCGAAACCCTGAACGGCCCTTCGTTCAATTATCCACCCCCGTCGTTTCACACGCGTTGAAGGCGGAAAGCCTACTCGACGATGGGCTCGCATCGGGTGGCCTGCTGCACGGGCCAGGGGGCACCGGGCGACAGCGCCAGCCCTCTGCATCAGGAGCCATTCAGGCCAAAAAATCCAGCGGTGCGGGAGCGCGGACCTCCGTGTCCGCTCCAATGGGCATTCATCCGAAAACACCCGCACCGATGGGCAGAGTACCAACCAGGATCGGTTTGGCCCTCCGTCCGCTGGGCGTCCCTCCGAACACACCGTCCGCCTGGGCCCAGTGACAAGATGGCGGGAGCGCGGACCTCCGTGTCCGCTCCGTTGGGCAATCGTCCGAAAACACCCGCACCGATGGGCAGAGAACAACCATGGATCGGCCCAGCCCCACACCAAGCCCCGGCCGTTCGGCCCAACGATTTGTGAAGCGCCACGAGCAGACGATGGGGACGGCCCCAGGACCTCAGGGCCACCGCGCACGGGCCGCCGGTAACCGGCCCAAAGGGCCAGCCATTCCCCCAGCCCGGCCCAGCGGGCCGGGAAACGGGCCCCAACGAAATTTTCCGGCCCAACGGGCCAACAATTCCTCTCATGGCCCACGCGGTTCGAGGAACGGTGGGCCCTGTGGGCCGGATGACGGCCCGTTCGGGCCCGGTTGAAGAGACCGGGGCCAGCCTTTGTCGAAACTCCACACGCGACCGGCTGGCCACAATTCCACCAAATTGACATAACCCTCATCCAGACATCGATTTGCAACAATTCCCGCAAACTCGCCCAACAGAGGGTGGCCCCTCCTGCTATTCGATCCGCCGACGGCTTGGCTTGCGGCCCTCGGGCCAGGAGGTGTGTTATGCCAATTTGACCCGCACTGGTGGGAAGTATACAAAAACGAAATTGTTCGCAGTCACGCTTCAACAACGATTTCGTGGAGTCAGAGAGATGGGAATGTGGGGGGATGGCGCATTCGAAGAAGGGTTCTTCGAAAGGACCGGACTCAATCACCCCGGCAGACTTTTGGGTTTTCTCGCCATAGGTGGCTGCTTGGTGGTGGCTCAGAGCTGCCTGCAACATGGGGATCTGCTTCCAGCCTTGCTGGCGGTGGGGCTGGCCATGGGCGTGTTTGTCTTCATTCGTCTGGTGGGAAAGCGGGCCGCCCGAGTCGATTACCGGGCATTGGGGTTTATCTTGTTCCAAGTGGGCATAGCCTCAGTGATTCAGGCTTGACGCCGCAATTCCTAACCGGGCTAATCGGGGGAAGCGGTGAGAGACCGGGGCCAGCCATTGTCGAAACCCCACACGCGACTGGCTGGCCACAATTCCACCAAACTGACATAACCCTCATCCGGACATCGATTTGCAACAATTCCCGCAAACTCGCCCAACAGAGGATGGCCCCTTCTGCACGCAGCGACGCGGGAGCGCGGACCTCCGTGTCCGCCCGTTGGGCATTGATCCGAAAACCCCCGCACCGACGGGCAGAGAACAACCATGGACCGGCCCAGCCCCCATCTTCGCTGGGTGTCCCTCCGAGTACACCATCCGCCCGGGCCCAGTGACAGGATGACGGGAGCGCGGACCTCCGTGTCCGCTCCGCAGCACATTCATCGTGAAACACCCGCACCAAGGGGCAGAGAACAACCATGGATCGGCCCAGCCCCAAACCAACCCCCGGCCGTCCGGCCGAACGGTTTGTGAAGGGCCACGGGCAAACACCCAACCGGCCCAAAGGGCCAGCCATTCTCCCAGCCCGGCCCAGCGGGCCGGGAACGACCCCCAACGACATGTGCCGGCCCAACGGGCCAACAATTCTTCTCGATGCCCCCGCGGTTCGAGGAACGGTTGGCCCGTTGGGCCGGACGGTGTGTTGGTGGGATGGCCCGACTGCAACGCGAGTCCGATGCCCGCGGAATGATGGCGGGCCTCGACCGCTTCGAGCAGCAGGCGTTCGAGTTGATTCTGGGTGAAGGACGGCGGGCGTTCGACCTCTCGACCGAAGATCCGGACCTCGTCGCCCGCTACGACACGGGCCACTACCAGACCGGGTTCAAAAAGTTCCGTCCTTCGGCCCTGGGGAAGCAGTTGCTGTTGGCCCGGCGGTTGTGTGAACGGGGCTGTGGCTTCGTCACCATCCAGAACCCCGGCTGGGACATGCATGCCGACGGCAACAATCCGGGGATCATGACGGGCATGGAAATGCTGGGGCGGCCGGTCGATCACGCCGTCTCGGTCTTCCTCGATGATCTGGCCGAGCGCGGCCTGGCGAACGACGTGTTGCTGGTGATCACCGGCGATTTTGGACGAACGCCGCGGATGAACAAGGCGGGAGGCCGCGACCACTGGCCGCAGTTGAGCACGCTGGCGTTCGCGGGGGGAGGTTTGAGGATGGGGCAGGTGGTGGGACGGTCGACCGCGAAGGGAGACGCCCCCGCCACCACGCCCATCTCGCTCGACCAGGTCCTGGCGACGGTGATGCACTCGCTGTTCGATCTCTCGCAACTCCGCCTCCAGCCCGGCGTCCCCCGAGAGATCTCCCGCGCCCTCGAAGCGGCCGCACCGATTTCCGAATTGGTGGGATAATTTCAAACGTCTTGCCGGCGGAAAGATAGGGGTAGGGAGAGCCGGATGGTTACGGCTCCCCCTCCCTCCAAACCGGACTGGCAGATTTCCCGCATCCGGCTTTCCAGTTGATGGTCTTACCTGTGACAGGATTGAACGGCCTGTGCATGGGCTGCTTGCAGGTTGTAGAGCCCAAGTTCGACAAAGAACCGATTCGGCCAGCGCTTG
>JBKDUK010000195.1:0-4373 GCA_046339535.1 Planctomycetaceae bacterium | reverse complement strand
CAGACTTGCTCTGGCGGTGGGAGGAATCCATTCCGGCCCACCAGTCCCGGACTCCACCTCCGGAACTGAAAGGCCCACTCAGTGACAGTTGGTCGTTGACGCTGACTTTACCAATTAGGGGCTTTATACCGACTTTACCAGCCTTACCACGGGTGCCGATTGTATTTATTCCCGGAAGCTGGTCAAGATGGGTTGTCAGCACCCCCATCGAGCACCAAGTCGCCTGAACGAACGTAAAGCAGCAGGATCGCGATGTCAGCCGGGGTGATCCCGCTGATCCGCCCCGCCTGCCCCACATTTCGGGGCTGAATTCGCCCGAATTTCTGTTTCGCCTCGGCTCGCAGTTGGGGGACGGCGTGATAGTTGAAATTCGCTGGGATGGGCCACTCGGCGACCTGCAGATGCCGGGCGATCTGGGCTTCCTGGCGACGCAGGTAACCGGAGTATTTTGCGTCGATTTCGACTTGTTCGGCGGCCCGGGAAGACAGGGCGAGTTGCCGGGCCCGCTCGGACCATTCACACACCGTCGGCCAATCGACCTCCGGACGCCGCAGACACTGGTCCAGCGCGACCCCCTCGTGGGATTCCTCCCGCAGGATCCGCTCGGCCTGGGAAATGCTCTCGGAGTGCTGCTGGAATTGCTCCCACCGCTCTTCGTCGACCAGCCCCAACGCCCGCCCGACGGGAGTCAGCCGCCGATCGGCGTTGTCATGCCGCAGCAACATGCGGTATTCGGCACGCGAAGTGAACATCCGGTACGGCTCATCGACCCCCCGGGTGACCAGATCATCGATCATCACCCCCAGATACGCCTGGCTGCGATCGAGCAGGAAGGGAGCGCGGCCGCCGATTTTCAGGGCGGCGTTCAACCCCGCCCACAATCCCTGGCCGGCCGCCTCTTCGTACCCGGTGGTCCCATTGAGTTGCCCGGCGAAATACAGCCCCTCCACCAACTTGGTCTCGAGAGTCGCCTGCAACTGGGTTGGCGGAGCGAAGTCGTATTCGACCGCATAGCCGTACCGCATCACTTCGGCCTGTTCGAGCCCCCGGATGCCGTGGATCATCTGCTCCTGCACATCGCGCGGCAGGCTGGTCGAGATGCCGTTGCAGTAGATCTCGAGAGTGTTGCGTCCCTCGGGCTCCAGAAAGATCTGGTGCGAGGTTTTGTCGGCGAAGCGGACGACCTTGTCTTCAATCGAGGGGCAATAACGGGGGCCCGTCGATTCGATCTGGCCGCTGTACATCGGGGCGCGGTGCAGGTTGGCCCGGATCAGCTCGTGGACCGCCGGTGAGGTCTCGGTGAGGAAGCAGTCGATCTGCGGCTGGCTGAGCCGCGTGGTCAGAAACGAGAACGGCTGCGGTTGGTCGTCCCCCGGCTGCGGTTCCAACTGAGAGAAGTCGATCGTGCGGGCGTTGAGCCGGGCGGGCGTACCCGTCTTGAAGCGGCGCAATTCAAAGCCCAGCCCGGTCAGCGTGTGGGAGAGCCCCTGCGTGGTCCCCTCTCCCGCCCGTCCCCCCGACGATTTCGCCTCGCCGGTGTGCATGACCGCCTGCAAAAACGTCCCCGTGGTCAGGACGACCGCCCGGCAGCGGTAAACCGCGTTCCCCCGTACCTGGACCCCCTGGATTCGCCCCTGATCGACCCACAGCGACTCGACCACCTCTTGCCGCAGGGTGAGTCCCGGCTGGGCTTCGACCCGCTGCTTCAGCCAGAACTGATACGCCTTTTTGTCGGCCTGGGCCCGGGGGCTGTGCATGGCCGGCCCCTTGGTCCGATTGAGCATGCGGAACTGGATGCCCGTGGCGTCGATGGCCCGGCCCATCTCCCCCCCCAGGGCGTCGATCTCGCGCACCATCTGTCCTTTGGCCACCCCTCCGATGGCGGGGTTGCAGCTCATGGCGGCCACCATGTCGCAACTCATCGTCAGCAGGGCGGTGCGGGCTCCCAGACGTGCGGAGGCGATGGCGGCTTCGACGCCGGCATGCCCGGCTCCCACCACAACCACGTCAAAATCGTATCCGAAGAGACTCATGCAGAACGTCGAGGCTTGAAAGGCTGTGTGTCGACTCCCATACTGTCACCACTGCTTGATTCTGTCCTCATTGACACTGGAAGGGAAGACCTCGATGGCTGACGTTCGGAAGGGCGCTGTGACTCTCAAGGGGAATCCAATCGATTTGGCGGGCCCCCACCTCAAGGCGGGCGACCCGGTTCCCGCGTTCACGTTGCAGGGTGCCGATCTGCAGGACGCCACCCAGGCGAAGTTCGCCGGCAAGCCCTACATCATCACCACCATTCCTTCGCTCGACACGCCAGTCTGTCACAAGGAAACCAAGCTCTTCAACGACAAGGTCAAGGCCACCCCCGGTCTGCAGGTCCTCGCGGTGAGCATGGACCTCCCCTTCGGCCAGAAGCGCTGGTGCGGTGCCGAAGATGTCGCCAACGTCACCTGCCTCAGCGCCCACCGCTGCAGCAAGTTCGGTGAAGACTTCGGCGTGCTGATCAAGGGGGGCGTTCTCGATCGCTGCCTCGCCCGCGCCATCTTCGTGGTCGGGGCCGACGGCCTGTTGAAGCACGTCGAATACGTGCCCGAAATCGCCACCGAGCCCAACTACGACGTCGCTCTGGCCGCCGCCAAGTAAGTTCGCGTTCTGTCGTCACATTGAGTTGAGTCAAGCGTGTCGGTTCCTTCAGGGATCGACACGCTTTTTTTTTCTGGTGGTATCGCTCGGTGATCCATGGCGGTCGGAGCCCGATCTTCGGTTCCTCCAGCCCGTCCAGTTCTCGATGCGCCTCACAACCCGATTCCGGATCAGGTCGCATTCACCTCGGCCAAAACCGGGCCAATGACTTCGGCCCGTGGCGCGTCGCGCACGGGCGATTTTCGCCCCCCCTCCAGCTATGCTCTGCCACAACAGAGTTCGTTCCCTCGACATCCGGGAGAGCCGTCGATGTGGTGCAGACAGTGGCGTGGCAACAGCGTGCCCCGTGTGATCGGGCTGTGTCTGGTGTTGGGTTGGGGACTGACCGCCTCGGCCGCCGAACCGCGGTTTCGCTTCACCCAACAGGCCGAGTCCCTGCTCATCGAGCTGGATGGCCGCGCGGTGGCCCGGTATGTCTTTCGCGATCCGCAGATTCCCCGGCCGTACTTCGATCGCGTTCGCACCGTCTCGGGGATTGAGGTGACCCGTCCGAATCCTCCGCAGGAAGGAGTCGACCCCACCGACCACGTCGGCCTGCACACCGGGCTGTGGTTGTCGTTTGGGGATCTGAATGGCCACGACTACTGGCGGCTGAAGGCCCGCACCGAGCACGCCGGGTTTGTGGAGGACCCGGTCGCCGTCGATGGCGAGGGGCGGTATGCCATCCGGAACCGGTATCTTTCCACGCGGGGAGACGAGGTCGTCTGCACCGAGGTCTGCCGGTATACGGTGAGGACATGCGAGGCCGGCTGGTTGCTGGCGGCCGACAGTGAATTCCGCCCGGAAGGAACCGACCTGGTGTTTGGCGATCAGGAAGAGCTGGGGTGGGGCGTGCGGGTGGCGACGCCGCTGGTGGTGGATCGCGGTCTGGGGGGGCGGATGTTCGATAGTGAAGGTCGGCGGAATGGCCGGCAGATCTGGGGGCAGCAGGTCGCCTGGTGCGACTATGCCGGGCCCCTCGAAGGACGCTGGGTGGGATTGCAGGTCTGTGCCGGCCGCGACAACTTCCATCCGTCGTGGGCCCACGCCCGCGACTATGGATTCGTCGCCCTCAATCCCTTCGCCCGCCAGGCCTTCACGAAGCAGGAACCGCGGAAAAAGGTGGTTCCCGTGGGACAGACCCTCTCTCTGCGGTTTGGAGTGGTGGTTCTCGAATCCGAAACGGAAGCGCAGTTTGATCTGGCGCAGGGGGGGGCCGAGTTCGAAGCCACCGCGCGGCGGGAAACCCTGTTCCGGTCGGGGGAGGCGGGCTATCACACGTTTCGCATTCCCGCCCTGGCGGTGACCCCCCGGGGGACGGTCCTGGCGTTTTGCGAAGGCCGCAAGACGTCGGCCAGCGACGAAGGGGACATCGATCGGCTGCTGCGCCGCAGTCTCGATGGGGGCCGCCACTGGCTCCCTTCGCAGGTCGTCCATGAAGAGGGGGGGGGCGAGAAAACGACGATTGGCAATCCCTGTGTGGTGGTCGATCGCGATACCGGGGTGATCTGGCTGACCCTGTGCCGCAACAATCGGGACGTACTGCTGATGTCGAGCCGGGATGATGGGGCCACCTGGACTGCTCCCCGCGACATCACCTCGTCGGTCAAGGATCCGTCGTGGGGGTGGTTTGCGACTGGGCCCGGGCATGGCATTCAACTGGCCCACGGACGGCACCGGGGCCGGCTGGT
>JBKDUK010000194.1:0-28327 GCA_046339535.1 Planctomycetaceae bacterium | reverse complement strand
ACGCTGTACAACGAGCCGTATGTGATGCCCGCCCTGCCAGAGGGGGCCAACGAGGGGATCCTCAAGGGGATGTACCTGTTGAAGTCGGCCGATGTGCCGGGTGCCCGCTCGCGCGTGCAGTTGCTGGGAAGCGGACCGATTGTGCGGCAGACGCTGATGGCCCAGGAAACCCTGGCCCGCGACTACGGTGTCGCCAGTGACCTGTACAGCGTCACCAGCTACAAGGAACTGCGGCGTGAAGCGCTGGAAATCGAACGCTGGAACCTGCTGCATCCGACCGAGACCCCCCGGCAGTGCTATGTGCAGAAACTGCTGGCCGGGAAGCAGGGACCATTCATCGCTGCCAGCGACTACATGCACCTGGTGACCGAACAGATCGCGAAGTGGGTGCCGGGCCGTCTGGTGACGCTGGGGACCGATGGATTCGGCCGCAGCGACACCCGCGAGAATCTGCGCCGACACTTCGAGATCGACGCGGCCCACATCACCTTTGCCGCGCTCAGCGAACTGCACCGGCGGGGTGAGGTCGACCGCGCGGTCATCGAAAAGGCCCGGCAGGCGCTGGGGATCGATCCCGACAAGAAGTATCCGGTGAGTGCCTGACACGGAGTTTTCCCTTGAGACCAGACCCGCCCCTGGGGGCCCAGGTCTGGGCTCGGCGGATCACCGGGACATGGGCTGGAATCTTCCATTCGGTGTTGGTGAGGGGGATTGCCTCCGCGCCAACCCTTGGGGAAATGTGGCCGAGGGGCCCAGCGACTCTCCCCCCAGCCCCCGTTTTCGGGGGATGTGGAGGGGTGCCGATTGCCCAGTGGCAGGTCTGGGTTCGTCGGCCATCGGCCGACAGGCTCCCCCGGAAACCGACGGTCCCCCGCACGTCCGCGCGAAAACTCCCCGTCCGGGAACTACAGAGAGGTGCCGATCCGGGCTACAATCTGGCCGGCCCGAGCGATCCGTCCCAGACTTCCTGGCCTGTGGCTCGCCCCAATTGAGACTGCCGCGGGGCTTCCGGGTGCACACCCTCCCCGCTTCCGTGAATTCCACGAGGTTGACAGATGGCGTTTGAATTCAAGCTTCCCAGTGTCGGGGAAAATGTGGACAAGGCCGACGTGGGAAACCTGCGCGTCAAAGTGGGTGACGTGATCGAGGCCCAGCAGGTGGTGATGGAGATCGAGACTGACAAGGCGGTCTTCGAACTTCCCTGCCCGCAGGCGGGCCGCATCACCGCGATCCATGTCAAACCGGGAACGCAAGTCTCAGTCGGAACTCCGCTGATGACGCTGGAAGCGGTTGGCGCCGGGGCTCCTGCGGCCCCCGCACCCACCCCCGCACCCACCCCCGCGGCTCCTCCCCCCCCTCCTCCGAAGGCTACGGTTGCTCCCGCCGCCCCTGTGCCCCCAACCCCGGCCCCTGCCGCCCCGGCACCCTCTCCCGCCCCCGCACCCGCGGCGACGGCCCCGGTGGCCCCCGCGGCTGCCGTCACCACCACCGCCCCGGCCAGCACCGGTATGAATGGGTCGGAAGTTCCCCCCGCCCCCGCCGCCCCGGCCACCCGCCGGCTGGCCCGTGAGCTGGGTGTCGACCTGCACAAGGTCAAGGGGAACGGACCTGGAGGACGAATCACTCAGGAAGACGTGCAGGCGTACGTCAAATCGGTGATGACCAGCAGCCCCGCCCCCGTTGCCTCGGGAGGGGGCGTGGTGGCTCCGCCGCTGCCCGATTTCTCGCAGTTCGGTCCCATCGAACGCCAGCCCCTGAACAAGATCATGCGGACCGGGGCAACCAACCTCAGTCTCGCCTGGAATGTCATTCCGCACGTCACCCAGCACGAACTGGCCGATGTGACCGACCTGGAGGCGGCCCGCAAGCGCTATGCCCAGTCGCACGCCACCAAGTCGGGAGGGGTCAAGATCACGATGACCGTCCTGGCGATGAAGGCGGTGGTGACAGCTCTCAAGTCATTCCCCCGGTTCAATGCCAGTTACGATCCGGCCACAGGCGAAGTGATTCTGAAGAAGTACTTCCACATTGGCGTGGCGGTCGACACCGAAAACGGGCTGATGGTGCCCGTCATCCGCAATGTCGACAGCAAGAGCGTGCTGCAACTGGCGGCCGAAATTGGCGATCTTGCGGCCCGCGCCCGCGACCGCAAACTGACCCTGGCCGACATGCAGGGGGGAACCTTCACGATCACCAACCTGGGGGGCATTGGCGGCACGTACTTCACGCCGATTGTGAATTACCCCGAAGTGGCGATTCTGGGGATGTCGCGCACCAGCCAACAACCGGTGGTGATCGAAGACAAGCCGGAAGTGCGGCTCATGCTACCCCTCTCGCTCTCGTACGACCACCGCGTGATCAACGGGGCCGATGCCGCCCGCTTCATCGTGAAGCTGTCCGGCCTGCTGTCTGACCCGTTCCAACTGCTCAGCGAAGTCTGACCGGCCTGCGGTTGGGGACCGAGTCGTTTTCCCCGACCCCAGTGCTTCCCGGCGACCATCGCCCAAGTCTGTTCCGCCCCCAGGGCCCGATCCATGTCTGTGATTGAAACCGAGGTTGTTGTCATCGGCGCCGGGCCGGGGGGATATCCTGCGGCATTTGGCTGTGCCGACCATGGCAAGCAGGTGGTGCTGGTCGATCAGGATCCCCAGCCGGGGGGTGTCTGTCTGAACCGCGGCTGCATTCCTTCGAAGGCGCTGCTGCATCTCTCGAAGCTCATTGAAGAAGCCAAAGAGGCCAGCCATGCCGGGGTCTCATTCGGCCCGCCGCAAATCGATCTGGCGAAGGTGCGCGATTTCAAGAACGGCGTGATCAACCGCCTGGTCGGCGGCATTGGGCAACTGGCCCAGGGGCGGGGAGTGAAGTTCGTCCAGGCCCGCGCCCGCTTCCAGGGACCGCGCACCTTGGCGCTCAGCCATCCCGACGGCACCACCAGCCAGCTCAAGTTCCAGACCGCCATTCTGGCCACCGGTTCCAGCCCCTCCGTCCCCCCGGCCTTCCGGATTGGCGACCCCCGGGTGATGGACTCGACCGGGGCCCTGCAACTGGCAGACATTCCCGGCCGCCTGCTGATTGTGGGGGGCGGCTACATCGGTCTTGAGATGGGCTCGGTGTATGCGGCACTGGGTTCGAAGGTGGTGGTCGTGGAAATGCTCTCGGGGCTGCTCCCTGGGGCCGACCGCGACCTGGTGCGACCTTTGCACCGGCGACTCGAGGGGATCTTCGAGTCCATCCGGCTGGAGACCAAGGTGGCGGGGTTGGAAGCCCGTCCCGATGGCATTCACGCCAGCCTGACCGGTCCGGATGGCGCGACGGTGACCGAGCGGTTTGACCGGGTGCTCATCTCGATTGGACGGCGTCCCAACAGCGCCGACCTGGGGCTCGAAACCACCCGGGTGCAGGTCGACGCCAAGGGATTCGTGGTGGTCGACAACAAACGGCAGACGGCGGAGCCGGGTATTTACGCCATCGGCGACGTGGCTGGCGAACCGATGCTGGCGCACAAGGCGACGCGGGAGGCGAAAGTGGTGGCCGAGGTGCTGGGGGGAGAACCGTCGGCCTACGATTCTGTCGCCATCCCGGCCGTGGTGTTCACCGATCCGGAGATCGCCTGGTGCGGCCTGACCGAAACGCAGGCGAAGGCCGAGAATCGCGATGTGAAGATCGGGCGTTTCCCCTGGGCGGCGTCGGGCCGGGCGCAGTCGCTGGGGCGCCCCGAGGGTCTGACCAAGATCATTTGCGACGCCAAGACCGATCGGGTGCTGGGGGTTGGCCTGGTGGGAGCAGGAGCGGGCGAGCTGATTTCCGAAGCGGTGATTGCGGTCGAGACCGCCGCCGTCGCGCGGGAATTGGCCGACAGCATCCACCCCCACCCGACCCTCTCGGAAACGCTGATGGAGGCGGCCGAATCAATCATCGGCCAATCCACCCACATGTACCGCCCCAAAAAGTAACCTCAGAAACGAAGTTGCGGCGAAACCGGCGGGTCACGGGGTTCAGCGCAACGCGTTCGATTCCCGTGGGCTTTTCACCAGATCTTGGGACTCGTACGGAACTTTCAGAAACGCGATTTTCCTTCGTGAGGCGAGACAAGCCCATGTCTGGATTGATGGCGGAGGGGAATGGTACCTGCGACGAGTCGAAAAACGAGCGGATAACCTCGACTGGTTGCCGGTCGGGCTGTCACGATCAGGGCGTGTGAAAGTCGACCACGAGGACCGTGACGTTGTCGCGGCCTCCGCCAGCGAGCGCCAGATCACGCAGTAACTCGGCCGCCGCCTGCGGATTGGCCTGAGTGGCCAGCACCTCGGCCATCTGCGTATCCGACACCATGTCATACAGTCCGTCGCTGCAGAGCATCAACCGGTCTCCCGGTTCGAGCAGCAGGTGGTCGCTCTCGATGGTGACGCTCTCATTCCCGCAGCCAAATGCGTTGGTCAGCACACTCCGGTAACGGATGGCGTCTTCGACTGGATGTCCAATGCGCATCAATTGCTCGGCCAGGGTATGGTCGGTCGTCAACCGCCGCAGTTCCCCCTGGCGGAAGAGATACGCGCGGGAATCCCCCACGTGGGCCAGAATGGCGTCCCACCCCAGGGTGTACATGCAGGTCCAGGTGGTGCCCATGCCGCTGGTCTCGGGGTGCTGAGCCGAGTGCTCCAGCAGTTTCTGCTGAATCTGCTCTCCAAACCGGTGCAACCCCTCCTTGATCCGGGGCCACATCTCGGGATCAGCCCGCATCAGCCACGACGACTGCCCCCCGGCGATCTCCCAGCCAAATCGCAGCACCAACTCGCTGGCCAGTTCGCCGCAGTTGGTCCCCCCCATGCCGTCGGCCACCACCAGCACATAGGCGTGGTCATCCGGCAGTTCCCCCTCCCGGGGCTGGATACTGCTGCACAAGACTTCCCGCCGACGAGTGCGGCGGACAATCGAAAAATTGTCTTCGTTGGTTGCACGGTGCAATCCCCGGTCGCTGATGGCGCCATACTCGATCCGGGGGGAATCGAGCGCCGTCAGGGTCGGAGACTCCCGCAGAGAGTCCAACGGGAAGATTTCAGTCGAATCGGCAGGCGTGCGGTTCGGAGACATTGGTTCGTCCGAAGATGGGCCAAAGTGAAGGGGATTGTGGCCAAAAGCTGAAAACCCCAGCGGCCGAAAACCACCGGGCCGACAAACACACCCACTCCCTGTCATAGCCCCACCAGCCGGAACAGGGCCATCATTCCTCGGGAGAATCCAGATCTCCAGCATACTCGGGTTCAGGGTGACGCACCTTCGTCAGCACCACCTCGTTCCCGGTTGCATTGTAGCGAACATCGCTCATGAAAGTCCGCATCAAGAGCAGTCCCCGGCCGCAGGGACGATCCAAATTGGCTGGATCGGTCGGATCAGGAAGCACCGATGGGTCAAATCCCGGGCCCTCATCGCGAACCCGGTAGATTGCCTCAGCGGGGGTGACGGAAACGGAGACATGGATCCGCCGGTCGGACCACGGCCGCTGCACAGACCGTTCCTGGGCAAGTTGATGATAAGCGTGGTGATCCTGCTCGCGAATTTCTGAACTGATTTCGAGATTGCCATGGTAGAAGGCATTGAGTAACGCCTCTTCGATCGCCACCCCCAGTCGCAGACACTCGGTCCGACTGCAGATGCGCATCCTCAGTGCGTCTTCCCGCAACAGTGCCGCCAGAGCCATGATCAACGAGAGGTCGTTCTCAACTGTGAAACTCAGCTCGTGGCGGTTCAGGCGGCTCATCAGCCGGGCCCGGCCACGCACCTCCTGCGACCCCGTCAAAACACGGTCGACGATCTCGGGAAGTTCACTCGCCAGGGAGCGTTTGGGAACGTAGCTGGCCGCCCCCTTCTGCAGCGCCTGCACGGCCAATTCCTCACTCCCCTCGGAGGTCATCAGGATCAGCGGGATGAGCGGATAATGTTCCCGCACTTCCGAAACCAACTCCAGTCCATTGAGGTTGGGCATGATCATGTCGGTGACAACGAGATCGGGCAGATGCAGTTCGAGTTGATCGAGGGCATCCTGTCCATCACTCGCCTGATAAACGGTGAAGTCGGGCAACTTCTCCAGCAGACCAACCGCGAGGGATCGGTCGAGCAGCGAATCATCCACCACGAGCACGCTGGGCATGTCTGTCTCGTCATCGAATCGGTGGGAACCTGCCGAGGGGAAGGTCGGGCCACCAGTCACGGGGGGCGTCTTCATCACGCTGGGGGCCGGTCGGGGAAGCGGTCCCCGGCACGGGTCCTCAACGATCGCCGGTCATGGTCGAAGGATCCGGCATTTCCTTATTGTGTGAACCCAAACCTGTCTTGGCAAACACCTCCAGCTCGTGGAGGATCCCCTGGGACAATGACCGCAGGCGGGCGGCGGTCGCCTCGGCTCCCTCAAAACGGCCTCTGCGGCCCGCCTCTTCGAGACGCATCGCCAGGTCGTACGCCTCGCCCGCTCCAAACAGGCGAAAGCCCCCCTTGATCGTATGCGCCGCCCGCTGCAACAGCCGCCCCTGTCCCCCGTGGATGGCCCCCTCAATGCTGTCGAGATAGGGGGGCGCCTCGGCCAGAAAGGCACTGGCGATGGTCTGCAGCAATCCCGGGTCACCATCGACCTGCCGCAAGGCCCCCGCCCAGTCGATCCATGCCTGGGAAGCATCCGGCCCAGGGCCCGCAGAGGCGGCCGTTGGGACCAATTCGGAAGAAGTTGGTTCCACAGGCCCAGCCCCTTCCGCAGGACTTGCCGGGGTGGATTCAGCCCGGGGTGTGGGGTTGCTCTTTTCCATGAGCCGGGTCTCCAGGGGTTCTTCGACGGCCGGTTCCTTCCGCCCCGAAAGCCGGGCCAGCACCTGGGTGATGCGGTCCTGAAGTTCGCGGGCCCGGACAGGCTTGGTGAGATAATCATCCATACCCGCATCCAGGCATTTTTCACGATCTCCCTGAAGGGCCTGAGCCGTCATGGCGATGATGGGAATATGCTCACCGGTCAACCGTTCGGCCGCGCGGATCCGCCGCGTCGCCTCAAGCCCGTCAACGTCGGGCATTTGCACATCCATGAGCACGAGGTCGTGCGGCCGGGTCTGCAGCTGCGCAATCGCTTCCGCTCCGTTGCCGGCCACACTCACGGTGTGCCCCTGCCTTTCCAAGAGTCCCACCGCCAACTTCTGGTTGTACAGACTGTCTTCGACCAGCAGGATTTGCAGTCCCTTCACCGGCGGGAGCCACCCCGGGGAAATCTCGGAGGGCTGCGGAGGCAGGACGGGCTTCCATTGCAGCAGGTCCGCCAGCACATCAAACAGCTCGGAGGGACTGACCGGCTTGGTCAGGCAGGCATCGGCCCCCACCCGCTCGGCCCGCGAGGCATCGGCCGACCGGTCGCCGGAATGGATCAGCATCACCACGTGCCGCACCCGGTCGACATGCCGCTCGCGCAGTTCCTCCACCAGCCGAAACCCCTGTTCCCCCGGCAGACTGCCATCGACCACCGCCAGCAGGAACCCGGGCCCCCGATCATCGGCCAGCAACCGCCGGGCCGCCTCAGCACTGTCGGCGACGCTGGGCTGCAGGGACCACTGGCTGAAGACCTCGGCCAGGACCGCGCGAACACTGGCATTGTCGTCCACCACCAGCACGCGGGTGCCCCGCAGTCGATCAATCTGCAGGGCCAGCTCGTCGGTCTCTTCGGGCAGGGCCCGCAGCCGGACGGTGTAATGGAAGGTGCTGCCTTGCGGATGCCGCGATTCGTACCAGATGCGGCCCCCCTGCAGCTCCACCAGGCGCGACGAGATGGCCAGGCCCAACCCCGTGCCACCATAGCGCCGGGCCATTGAACTGTCCGCCTGTTCGAAGGCGTGGAACAGTCGCTCCCGCTTTTCTTCGGCCACCCCGATTCCCGTATCGCTGACGGCCACGTGCAGCATCATCTCGTCTCCCAACTGAGACTCGGGATGCACCCGCACCAGCACCTCTCCTTCGCTGGTGAATTTGATGGCATTGCCCACGAGGTTGACCAGGACCTGGCGAAACCGGGTGGGATCTCCCAGAACGCGTTCGGGAACCCCCGGATCGATCTCGGCGACCAGCTCGAGTTGCTTGCGATGGGCCTGCATGGCCAGCGACTTGAGGGTGGTGCCGATGGAATCCCGCAAGGGAAATTCGACCTCTTCGAGATCGAGCTTGTCGGCCTCGATCTTCGAAAAATCAAGCACTTCGTTGATCAGTCCCAGCAGGCTTTCGGCCGATTCCTGCACGATCTTCAGCCATTCGCGCTGCTGGGGTGAGAGTGGGGTGTCGAGGACGAACTCGGTCATCCCGATGATGGCGTTCATCGGCGTCCGGATTTCGTGACTCACGCTGGCGAGGAAGGCGCTTTTCGCCCGACTGGCGGCCTCGGCAGCCTCCTTGGCCTGATGCAATTCGGCCTCGGCCTGCTTGTGCTCGGTGATGTCGCGAAAGACCGCGACGCCCCCCCGTACCTGTCCCCCGCTGTCGCGCAGGGGGGTGGCGTTGGCCGAGACCCAGATCCCCAGCGAGTCGGTTGGCCGCCGGAGGTACATTTCGATTTCCCGCGAGGCGAGACCGCGCATTGCCCGGGCGAGGGGCAACTCCCCCACCTCATAGGGGGTCACCATGTCGGGCAGAAACAACAGCGACTGCTCGGTCAGCTCTTCGGGGATGAATTCCCGCGGCACGGCGCCGAGGATCTCGCGGGCCGCGGGATTCGAAATGAGCAGCCGGCCGCGGTCGTCGGTCACCACCACCCCGTCGGCGATGCTGTTGAGAATCGATTGCAGGATGCCCGCCTGTTCGCGAAGCCGCTGTTCCGAACGGGCCAGTTCTTCCGCCCGCTCCACCAGGGCCCGGCGGGTCCGGCTGCGCTCCATCGAGTAGCGGATGGTGCGTTCAAGGATGACCGTCCCCACCTGCGACTTGACCAGGTAGTCCTGTGCCCCGGCATGCACCGCTTTGAGAGCCAGTTCTTCATCGTCATTGCCCGACAAAATGACGATGGGAGCCCCCCGCGCCCCGCTGACCAGGCGTTCGAATGTGGCCAGACCCTGGACGTCGGGCAATTGCAGATCGAGCAGGATGGCATCGAAGCTGCGTGTCTGCAGCAGCCGTTCGGCCGCTCCCAGCCGGTCGGCGGTGGTCAGGACGAAGTCGGCCTGCCGTGAGTCGGCCAGGTACTCGCCAATCAGCACCACATCATCGGCGTTGTCTTCGACCAACAGCAGTTCAACGCGCAGGCGGCTCATGCCACGCAGGACCAATCCGGAAGTTGCTTCAAGAAAACGTCGCACCGGGAACAAATGCGGAGGCATTGTGGTCCCTGGGTGTGAGCGGGTCAATCCGGCCCGGTGCGAGGGGAACCGTCTTGAATCACCGCTGCCCCGCCACAACCCCGGAACGGCTCCAACCTGTCCGGCTCGCATCCGCGTGCGAATTGGCCTGGTCGCCGGGTTCGCCCGCAGTGCGGATCTGGACCGGTGCGACCCCTGGCGGACGAGACAGTCTACCCGCCACGAACCGACGGGAATTCGCCCCAGGGGTCGCAGGGATCGGACCATGGAACACGGACGTGGCCCCGTTGTCTGTGGTCACGACCGCGTGGTATCATTTTGAGGGTCCGCCGGGTGCTGCAGGTGTCCGTTGTCCGCCTCGCTTTGAAGGGGGACGCACCTGTGACTGGCGAGATTCGGGGACGGCATCGGCATGACAGGCTCCACTGGACTTCGCCAGGAAGTCCTGCACGTACTCAACCAGCTGCGCGGCCGCATTCGTCGGTATGTCTTCCTCGAAGGCGTGGCCCTGGTCGTCTGCACGATCGGTTTGGCCTTCTGGATCTCCTTGAGTCTCGATTACCTGTTCGAAATGCCCCAAGGGCTGCGGCGGGTCCTGCTGGTGCTGGCGGCGACCGCCGCGTTCGCCGCGTTCTTCTGGTACGTCTTTCTTCGGGTGATCCGCAGCCTGCGTCATCGTTCGCTGGCTCTGGTGCTCGAGCGACGGTTCCCCGAGCTGAACGAACGGTTGATCACCGCGGTCGAACTGGCCGATCAGCCCGACACCGGTCCACCTCTGACCACGGCCATGCTGGGAGAAACGGTCCGCGAGGTCCGCGGCGTGCTCGACCGCCTGAAGCTGGGTGAGGTCTTCAATCGGGGCCCTCTGTGGCGTGCCCTGGGGCTGGCGGCGGGTCTCGCAGTCTCGATTGCCGGTTTCCGGTTCGCGTTCGGCGAGGTGTTTGACACCTGGTACCGCCGCAACCTGTTGTTCGCCGACGACTACTACCGTCGGGAAACCGACCTCAAGATTCAGGTGCTGGCCGATCCGGGCGAACGGCCGGTCGAGTTCCGCGACGGCATCTACAAGCATCCCCGGGGAGCCGACCTTTCGCTGACTGTTGAGGCGGTCGCCCCCAGCGTCGTTCCCCGGGAAGTGCAGTATGGGTACCGGGCATTGGAAGCCTCGGCCTCTGGGGAAGGATATATGACGAAAGTGGGTGAGCGACTGTTCCGTCAGAAACTCGCCGGACTGAAAGACTCCATCGAACTGCGGATCCGCGGGGGCGATTTCCGGACGCGGCAACCGCTGTTGGTGGAGGTGGTCGATCCGCCGCAGATCGACGGAATCACCCTGCAGACGCTGTACCCCGCCTACACCGGGCTGAACGAAATCGATACGGACGGCAAGACGGCGTTGCGGGCACGGGTCGATGTGCTGGGAGCACAGGTGTCTCTGCCGGCGGGCTCCGACCTGCTGCTCGAGGCCCGCGTCAACAAGCCGCTGCAGGCCGTGAGGGTGCAGGCCGACCAATGGGAACTGCAACTGACGCGCGAGGGGGCGGGCTTCCGTTCGGCCGACGCTCCTGCCGACGCGCCCTATCGGCCTCTCCAACTTCCCATCCCCCCGGTCTCGGAGGATGGCCGGCTGTTCCGACTGCCGGTGCTGCTGACCGGGGCGGCGCAGCTTCCCGCAGGCGACCAACCGGGTGTTCCCCTGTCTCTGCCCGCAGACGCCCAACTCCGGTTCTGGCTGCAGGACACGGACGAAATCCAGAGTGCCGAGCCCTCCCGCCTGACCATCTCGGCCATTCCCGACCAACCTCCACAGGTGGACGTGCGGCTCAAGGGGATCGGCACTTCGATCACCCGACAGGCCACGATTCCCCTGGTGGGTCAAATCCGGGACGCGGAAGAGAGTTCTCAGGTCTACGGGGTGCTCGATGATTATGGGGTGTTGCAGACCCTATTCGAGTACCGGGTGGAGGGGGGAGCGGCCGCCCCCACGGAAGAATTCCGCACGCGTTCCTTCGACGAAGCGGCGGCCGGACGGAAGGAACTGCCGGTCTCCGAGCGGTTCGCCGTTCTGGATCTCGATCTGGCGGTGGGACAGAAACTGGTCCTCAAGGTGACCGCGCGGGATGGCGACACGCTGACAGGCCCCCATGTCTCGTCGAGCTCGACGTACACATTCCAGATTGTGTCGGATGATGAATTGATCGCGCTGGTGGCGGTGAAGGAGCTGAACATTCGCCGGCGTTTCGAGCAGATTCTCGAAGAGGTCCGGAACACCCGCAAAGACCTGTTGCTCAATCGCACCCGCATGGAAGAAGCTCGGCCGCTGCGTGCCAAGCCCCAGGAGACGCGGACCCGGGACGAGGCCGAGCGGTTGGCGGTGCTGGAAACGGCCGCCCTGACCTCGGTCGACCGGGGGACCTCCGGAGTGCGCAAGAACCACAACGAGACCCAGTCGATCGAGGAAGAGTTTCGGGATGTGCGGGATGAACTGGCGAACAACGCCATTCCCGATGTGCGTCCGATTCTGGAGCGGATTGACACAGGAATCGTCGGCCCACTGCACGAGGTGAACACGGTCGATTTCAACAACTGCGACGACCTGCTGGTCAAGCTGCGGGAGGCGCTGGAGCGACAGGAGGATCCCCTGCCCCCCTTCGAAGCGGCCGCCGATGAACTCGGAACAGTGATTGCGAAGCTCGAAAAAGTACTGGCCCAGATGTTAAAGAACGAAGACTACAACAAGGTGCTGGAGATGCTGCGCGGAGTGATCCGCGGGCAGGAAGAACTGAAGAAGCAGACCGAAGTCGAACGAAAGAGACGCCTCATCGAAGGCCTCAAGTGACCGCCAGGCCCGGCACCGAGGGGTGCCCCCAGGATTACCGGAGTGCGAAGCATGACAGACGTGTCGCGGGGACTGCTGCGGAAGACCGCTGGTCGACAACTCTGGCTGGCGGCCCTGTTGCTGCCCGGCCTGGTTGGGCTGCCGGGCATGGCCCTGTTGCCTGGAACGGCCCGGGCTCAACAGGCCCCTGGGGAAACTGCCGCCGCGAAGGCCGGGGAAGAGCCCCAAAAGGACGCCGGTCAGGCAGTTGAGCCCCCGGCAGGTGAGGATGCCCCCGCCGGCACAAAACAAGCCGGGTTGAATTCGTCCCAGGAGGCGCTGCAGCGGCAGTACCGTCGCTTCGAAGAGGGACTGTATCGGATTGCCGAGTCACTGCGCAAGACCGACCCCGAGCGGGCCGACCTGCTCTTGCGAGCCATTGGCAAGAGCAAGGAAGAACGCATCGTCACCCAGATGAATGAACTGTCGGCCCTGTTGCGCGACAAAAAGCTGGGGGACGCGATTGAAAAGCAGGAAGATCTGATTGGCAACCTGCAGACCATTTTGGACCTGCTGCTGAGCGAAGACCGCCAGAAAGAACTGCAGGAAGAGCAGAAGCGAATCAAGGCCTATCTCGAAGAGGTCAACAAGCTTATCGGGAAGGAAAAAGGGAACCGCGCCGACAACGAACGGGGGATTGCCCGCGACGACGTCGAGGCTCAGCAGAAGAAGATCCGCGAGCAGACTGAGCAGTTGCAGCAGAAGATCTCGAAGGACGACGCGGCCAAGAACGCCAAGAGCCAGGCCAAGCCAGGGGCCCGCCCCGGCGATGGAAAGTCTCCCGACAAATCGGCGGAAGGAAAATCGGGCGACTCACCCGACGGGAAACCCTCCGACCCCAAGTCGGAGGACGCCCAGGCGGGCGATTCCAAATCGGGTGACAAGAAGACCGATGAGACCAAACCGGGTGAGACCAAACCTGGTGAACAAAAGCCTGGTGAACAAAAGCCTGGTGAGAACGGAAGTGATTCAAAGCCTGCGGAGTCGAAGCCGGGTGAATCAAAGCCGGGCGAGCAGTCTCAAGGGACTCCCCAATCGGGACAGCCCTCCCCTCCCCAGCAGGGCGAGTCGGGCCAGAGCGGCCAGAAAACTCCGGGACGGGAAGAACTGGAACGGGCCCGCGAAGCGATGGAGCGGGCACTGGAAAACCTGAAGAAGAACAAGCGGCAGGACGCCAGCGACGACCAGGACGACGCAGTCGCCGAACTGCAGCGGGCCAAGGAGAAACTGGAAGAGATTTTGCGGCAGCTTCGGGAGGAAGAAAAAGAGCGGTTCTTGGCGATGCTCGAAGCCCGCTTCCAGCGGATGCTGGCGATGGAACTGCTGGTTTACGATGGCACCGTCAAACTCTCCCGGGGTTCGGCCGCCGATCAGTCGCGCCAATCGGCCCGGGGACTGCAGCTGGCGCGGCAACAGGATGAAATTGCCCTCGAAGCCACCAAAGCGGTCACCCTGCTTCGCGAAGAGGGAACGGCCGTGGCCTTCCCCGAGGCGGTCGAAATGATGCGTGACGACATGCGTCAGGCGGGCAAACGTCTCGAACGGACCGACGTGGGAGAGATCACCCAGTCGATCGAACGAGACATTATCGACGCCCTCGAGGAAATGATCGACGCCCTCCAGAAGGAAATGGAAAAGAGCAAGAAGAAAGACCAGCAGCAGCAACAGCAGGATGGGCAGCAGCAGGACCAGGAACTGGTCGACAAGTTGGCCGAATTGAAGATGCTGCGCACGCTGCAACTGCGGATCAACAACCGCACCCGCCGCCTGGGGCGCGAGGTGGAGGGGGAACAGGCCGAGGCGGCGGACGTCATCGACCAGCTGCAGGACCTGGCCGAACGCCAGGCGCGCGTGCAGAAGGCCACCTATGACATTTCCACGGGCCGCAACAAGTGACCTGCCCCCCACGGCCCCGACCATCTGAGACAGCCCACCGCGAGACCTGTTCCATGACACTTCGCACCATCCCCTGGCGAACCGCCGTGTTCCTGCTGGCTCTGACCGGTGTGGCGGCGCTCGGCAGCCCCCGGCTGACGGCCCAGGAGCCTTCCCCGGATTCTCCAGCTCCCGCTGAGACCGCCCCCCCGGCGGTTCTCCCCACCGCGAAACCCGCCCCTGCCGAGTTGGTTTCGCCCCCAACCCCCGAGTTGGTGCGTGGGAAAATGACGGCCTGGCTGGCGGCCCGCGGCAAGGCCGATGAGGCGACCGCCAACCGGCTGGCCCAACTGTGGGCGTTCGGCGAGCAGGTTCCCACCCCGGAAGAACTGTTCCAGCGCACCATCGCCACCTTTCAGGAATTTGATCCCGAGGTGCAGGCGCTGATTTCGCAATGCGACCTGACTTCGGCCTCGCTCGCGGTCCCTGCGGCCCCGCTGCTGGAACGAACTGCCGACGGGGCCTTCTTCACTTCCAACCTTTCTCTGTACTTCGGGCACTATCTCGTGCAGCGGCAGTTGTACGACGAAGCTCTGGCACTGCTGGAGAACGTCCCCCTGGCTGAAGTGGTCGACCCGGCCACGCTACTCTTTTGCAAGGCGGTCTGCCAGCATCATCTGCTGCAGAAAGAGCCTGGCCTGGCCACCATTGATCAATTGCTGAAAAACACCACGGGAGTCCCCCTGCGGTATGCCACCCTCGCGGGGCTGATGCAGTACGACCTGCAATCTCTGCAGGACAAGTCGCTGGACGAAGTGGCCCGCCGGATGTTCGACGTCGAACGCCGGCTGTCGCTGGCCCGCACGGGCGAGAAAGTCCAGAAACGGGAGGAAGAGATCATCACCCAGCTCGACGAGATCATCAAGAAGATCGAGGAGCAGCAGGGGGGCGGAGGGGGTTCGGGGGGGAACAGCAACAAGTCTTCGGCCCCCGCCCAGGACAGCGTGGTGAAGGGCTCGACCGGACCCGGAAATGTCGATCCAAAAAAGTTCAAAAACACCGGAGAATGGGGCGACCTGCCCCCCAAGGAACGGAGCAAGGCGAAAGAAGACATCGCCCGGAAGTTCGGGGCCCATTACGCCGAGGCAGTGGAGAAGTTCAATCTCAAGCAGGCGGGACGTCCCGCCCGAAAGGCCAAGCCGTGAGTGCCCTGGTATGGAGCCTCACCCTGTCCGCCCTGCTGGGTGCGATTCCGGCCGAGGTCGAGACCATCTCGAGCGAACGGCTGACGGGTGAACTGCTGGAACTGAACGAGCAGGGATTGTCGTTAAAGATCGGCGATGAGACCCGCCTCATTCCGACCACGCAGGTGCTGGAAATCCGCCGGGCCTTGCCCGTGGTTCCGCTGCCTCCGGGTCCCCGGGTCGAGTTGCTCGATGGCACCCGCCTGTCGTGCAAGGAACTCACCATCACCCGCGATCGGGCCACGCTCACCCTCCCTTCCGATGCACAGGTCCAGATGCCGGCGAGCCGGTTTGCCTCGATCCGCCTCGGAGAATCATCTCCCACGCTCGATGACGCCTGGAAGAACCTGCTGCAGAGGGAGCGCAAAAACGACCTGCTGGTGGTTCGTAAAGACGAGGTGCTCGATTTCGTCCCCGGAGTGGCGGGGGGACTGGCCGAGAAAGTGGTGTTTCTGGTGGATGGCGAGGAGCTGCCCATTGCCCGCGAGAAGGTCTACGGGTTGATCTACCGGCCGCGGAATGCACCGGCGGCCAGAATTGCATGCCAGGTGGGACTGGCGACGGGAGATCTGCTGCAGGCGACTGCCGTCTCGCTCAGCGCGGGGGAGTACCTGGTGAAGTTGGCCGGGAATGTCGAACTGCGTCTGCCCATCGATCAGGTCTCGGGACTCGACTTCAGCGCGGGCCGGGTGAAATACCTGTCGCAACTCGACCCCCGCGACAAGAAACTGGTCCCGTTGTTTGATCTTCCCCGGGACATGCAGCGCGACCGTTCTGCGCTCGGTTCTCCCCTGGTCCTGGGGGGCCAGACCTACACCCGCGGACTGGGCTTGTTTCCCCAGACCCGGCTGCGTTACCGGATCGCCGGGGAGTACTCACGTTTTCGGGCGGTGGCGGGAATTGACGATGCTGCCCCGCGGCTCAAGACCTCGGCGCTGCTGCGGATCTCGGGGGATGGCCGGGCCTTGTTCGAGGCCGAGTTCGCCCCCGGCGAGCCCCCCCGCCCCATCGACCTCGATCTGGGGGGTGTGCGGGAACTGGAGATTCTGGTCGACTTCGGAGCCGACCAGTTGAATATTGGCGACTTTCTCGATTTGGCGGATGCCAAACTGACCAAGTGACGCGTGGTCTCACGGATTGTTCCTCTTGCCGCCTCAGCAACACATGACCTGGCACCCCGATTCACGGCCTGAGATTTCGCGTCGTCGATGGCTGCAAACAGCCGCCCTTGGCTCGCTGACCACCCTGCTGCAGGGGAGTTCGACAGCCCGGGGGGCGGCTGATGCCGACGTGCTGGCCGAGCAGGCCGCCCGGGTTGCGGTGGTGCAGAAGTGCGCTCCGTCGGTCGTGGCCATTTTCGGTCCTGGTGGAGGGGGTGGAGGTTCGGGTGTGCTGATCACCCCCGATGGCTTCGCGCTGACCAACTTTCACGTCACCAGCGGGGCGGGTGACTTCATGAAGTGCGGTCTCAACAATGGGGAACTGTACGATGCGGTCATTGTGGGGATTGATCCCACCGGAGACGTCGCGCTGATCAAGCTGTTTGGCCGCGATGATTTTCCGGTCGCCACGCTGGGGGACAGCGACCAGTTGACGGTGGGGGAGACGTGTTATGCCATGGGAAACCCATTCCTGCTGGCGACCGATTTTTCTCCCACGGTCACGTACGGAATCATCAGCGGCCTGCATCGCTACCAGGGACCGGCCGGGACCTTTCTGGAATACACCGACTGCATCCAGGTCGATGCCTCGATCAATCCCGGGAACTCGGGGGGGCCCCTGTTCAGCGCCACGGGGGACCTCGTGGGCATCAATGGGCGGGGGTCATTCGAGAAACGGGGGCGGGTGAACTCGGGGGCGGGTTACGCGATCTCGATCAACCAGATCAAGCACTTCCTCGACCACCTGCGGGGAGGCCTGATTGTCGACCATGCCACGCTGGGGGCGGCGGTGGCCACGAAGGACGATGGTTCGGTGGTCGTGACGAATATTCTCGATTCCAGCGAAGCCTTCCGGCGGGGTCTGCGGGTGGATGATGAAATCGCCTCGTTTGCCGGTCGACCGATCCGCAGCGTGAATCAGTTCAAGAACATCTTGGGGATCTATCCCAAGGGTTGGAAGCTGCCGCTGGTGTACCGACGGGAGGGGCGGAAACAGGAGATCTTCGTGCGTCTGCGGGGACTGCACCGGCAGTCGGAAATGACTCTGCAGCCCCCCGAGCGTCCCGCCGAAGATCCCAAACCCGGAGACAAAGATCAGGACAAAGGGCGCAAACCCGGGGCCCCCAAACCTCAGCGTCCCGCCGGCCGGGGCAAGCCCAAGCCTCCCGAGCAATACGCGAAATTCCTGGTGGAAAAACCAGGGTTCGCCAACTTCCACTTCAACCAGGCGGAACAGGAACGGGTACTGCGGGGACTGGACGGCTGGGGCGACTTCAAGACCCCTGCCGGAGCCTGGAAGTTGACCGCGCACGCAGTGGCGGCCGATCTGCCGGCGGTCTTCACCCTGGCGGACGAACTGTGCGGACTGATCCTGGCCGACGGGCAACAGGCGTTCGCCCAGGAGACGAATGCCGAGGCGAAACAGGGGGATGAACCCCCCGCGACCGGCGGCCTGTTGCTGGCTCTGCATCAACTGCGCTGGTTGTTGGCCAAGGGGCCGCAGGCGTTCAGCGAGTTGTACTATGCGGGGAGTGAACCGCTGGATGGCAACGGCCCGCTGGTGGACGTGCTGGCGGCCGAGCGGTTCACAGCCCGCACCCGGTTCCTGTTCGACAAGCAGGCGGGCCAATTGATTGGTTTCGACACCGAACGGGATGAAGATGTCGACCCCTGCGAGGTGCGATTCGAAGGACTCGCCGAGTTCCAGGGACGCAAATTTCCCAAGCTTCTCATCGTGCGGCACGCCGACCGGGAATATGGCCGGTTCGAGCTGCGCTCAGCCAACTGGGGTGATGCCTGATGCCCGCTGACCGTCTCTGGAACGCCTGTGGGCGGCCCGCGATTTGGGGTTTTGTGCTGGTGTTGTGCGGCCTGGCGGCGCCGGCCTCCGCACAGCAGTCGAACTCTCCGGAAGAGGTGGCCCCCTCCCAGGCCGAGGTCCCCGCCCAGAGCCGCCAACAGCGGGTGATTGACCAGGTCTCGCGGCGGGTGGTGAAGATCTTCGGAGCCGGCCGCCTGAAGAACCTGTATGCGTATTCGTCGGGCTTTCTGGTTTCTCCCCAGGGACACCTGGTGACAATCTGGAGCCACGTGCTCGATGAGCAGGAGGTGACGGTGGTGCTGCACGACGGTCGGCGGTTCGCCGGACGGATCGTCGGTGCCGAACCCCAGCTTGACCTGGCGGTGCTGAAGATTGATGCCGAGGATCTCCCCTGCTTTGAACTCGACGAGGCGGTGATCCCTCCCGTGGGAGCCCGGGTCTTGAGCTTCAGCAACATGTTCAAGGTGGCGACGGGAGACGAACCGGTCTCGGTGCTGCATGGCGTGATCTCGGCCCGGACGCGGCTGACCGCCCGGCGGGGGGTTTTCGATTCCGCCTACAACGGGCCGGTGTTGGTGGTGGATGCCATCACGAACAATCCCGGCTCGGGGGGCGGAGTACTCACCACCCGCGATGGGCAACTGGCCGGAATGGTGGGGAAGGAACTGCGCAACGCCCAGAGCAATACCTGGATGAACTATGCAATTCCCATCGCGGAACTGAAAACGGCGATCCAGGACATCATCGCCGGAACCTTCACTCCCAAATCCAACCCGCTCGAGGCACCACTTTCCTCACCGCGGTTCTTGCCGATTGATTTTGGACTGGTGCTGGTGCCTGATGTGATCCAGCGGACGCCGGCTTTTATCGATGCCGTTCTCCCTGAGAGCCGGGCGGCCGACGTCCAGCTCAAGGCGAATGATCTGGTGCTCTTTGTGAATGACCAGTTGATTCAATCGGTGCGGATGCTGCGCGAGGAACTGGCACGCCTCGAACCGGGAGACACACTCAAGCTGGTGGTGCGGCGGGAGAACATCCTCATCCCGGTGGAGCTGACCATTCCCGAGACGGCGCGCAAACCCCGCAAACGGGGCACCGACCCCGATTCGGCTGGTGAGGATCCCTGAGACCGTGCGGTCAAGAAGGGCCGGGGTGAAGTCGAGATCGCCGTGATGTGCCGTTTAGCACCGGTTCCTCTGGGTGATTCTGTCGTTGCAGAGATTCACTGTTCTGCGGCCGGCATCAGATTTGGCGGATCAGGCAGTGGCGTGGAGCGGCTGAGTCGCTCTTCAATTCCCGGTGGGGCTGCGGCGACGCTGATCCTTCGGATTCAGCCGCAGAACGCAGCGAAATCCCAGGTCCGGTAACCGCTCGCGGGCCCCCACCCCTTCCCGCTGATCGAGTCGCCACTCAGGGTCCCCCCCTTTCACGACGTGCTGATCATTTCCCTCCCGGGATTTGGGCCCTCGTGGATTGCGCACCGGCTGTGGTTCCCGGGCAAGGTTCTCGAGAGTTTCGGGCAAATACCAGTCCAGCACCCATTCCCGCGCATTGGCGGCCGTGTCGAACAGACCGAAGGGGCTGAGATCATTCACGAACTGCGCGACCTTGCGCACCTGCCCCGGATGAGGGGAACGGGCGGGCCAGAGGGCAATCCCTTCACCCCAAGGGTGGGGAAAACCCTGGGGACCGCGGGCCGCCAGTTCCCACTCCGCTTCGGTGGGCAGATCCTTTCCCGCCCAGCGGGCGTACGCACGAGCCTCGCCCCACATCAGGCCACATACCGGCTCTTCGTCCGAGCCGGCCTTGCCGGTGGGATCAAACAGCCGTTTCTTGTCGGTCTGTTCCCCCTTTCGATAGGTTCGGTACTGACCCACTGTCACTTCATGCAGATCAATGTAAAACGGATCCAATTCCGCCCGCACTCCCGGGCCAATCCTCGCGACCGAGGAGGGAACCAGTCCCAGAATGGAATTGTCGGCCAGACATCGGATCCGCCACGGAAAGCCATCAGCAGTCTGGTCGGTCTCGTCGACCGGCTCGAAGCCTGCGGGTAGCTCGAAGCCTGCCTGTTCTCCAGCGAGAGCATTGCGGATGGCGGGGTGGTGAGTGACCTGTGAATGCAGTCGGGACGCGGGGAGCGCAGCGAGGAACAGGGCATGCTCTCCCTGCGTTGCGGGCCCCCCATCCCAGACCACCAGCTCCGGATGCGACGTGTCGAGAATTTCCAGCAACACTCCGCCTGTCGTTTCAGGAGGAAGAATTCCAAGTGTTTCCACAATTTGCCGGGGCTCCACTGCAGCCGACAGTCCCTCTGTCAGAAATCTCTTGCCATCCTGGCGGGCCAAGACCAGCAGTTCCTCGATCCATTGGGACGAGCGGACGACGCCCGTGGCCTCACCCGCTTCGCGGACTGAGGATTCGGCCGTGGTCTGCGGATAGATCGGCCCCACCCCCGTCGCTGGAACGTCGTGGTGTTCGAGCGACGATTCACCAGGCCGTTGTTCGGCCGACAATTCGGGGCCGGGAAGGAATCCGGAGACCGAAGGGGAGGACGGTGGTGGCGGCGGCGCCGCCGGGTTGGGACTGTTGAAACACCCTTCGGTCAATACCAGCAGCCCCAGCCATAAAGCCCACCGCACACACAGCCGGTGACAATGGGCACGACTGGAGGTTTGGATGTCAGTCGCCCGAAGTGGCCGATTCCGCTCGCATCGCGTCGTAGAGAGACCGGACTTCATTGAACCAGAGCTGCTCCAGAGGGGGGAGTTGAGCCGGATCGAGTTTGAGAGCCTGACAACGACGCAGGGCGGCTACGGCCTGTTCGGTATTTTTCAGCCGGTATTGGGTCACCGCGAGGTGCAGATAGTACAGCGGCGAGGGAATCAGCGAGGTGATCCTCTCGAGATCCTGCCGAGCCTCCTGCAGCCGTCCCAGTTGCATCAGAACCACGCTGCGCGTGTCGATGTATTCAATGCGTGGCTGGTCGATGTCGATCGCTTTGGAGATGTGTTCCAGCGCCTTCTCACGTCGATCGAGACTGAAAGACTCCACGTAAGCGAGGTTGTTCAGGGTGACTGGCGAGTTGGGGGCCAAGTCCAACAGGCGGTCATACAGGGCGATGGCCGCCGGAAGTGTGTCGGGAGCAGTCTTGAACTCGGCCAACATCAGGACCAGTGGAGCGTGTTTGACTGTCAGGTCCTGCTGTTCCGCGAATTCCTCCAGGAACCGGGTCAGCTCCCGGCGCAATGCTGGATCACTGCCCGACGCCAGGGCCAGTTGAATCGAACGGGTGGTGGGATCCGGATCTTCCAGGGAGTGCTGCTTCCACAGCGCGATGGCGTCTGGGACTTTGCCGTCCCGGGCCAGCAGCGTCGCCACCCCCAAACCAAGCAGAGGACTTTCCCGCTTCTGCAGCGAGGCCTGAAGGATTGCCCGCGCAGCCGGGGTCTGCGCTGCCCCAGCCAGTGTCTCGGCCAACAACAGCAGGGTCTCATCCTGCACTGCTTCCAGAAACCCAGGCCGATCAAGCAGAGTTTGATAGTCGGCCTCAGGGAGCCGCGGGGATTGATCCGCGACCAGTTTGCGGGCCAGATCTCGGAGTGGCCCCTTGTCGGAGTCCTGCTCAGTAACGACGCGATTCAAAGCGTTGTCGGCCCGGCCAAACAGCGACAGTGAGCGGAACAGGCTGCCCGTTCCCACTTTGTCGAGGTCGGTCGCGAACTCTTTCAACCGGCTGACCGCCGCCGCCGCGTTCCCAGTCTGGACCAGGGAGCGCCCCTCAACCAGGCGTTGCTCGAGTGATCCGGGACGCAATACCTCAATCTGTTTCGCCAGGGCTGCCAGGCGGGCGGTCTGCTTGTCCGTCGGTTCCTTCAGATTCAGCAGGTAGCCGGCGTAATCAATCAGGATCAGTACATTCCGACCCGATTGCTTCACCAGAGTCTCATATTCCTGTTCTCCCTTCTCCCCCTGCCCCGAGGCGACAAACAGCCGTGCGAGCTGCAATTGCTGTTCGGCCGGCATGTTTCCTCGCCCCTGCCACTCTTCAAGAGCATCAATGGCCCGCAACCGCGCCCCATCAGCCGGCAATCGCTGGAGGGTTGAACAGAGAATCGCCAGGAATCGATCGCTGAGTTTCCGCTTGTCCGATTCATGCCGGAGACAGAAATCGGTCATCTTCTGCACCACCAAGCCCCTCCCCTCAGCAACCTGCAGGGCCGTCTCGAACTGTTTCTGGGCCTCTTCAACGTTATCCGTCAATTCCACCAACATTGCACGCACGACGCCATTCAGGGGCACTTTCTCGGAGTCCAGCGCTTTCATCAGGCGGGACTCAGGGCCCAGCAAATCTTTCCCCAACTGGGGCAGCGTCTCGTACGAATTTCGAAACAGATCGATCGCCGCCGTTGCGGCCTGGACTCTGCGGACCAGGGGGACATCCCGGCGACGAATTTCGAAGTCAACCCGTTCCACCATGAGTTCGACAACCCGTGGGGTGGCCGACTGCAACGACAGCAGCAACTCATGGATCCGGTTATTTTCACCCTGGGCCCGCAAAATCAGCAGGCGCAATTGTGCCAATCGCACATCCCCTGCCCGTTCGGGATCGGCCACCAACTGGTCCAGATCCCGCTCAAGCGGTTCGAAATTCCAGGTCTTCTTGTCCTTTTTCAATTCGGTGGCGATGCGGTCACGCAGGGCCAGGACGGGATCCAGTTGTTGCCGCCGATTGCGCCACTGTTCGACCTCATCCATCCGCCCGGTCGACTGCAAGTACCGCTCGTAGGCGCGGTCCGCTGGTCCCCAACCGGGCCAGCGGGACATCGCCCGTTCGGCAACCTGCCCCAACTCGTTCCAATTCTTCAGCTCCACCTGACAATTCAGCAGCATGGAGATCGCCATTTGAGACCAGTTCTCGTACTGCGGATCATTGGCCAGAACATTCCATTCCTTGGCCGCCTCCTCCCATTTCTGTTCAGCCATCAACTGTTGGGCACGCCCCACCAGAGCGGGACCATAGATCCCCTGCCGCTCCAGGTCTCTCAGAATCGCATCCACCTCGGTGTCAATCTGGGCTTTTCGCTCGGCATTGTCAGTGGGGAGTTGCGAAATGAGCGAGAAGGCCAATTGAATCCGGGCGAGATTCCGCACCGCTTCCGCCTGGCGTCGTTGGGCCCGGGAGGACTTGGAGTCTTCGACCACCTTTCCGACCCGGGTCAGACTTTCACGCAGCTGTTTTTCCGCGACGGCAGGTTGCCCTGCCGCCAACTGCAGCAAACCCAACTGGTAGGGAAACCGCGGGTCGAGAGGATGCAGGTCAATTCCCTGGCCACACAACTCCCGAACCGCGGACTTCGAATTCTCGGAGGCCAGAAACTTGCCCTGCTTCTCTGCCGCCGCTGCGCGCTGCAACTCCGCAGTAATCAGCCAGAGCATCGCCTCGGCCGCACGGTCGCTCTGACGCACCGCCTGCTGACCCAACGCCTCGGCCCGATCGAAGTCACCCCGCCGGCTCGCCCATTGGGATTGCGCCAGCGTGGCCCGCCACTCGGGCTCGACCTGCCGCTCCATCTTCTGCAGGATTCGGTCGGTCACGCGCCGCCGCTGCAACGGCGTCCAGGCGGTCTCTCCCTGGACGGTTGCAATATTTGTCGCTTCGAAAACCCTCAGAATTTCCTTCCGGACCTCCGCCTTCAACTCAACAGACTGGTCTCCCCTGGCAGGGTTTGTAAGATTGACCAGTTCGGCCAGATCCAGAAAAGGACGCTCATCCCGAGTTCCGGCCTCAACCACTGCCAACCACTCCGTGGCGGCAAGGTCGATATCGCCCAGCCCAGCATGGCACAAACCCAGCCGTGCGCGATTCGCGGGCTCCAACTGCTTCGATTCTGGCATCGCGACAAAGTGGATCTGCCGGGCCTCGGTGTACATTGCGGAACGCCCTTCGGGGCGCGATTCCTCGACCAACTGCATCGCCATGTCAAACCCCGCCTGGGCGAGTTCGGCATCGTCGGGATTCCGCCGCGCAGCTTCGGTCAACGTGCGATAAACGGAGATCGCCTGTCCCACCCCCAGATTCCCGTCGCGGTACCAGGTTGCCAACTCCCGCAGCACACGCGAGTCATCAGGACGCTGTGACAGATACAGCTGGGATTTCGAAAATGCCTCACGGATGTTCCCGTCCGCATGGTCCGCCTGCGCCCGTTCCCAAAGTGCATTCAGATTGCGGTCCAGGAACAGACGATGGCTTAAAAAGCCCAGCCCCACGAGCAGCAGCGGGACCACCACCAGCGCGGCCAGCAATTTCCAATTGAAATGCCATTCGCGCTGCCGGCCGGAACCTTTTGAGGAGGAGCGGCGCGACTCGACTCGGGAACTCATCGGGGTAAATCTCAACTGGACACGAAAACAAGGTCCGAACGGAACGATCGACCGAACCCAATGCTCAGATGGGCAGTATGGAAGGTCCGGCTGGGAGTTTCAACCTCAGTTCCTCGCCGCGGCACCTCTTCTTCGCGGCATTCCTCCATTTTCTGAGCATTTTCCGCGACACGAATCTCCCAGCGGAAGGCTCCTTGTTTCCATCTTTTAGCGAATCACACCGCGAAACTCCTCTTGACCAAACGCCGCCCCAATCGTGACAACGCCGCGCTGCTGTTGCGAGCACCATCGGTCCTTCGAGGCCTTCATGCGCCCACACCATTTTCCGCGCGATACCAACCGGCGCCGCTGCTTTGCCCTGTTGGCCCAGGCACTGCTGGGCGCTGTGTTGCTGGGCTGCCAGGGCCTGCCGTTCGGACCACGCTTTGTGGTCGATTCTGAGCCAGACCAGGATCCGCTCCCGCCGCATCTGGAACTCTGCGATGCTCGCCCCATGTGGCAAAGGAAGTACTGGCAGGGGGCCGTTTCACCCCGCGATTATGAACTCGCAATCACCGTGATTCCCCTGGAAAAGTTTGCCTTTTCCAACGCGCCCCCACTTCCTCACAGCTTCCGCACTCCGGATCAACAGGGTTGGCAGATGACCCGGGAGGAATTGCGAAGGGCCGTGTTCAAGGGACTGCGCCGACTGGGACTCGCAACCGCGCCGACCGTGATCACCGTGGATTCCGCCCTGGTGGTGGTGAACAAGACCCGGGCTCTTCAAACCGTCTGGGAGCAAACCGCCGATGCCCGACGGGAGGCTTTGGCCCATTGGCGACGTGGTGGAGATTTACGGTTGACCCTGGGAGTCTCCTCAGGGATGGGAACGTCGATCGGTCCAGTCAACTCGGGTGCGGGAGTCCAGTGGGGAAGCCCTCAAGAGATCCCTCCACTCCCCGGCGAATTGCCATTATCCCGTGCTTACGGTCCCGTGCGTGGCCCCCCACCCGACCTCGGAGATTACGGTCCGGATGTGACCTGTGAAATCCAGGCTCGGGTCACGGTCCACCTCCCTGACGAGCGATCGCGTGAAATCTCGCTCCATGTTTTGACGCGCTCACTTCCCCTCGAACCGCCGAATTTCCTATCGGACGAGGCAGTCAGCTCGACCTTTGAAGCCGCTTTGCGTGAACTCACCTCCGTGTTCAGCGAGACCTGGCTGGCCCTTCCGGATGTCCACTCCGGGACGAACAGAATCGAACCCGATGGAGAATCCGCCCAGGAGACCGGACTGACGACCGAGGTTCCCGATCGGCATCAGGGTGACCGCACTCGCGGGAAACCGTCGCCACAAGATACAGCGGTCGGCCGGGCGAATTAAAAATCTCCGCTCGGCCGCCGCCTCGTGGAGGTCGCGGCAGATTCCCTGTCGAGAGTGGCCGGAGAATCCTCTTCGGTTTCCCCGTCATCCGAGGGGGGGGGAGGGACGTATTCCTGGAGATCCCCGGGATTCGACCGGTCTCCACTCTGTGTCAGGGTGCGATCCGGAGTGTTTTTTCGAGCCTGTCCCGCAGGGCCGGCGCAGAGTTCGTCCCAGAGCAACGCGTTGAGGGGCGACCAGGGAACCCCGTTGGCCAGCAACCCGCGCAACTCGCGTTCAATATGGGCGGCCTGCTCGATATATCCTGAACGAAGCATCGCCAATCCGAGATGCAGTTGATGCTCCGGACGCACCAACAGCGGGGCCTGGCTCAGCAGCGTGGTCAGCCCCGACTGCAGATCGTCACTTTGCAACTGCAGCAGAGCGAGTGTGTCGAGGTACTCGACCCGGGGGCGATCCAGCTCGATCGCCTGCTGAATGTGCCGCAAACCGCTCTGGACCCGGTCGGGAGCAAACGCCTCAAGAACTGCGATATTGTTCAACAAAACAGCCGACTCGGGTCTCAGGGTGAGCAGGCGCTCATGATTGAGCAGGGCGTCTGCCAGAGTTTCCGGCCGGGACTGGATTCCCACCAGCAATTGCAACAGAGGGGCGCGTGCCGAGGGACAAGGATCGCCCTTGGTCAGCTCCTCAAGGCGCCCGCGCACCGACTCGAGCAGAGCGCGATCGTTCCCGTTGCGGTCTAACAGATTGCGATACGCCTCGGCGGCTGGCCCCGGGATCCGCTCATCCACCGCCCGCAGAAACAGCAATGCCTCAGTGAGCTGCCCCGATTGGCCCAGCAGCAGGCCCCGCTGGACGACCAAATGCAAATCGCCCGTTTCCTGAATCGCCCGCGCCAGGAGTTGATCGGCCTCCGCGAACCTGTTCCAGCGTTGCAGATCGGTAGCCGCGATGCTGTACAGTTCGGCCTTCCGAGCGGCCTGATGGCGGCCCCCCGCCAGCAACTGGTCCAAAACCTGAGACCGCTCACTGCCGCGAGCCCCCACCAGCCACTCCCGCAGGGCGTCTCGGTTCTGGCGGGCATTGGCCGGATGCGACGCTCCCAGCCTGTCCAGAAACGAATCCCCCCTCCCCAGAAACGCGAATGACCGCAACAACTCGGTCGGGCGGCGGTCGGCTCCCAACCCGGGCAGTGTCAGAATGTGACGGACCGCCTGTGCCTCCTCCCCGAGGCGCATCTCCTGCCGGGCGCGGGCGAGAACGGTCTCTGGGAGATCGGATTGAACCGTCTCCATTTCCTGAAGCACACGCTCCACTTCCCGTTCCACCTCGGGATGCGTACGGTGAATGGGATACTCGAGCACATCGAAGAGGAATTCCAGACGCCTCTGGTTCCGCAGCGGACCCGCCGTCTGGATCAGGACGCGGTACTGAGAAACCGCTTCGAGGGGCGCGCCGTGGGTCAGCAGTGTCTCCGCGAACCGCTGTCGCTCGTCATCGGGGAGAGTTCCCCTGTGGTCCCAGTGCTGCCAGACAGAAATCGCCCGGCACCGGGCCTCGGGACCGGGCAACCGCGACAGCAGCCCGGTCAGAAGTCCGAGGTTGAAATCGGACAGAACCTGGGGAGTGGTTTCGACACGCAGGGCGTACTCCAACGCCTTCTGTCCGGCCAAGACCCTGGCCTGTGGCTCCTGCAACCCTTCATCAAACAGTCGCTGGATTGTCTGGGGATCGGAGCCAGCCAATTCGTGCAGCAGCGCCCGGACGACCGCGACTCCTGGAAAAGGTTGTGTTGGGAAGCGTCCTTCCAGAATTGGCCGGAACGGCGCGGGATCCAGCCGCTCCAGAGAGGGAGCGAACAGCAGATCCTCACGGGCCAGCCGGAACCGCTCGAGAGCCGCCACGGCCCGCCGGATCCGGATCGGGTTCGGCTGATCCTCACGATGCAACTCCAGAACCAGTCGCAGCCAGAGCAGGTTTTCGTCGCGGGGCCGGACCTGCTCGTTCTCATTCAGAACGAATTCCGCCGCCATCCACTTCTTCTGGGCGACCATCACCCGCGCCCGCTCGCGTCCCAGTCCCGGCCAGGTCGAGCCAAACTGAGAGGTCACCCGGGCCAGATCCGCCTCGATCAATCCCCACTTCCGTTTGGCGAACGGCCGCGACAACTGCTCATCGATCTTTGGGCCGATGACGCTGGTGGGATTCCAGACCATCCGCCGCCGCTCGATCGCCGGCAATTGGTCAACCAGTTTCAAAGCCCGACAGGCCTCCGCCAGCAGTTCCC
>JBKDUK010000193.1:0-6672 GCA_046339535.1 Planctomycetaceae bacterium | reverse complement strand
G
This sequence comes from Planctomycetaceae bacterium, assembly GCA_046339535.1. Classification (GTDB taxonomy): domain Bacteria; phylum Planctomycetota; class Planctomycetia; order Planctomycetales; family Planctomycetaceae; genus UBA10511. Next base: position 6,671 of record JBKDUK010000193.1, on the reverse strand, counting down.
ACCGGAATGACCCGCACCTTCGCCGTCACCGCCAGATCCGAGACAGTCGTCGGATCGACTCCCGCGTTGTTCTGCCCGTCGCTGATCACCACGATCCCAGACAGAGTGTCCCCATTCTGCTCGCGCACCGCCTGCAGCAGCGCTTCACCGAGTCGGGTCTCGGGCCCCCGCGGCCGCAGAATCTCGCTCCAGTTGGGGGGAGCCAGTTCGGCGGGGCTCTCTCCGGCGGGAGGCGTCGGGGCGAACTGTCCTTCGGGGCGGCGTGATTCACGCGGCAAGACGCTCTGCCGCGCCACCTGCGTGTCGAACGTCCAGACCGAGACATCGTGGTTCAGCCGCAATTGCTCCAGCAAGCCCGATTTCTCGAAGAGCGTCTGCACCTGCTCGGCCCGCGACGGAATGGTCGTCCCCGGCGAGGGGAGTTCCCCCTCGCGGTCCTGCCGGCTCATCGAGACCGAACTGTCGACGAGGAACAGCACCCGCGACGACTCGGCGAACTCCTGCGAGCGGCGGGTCTGGGGCATCAGGGCGATCACCGCCAGGGTGGCGATCGTCGCCAGCCGCAGTCCCCACAGCCAGACCTTCCACCACGGACCCAGTTCGCGGGTGTCTTTGCGGTAGACGAACCCCGAGAAGAGGACCAGAGCGATCAGGGCCAGCGCCAGGGCGACAGTCCAGCCGCTGTCGACTTCGCGACCGAATTCAAATGTCGTCCAGAAGTCGACCCAGGCGGGCCAGCCCGGAAAGAGTTTCGACAGCCAGTTCAGCTTCATGCCCGTGCCCCCGCAGGTGTCGGATGGTAGCTCAGCCGGTACGAGAGCGCGAGCTCAATCGCCAGCAGGATCAACAAACCCAAGAGCACCCAGTCGGTCAGGTCGCTCGAACTCTGTTCCCCCCGCAGCCAGCTCACATCGCCCGGATCGTGCACCTGCACGCGGTTGGTTCCGGCCAGACTTTTTCGCAACACATCGCTGCCGATGGTCTCCAGCCGGCTTTCCGACGCCGGGACATTCACCGAGATCCGCCGAACCTCGTCGGTGCCATCCTGCCGGCGGGCGGCAATCGCATACAACCCCGGCTCATCCGTCCCCTTCCATTCCCCGGCGTAACGCACCGCCTGGGCCGAGTTCTCGACGGGAGCCCCTCCCTCGGTGTTCGCCAGGCTCAATGTGACGGGAATGCGTGTGCCATCGGGGGGCGAGACCTCGACCTGCGGCCCATACGTCCCCGCGTCGAGATCGATGGGAATAGGTTCTCCCACCACCCGCACCTCGAGTGCTTGCCGCTGGCGGGCGACGCGCTTGGCGATTTCCAGTTGCAATGGCACATAGGCCCCCGGTTCGAGCGGCCAGTTGGTCCAGTCGAAACCGACTGTGGTCAGACAGGTGACCACCTGCCCCAGTCCAAACCGGTGCTCCAGCATCAGGGGAGCGCGGTTCCGCAGCGTGGCGATCACCTCCACTCCCTCCGGAGCGCTCCACCCCTGCGGCACCGAGAAGAACCGGTCGACATGCAGCCGGCTGGCGAAGTCGGTTGTGCGGTCTTCTCCGCGGAACCCGTCGAACATCGGGCTCTCGCCAAACTCAACGTCGGCCTGTTCGAGATTCTCGTCGACCGTCAGCACGGCGGGAATTCCCAGCCGGCAGGGAAACAGCCCCTGCCCTTCGCGGTACAGCTTGTCGTTGTAAAACGCCGCCCGCACCTGATCGCCCACGTACCAGCACAGCCCGCCGCCGCGCTGCACGAACTGTTCGAGGGAACGGACCGAGTCGGGAGGCAGCTCGGCCACATTCAACAGGAAAATACTCTGGAATTTGTCGAGCGGGTGCCGGCGGATGTATTCGACCGTCTCGATCGACGGGGCGAAGCCGGTGATCCCCGGGGCGGGGGCCAGCGCGTCGGCCAGGTAGAACGCCTCGCTGGCCGACGGATTGCCGTCGACAATCAAGATCGAATTCGCTTCGGGCAGATTGATCGCGAGAAAGCGATGGTTGTCTTGCTCGAGGGCGTCGGCCGGCAACGAGACCTGCACATCATGCGGGCCGGTCCGCTCGAACTTCACATCGAATTGCCGGACAACCTCCTGGCCCGGCTCAATGGTTTCGATCGCCTCCGAGAGCGGCAGCCGCCGCCCATCGACCTGTACCGACAACCGCACGTCGCGCACCGATTGCTCGCCGTAGTTCCGCACGGTGGCTGCAAGCCGCAACGGCACATTCGCCGCCGCCACGTCAATCGCCCCCGTCAGGTCGGTCAGTCCCAGGTTGCCATGCCATTCGGGAACGGTCCGGACAAGGTTCACCGAGATCCCGTCAGCATCGATCTGCTTCAGCTCGGCCGCGAGTGCCGCGTCGTCGTCCCAGTCGGTTCGCCGGAAGTCGGAAATCACGTGCAGATTGCGCGCGGTACCCGGCTGTTCGGTCAACTGCCGGCGCGCCGCCTCCAAGCCCTCAGCCAGGTCGAGCGAACGGGTTGTGCACTGGAGGGTCCGCAGCTCGGCTTCGAGCCGAGAGACAAAGTCGGGATTGATCGACTCGCGAGTGAACAGCGGCTGCTCGGGATTTGACAGGCGGACCAGCGTGAGGGTCTGGCTGTCGGGCTGGCGCTCACCCTCGGCGGCGATCCGTCGGACAATGTCGCGGGCGGCGTCGAAGGCGGTCTGCTCTCCCGAGCGGTCGAGCTGTGAGCCGCTGTCGTCCAGGAGCACAAAGTGCTGGGTCCGCTCGCCTCGCAAAAAGGCCCACTGCCGGGGATCGAGAATGGGCCGGGCCACCAGGGCCACCAACCCCGCCACCAGCAGGCACCTCAGGGCCAGCAGAAGCAGTTGCTCGAGCAGCACCCGCCGGCGGTTGCGCTGCTGGCTGGCCAGCAGGAACTCCATCGCGGCGAACCGCACCCGCTTGAACCGCAGGCGGTTGATCAGGTGGATCAGGATCGGCACCAACAGCAGCAGTGCCCCCGGCAGCACGTAGCCGGGATGAAGAAACAGGTTTTGCAACCAGATGGGCATTGCGGCGGAGAATTGCGGGGCGGAAGTCGCGAAGACAACACACAGTGTGCGGGAGAGTCCGTTCAGAACCAGTCGCTCGGAACGGTGTGCCGGAGGTTACCGGCGGGTGGTCTGTTTCATGCCGAGGCGGTTGTTGACGAAGTGGGCCAGCACGACATCGAGGTTTTCGCTGGTGCGGACGGTGCGGTAGTCAACGGTGGCACCGGCACAGCGGCGGCGGAGATCATCGAGATAGGCCTGAACCGCTGCGAGGTATCCCTCGCGCAGTGCGCGGGGATCGCAGGTGAGGTCCCCCATCGCCTCGAGCCCCTCGAATTTGGTGGTCCCGTTGTAGTCGAAGTCGAGCTCCTGATCGTCGAGCACGTGCAGCAGCATCACCTCGTGCCCGCGGTGCCGCAGCATCTGCAGCCCCTTGAAAAGTCCGTCGCGGGGAATCAGCAGGTCGGAGATCAGCACGATCATGCCGCGCTGGGTCTGCTGATCGGCGGTCTTCGCCAGAATCCCGTACAGGTCGGTCTTCTGTCCCGGCTGCTGCACATCGAGCGAAGCGAGAATGTCGTTGAGGTGGTTCCGCTTGCTGCGGATGGGAAGCATTGCCCGCACCCCCTCGGCGAAGGTCACCAGGCCCACGGCATCCTGCTGGCGGAGCAACAGATAGGCGAGACAGGCCGCCAGACCGCAGCCGTACTCGTACTTGCTCTGCCCCCCCGAGGCAAACTGCATCGATTCCGAAACATCGACCAGCAGCGTGCAGCGCAGGTTGGTCTCTTCTTCGTACTGCTTGATGTAGTACTTGTCGGTCTTGGACCAGGCCTTCCAGTCAATGCGGCGGGGGTCGTCGCCCGGCACGTATTCGCGGTGCTGGACGAACTCGACCGACTGACCGAAATAGGGACTCTTGTGCAACCCCGAGAGGAACCCTTCCACGACCGTGCGGGCCTGCAGTTCCAGACGGGAGACGCGAGCGACCGCCTCAGGCGGCAAAAATCTTCTGGAATCGCGGGTCACTCGTCAGCTCGCCTTCCTTTGTGGGGGTCTCATGCACCAGCCGTTCAATCACCTTGTCGGTGGTGATTCCCTCGCTCTCCGCGGCGAAGTTGGTAACGATGCGGTGCCGCAGCACCGGGGCCGCCAGCGCCTGGATGTCTTCGGTCGTCACGTGGCTGCGGCCATAGAGCAGCGCCCGTGCCTTTCCTCCCAGCAGCAGGTACTGAACCGCGCGGGGACCGGCCCCCCAGCTCAGCTGGTTGGCGATGAATTCGGGAACTCCCGGCTCTCCCACGCGGGTCTGCCGCACCAGCGCCAGGGCGTATTCGATCACATGATCCGAGGCGGGGACCTGCCGGACAATGCTCTGCAGCTCGAGGATCTCGGGGCCACTCAGCACCGGCTGGATGCTGTCGGCCTGCAGGGCAGTGGTCCGCTTGGCGATCTCGAATTCCTCACGGAAGCTGGGGTACTTCACGAACACTTTGAACATGAACCGGTCCTGCTGCGCTTCGGGCAGCTGATAGGTCCCTTCCTGTTCAATCGGGTTCTGGGTGGCCAGCACGAAGAACGGATCGGTCAGCTGGTGCCGGACCCGACCCACCGTCACCTGCCGTTCCTGCATCGCCTCCAGCAGGGCGGCCTGCGTCTTGGGAGGAGTCCGGTTGATTTCGTCCGCCAGAATCACGTTGTAGAAGAGGGGGCCTTCGAGAAAGCGAAACTCCCGCTTCCCCGTACTCCGGTTCTCTTCCAGAACTTCGGTCCCGGTGATGTCGGCGGGCATCAGGTCGGGGGTAAACTGGATCCGGCTGAAGCTCATCGAGAGGGTGCGGGCCAGGGTGCTGATCATCAGCGTCTTGGCCAGTCCCGGCACCCCTTCCAGAATGCAGTGCCCCCGGCTGAACATCGCGATCAACAGCTGCTCGACCACTTCTTCCTGTCCCACGATCACCTGGGACATCTGCGACTTGATCGACTCAAACGCCTTGCGCAGCTTTTGGATCGATTCGAGATTGACGCTGCCAGCCGGGGTGTCAGTCATGGATTGACCGTCTCGGTCCAAGGGGAACAGGGGTGCACGAAATTTGCCGTGGCAGAATCTTAACCAAGCCCCCGGGGGCGTGCACCTCCCAGCCAGCCCCCCGTCCCGGAAATGGTTTTGCGCCTGGAACCCGGGAAACCGGCTGGAGGCCCCCGCACCGGTCCTGCTTCGCCCCCCGATCCCCGGCTCAGGTCGCACCCGGGTCGCAGCGCGGTGTAAACCGCCCGATCGAAAGGGGAGCTCGGCCCGTCTCACACTCCACGATCCACAGCTCGTCCTGTTCATCAACGTAATAAATGGCATGCTGGTGGAAATCGTGGCCCAGTTGCCGGGCCGCGGCCAAGGGGAGCGGTGCTCCCCAACCGGGTTCAGCATGTCCGGTCCGCGGGGAGTACCCGGTGATCCGCCAGGGCTCCAGCCCCCGCTCGCGGAGGCATCTCTCCAAAACAGCATCCTGCGCCCGGTTCCGCTCCTCGGGCCATACTTCCCCGGTGGTGGCATACGCCGAGAGGATCGCGAACGCCCCACACCTGACAGGGCACGGCCGCTCGATCCGAAAGCGGGTTTCGCGGTAAATCGCCTCAATCGTTTCGCTCTCACCGCCGTCCCGCACCAGCTGCTCCTTCATATTCCTCAAGACTCACGTCCCTGACTGCACCCAGATTCCTCCCTCATCCAGCCCCCCCTTGTGGCCACACCTTCGCCAGTCGCCATCCACGGAGCCGTGTTGGAATCCGTCGCTTGCCGACTTCGCACCGGCCCTGGATGTTATCCGTTCCTCTGGCCCGGCTGCCGCTTGGCGCGCCGCCAACCGCACCGACCGTCTGCCGCTTCACACGAGCTTGCACGACGTAACAGACGCCACGGACAACCCCGCACAGAACAACCCGGACCAGGCAACGCACAACGGAACAATCCGCACAGTTTCGTTCCCTTCACCTGCGGTCGCAATCGGACTTTGCGGTCGTCGGGGGGCGAGTCGACCGGAATCAGCAGACGGACCAGGAACCCGCTTCTGTCCCGGGAAATCCAGTGATACCATCCTCCCAGTTCGAGATTGCGCACCCCGTTCGCACCGGAGTCTTTGAAGTCATGCGTCGTCTGGTGATGCTGGCGCTGGTTTTGGGCCTGGGAGCCGGATCATGGTGGTGGCTCTCCCAGAGTTCGGCAGGACCGGCGGTGGAGTACCGGCTGGGAGAGGTACAGCGCGGCGACGTGCTGGCGGTGGTCTCGGCCACAGGGACAATCGAACCCGAGGAACTGGTCGACGTCGGCGCGCAGGTCGCGGGTCGCATCCAGGATCTGGGACAAGACCCGCACGAGGCGTCGAAGTCGATCGACTACGGCAGCCAGATCGAAGAGGGGACGATCCTGGCCCGGATCGATGCCGATCTGTATGCCGCCCAGGTCGAGCAGGCCAAGGCGGCCGTCAGCCGGGCGAAGGCCGACATCGACCAGCAATCGATCCGTCAGCAGCAACTCGAACGCGAATGGAAGCGGGCCCAGGAATTCCACAAGCGGAACTCGATCTCGGAGGCCGATCTCGACCTGGCCCGGGCCAACTGGCAGGCCGCCCAGGCGGCGGTCTCGGTGGCCGAGGCGTCTCTCGAGCAGGCCAAGGCCAGCCTGCAC
>JBKDUK010000192.1:0-20847 GCA_046339535.1 Planctomycetaceae bacterium | reverse complement strand
CTTTGTCGAACTTGGGCTCTACAACCTGCGAGCAGCCCATGCACAGGCCGTTCAATCCTGTCACAGGTAAGACCATCAACTGGAAAGCCGGATGCGGGAAATCCGCCAGTCCGGTTTGGAGGGAGGGGGGGCCGTAACCATTCGGCTCTCCCTACCCCTATCAACCGCGCGGACCTCTGTGTCCGCTCCGCTGGACTCTCGTCCGCAGGTCACCGACCCAATGGGCAGCGAGAAACCATGGATCGGCCAACAGCCTCCGCTGGAAACTCAACAAAAGACACCCTCCCGCAAGGGCCCAAGCACAGGGTGGCGGGGGGGCGGACCTCTGTGTCCGCTCCAATGGGCTTTCCTCGGAAAAAACCGCACCAATGGGCAGCGAACAAATGCGGACCGGCCAACCACCCACTCAGAACTCCCAAATGGACCTCCCGTTCACACGTGCCATTCCTTCCATTGTCCTTGAGTCCTCACACCTCTGTCCTCATCCATCATGCCACGCACCCAACGCCGCAATCATCTTGCCAAGGGGATCCTCGCTGTCGACGGTCAGCCGACCATCGTTTACGACACCATCGGCACCGAGAAACGCGCGCCCTGGTTAGCGACCAGCGAGGTGCATGAGTTGCTGGTGGATGTCTGGACCAACGCGACCGTTTGGGTTGTGGGCCGATACCTGATCATGCCGGATCATATTCACCTCTTCGCCGGCTACCGGGAGGGTGCGATTTCTTTCTACGACTGGGAGAAGTACTGGAAATCGCGGTTTTCCAATCGCTACGGTCGACTGGAGTGTCGGTTTCAGTCGAGGAGTTTCGATCACCGTGTGCGGAGTGCCGCCTCAAATGAGGCCGAGTGGCAGTACATCCGCGAGAATCCTGTGCGCGCGGGATTGGTGAAACGTTCCGAGGACTGGCCGTTTCAGGGGGAGATTCACCAGCTGCGCTGGGACTGAGGATGGGGTTGAGGTCCGGTCCGCATTTTTTCGCTGCCCATCGGGGCGGGGGGTTTTGGTTGAATGCCCAGCGGAGCGGACACAGAGGTCCGCCCCCCCGCGGCGCTGGTGCTGGTCCCCTTCCGCGCGATGTTCGGTTGGGCGCGGATTGGATTTTTGGGCCGAGCTGTTTGGCTACCCATTGGAGCGGGGCTTTCAGCCGAATGCCCAGCGGGGCGGACGCAGAGGTCCGCCCCCCCGCGGCGCTGGTGCTGGTCCCTTGCGACGCGATGTTCGGTCCTGTCGGTCAGATGCCGTACAGCGTTCCCAGCTTGTGCTGCAGGTGCCGAATGAGGGGGCGGTGCGACAGGGGTTCGCCCGTCACCCGCTCCACCAACTTGAGGGCCGGGTAGCGCCGTCCTTCCCGGTGCACCTTGGTGGTCAGCCACTGATGCAACGGCTGGAATTCGCCCCGGGCGAATTGGCTCGACAGATCTCCCAGATCCCGATGGGCCGCCTCGAACAACTGCGAGGCCACCATGTTCCCCAGGCTGTAGGTGGGGAAGTACCCCACCAGCCCGGCACTCCAGTGAATGTCCTGCAGGCAGCCGTCGCTGTCGTGCGCCGGCTGGATTCCCAGGGACTTCTGCGACCGCTCGTTCCACAAACCGGGGACATCCGCCGGGGCCAGATCGCCGGCGATCAGCGGCCGCTCCATGTCAAACCGCAACAAAATGTGCAGGTTGTACGTCGCCTCGTCGGCCTCCACCCGGATGAACGACGGTTGCACGTCGTTGATCGCGAAGTAGAACTCGTCGAGCGGGGTCTGTCCCAGCGCCTCGGGGAAGGTCTCCTGAGCCTTGGGATACAGCCACTTCCAAAACGCCCGGCTGCGCCCCACCAGATTTTCCCACATCCGCGATTGCGATTCGTGAATCGCCAGCGAGCAGGCGCGCCCTACGGGCGAGCCCCACAGCGCCGGGTCGAGTCCCTGCTCGTACATGCCGTGCCCCGCTTCATGCAGGGTGCCGAAGAACGCGCCGGGGAAGTGATGCTCGTTGTACCGCGTGGTCAGCCGGCAGTCCCCCGGACCGAACCCGCTGCAGAATGGATGATGGGCCACATCGAGCCGGCCCTGCTGGAAGTTGAACCCAATCGCCTCAGCCGCAGCGATCGAAAACTGCTGCTGCGCCGGGATGGGATACCGCCGGGTCAGAATCTCCCTCCGGGGAGCCCGGCCCGACTCTTTGACCTTCGCAATCAACGGCACGAGGTCGGCCTTGAGCGCGTCGAACAGGGTGGTAACGTCGGCCGCGGTCATGCCGGGCTCGTATTCTTCAAGCAGAGCGTCGTAGGGCACTCCCCGGCCATAACCAATGGCCTGGGCCACCTCGCGTTTCAGCCGGGTCACCTTGTCGAGCCAGGGAAGAAACTGGGCGAAGTCGCGCTGCTTGCGGGCGGCCACCCACGCCTGTTGCGACAGCGAGGTGGTTTTCGACAATTCTTCGACCAGACTCTTGGGAAGCCGGGTGGCCCGGTCATAATCGCGGCGGATCTCGCGAAGGTTGGCCGCCATCACCGAGTCGGGTTCGACATCGCGGGCCGCCTCCAACTGCTGCAGCAGTTCTCCCACGCGGGGGGAGGTGGCTTTCTCGTGCGCGAGGCCCGCGAGCAGGGCCAATTGGTTCGAGCGATGCTCGGCTCCCCCCACGGGCATGTAGGTCTGTTCGTCCCAGCCCAGCACAGCTCCGCATGATTCGAGCAGCGCCGCCTCGCGGGTCTCGGACAACAGTTGCGAATAGGCCTGCGACGTGGTGTGCGACATGACGGGATCCGGAGAGATCGGGAGGGCAAACGAAGTGCCGAATTGTAGTCGCTGGGGGTGGTTTTCGCTCGTTCCCACCCCCCGCTATAGTGGACTGGGCGGGGCGAATTCCCAAGCCGGTTCTGGCCCCGGCTGGAGTGGATCCCCCGGCTGTCCGACCCGGTTCCGAACTTCCCTTTCCGCAGAGCGACGATGTCCGATTTCGACGACGAGCAGCGCGGTGACGCCGCCGCATCCCGCGATCCCGATCAGGCCGCCCGCGACTGGCTGGCGAATGTCTACCAGGGAGAGTCGATCCGCCAGTTGAGCGTGCGGTCGGTCTTCACCGGGATGCTGATCGGCGGGGTGATGTCGATCTCGAATCTGTATGTGGGGCTGAAGACCGGCTGGGGGCTGACGGTCACCGTCACCTCGTGCATCATCGCGTTCGCCCTGTTCAAGTTCCTGGAAGCGATCTATCCGCCGTGGCGGAAAGACCACTTCACCATCCTTGAGAACTACACCATGTCGAGTGCGGCGAGTGCCGCCGGGTACATGGCGTCGGCCGGTCTGGTCTCGGCCATTCCCGCCCTCACGCTGATCACCGGGCAGCAGCTCAAGGCGTGGGAACTGATGGCCTGGCTGACGGCGGTCTCGCTGCTGGGGGTCTTTATGGCCATTCCCCTCAAGCGGCAACTGATCAACATCGATCAACTGCCGTTCCCCGAAGGACTCGCCACGGCCCAAACCCTCAAGTCGATGCACACGGCGGGGGCCGAAGCGATCCAGAAGGCCCGGGCCCTGGTGTGGGCGGCCCTGCTGGGGGCGGGGCTGGAAATCTGGAAGAGCGGCATCGGACTGATCAAGGAGCACTGGACCACTGCCGAGGGATGGCGCCAGAAACTGGCCGAGACGCTGTCTCCCTGGGCCCTGCCCGACGAACTGCCAATCTCGCTGGGACTGGAACGCTGGCTGTCTCCCCGGACGGTGGAGGCAGGGGTTCCCACGCTGGGGGCGGTCTGGCTGAAACGGTACACCGTGGGGATCGAGTCGTCCTTCCTCATGATTGCCGCCGGAGCCATCATGGGGATTCGGGTGGGAACGTCGTTGTTGGTCGGTGCGATTGGCTATTACGCCATCCTCGGCCCGTGGCTGCGGAGTTCGGGGATTCTGAAGGAGTCGGAGCCGATCCGGAACTGGGCTCTCTGGCCCGCCACCTCGCTGATGGTCGCCTCGGGGCTGTTGTCGTTCGCCCTCCGGTGGAAGACCGCGCTGCGGGCCTTCAGCAGTCTCACTTCGATCCTGTCGACCGGTTCCGACAGCAAGGATCCGCTCGATGAGATCGAAGTGCCGGGTTCGTGGTTCCTGATTGGCACCCTGGTCTCGGGGGCGGCCTGCGTCTTCCTCGGGACCTATCTGTTCCAGGTCGAATGGTGGATGGGGATCATAGCGGTGCTGCTGACCTTCCTGTTGTCGATTGTCGCCGCCCGGGCGACGGGGGAGACCAGCATCACACCGATTGGCGCCATGGGGAAGATCACGCAGTTGACCTTCGGCGTGCTGGCCCCCAGCAATCCCACGACCAACCTGATGACGGCGTCGATCACCGCCGGGGCCGCCTCGCACTCGGCCGACCTGCTGACCGACCTGAAGGCGGGCTACATGCTGGGGGGCAACCCCCGCCGGCAGACCATTTCGCAATTCTTCGGGGTGCTGGCCGGGTCGCTGTTCTGCGTGCCGGTGTATCTGGTGTTGGTGACCCCCGAGGCACTGCAGGAGGAGAAGTTCCCCGCACCGGCCGCCCGGGTCTGGGAAGGGGTTGCCCGGCTGTTGGCCGATGGGATCGACAAGCTGCCCGCCGGGGCTCTCTTCGCGATGATCATCGGGGCTGTGGTGGGGATCGTGCTGACCCTGCTGGAGGAGTTCCTGCCCCGGAAGTACCGCAAGTGGATTCCCTCTCCCACCGCGCTGGGGATTGCGGGGGTGGTGCCGGCCTTCAACTCGATCTCGATGTTCCTGGGGGCGTTGCTGGCGTGGATCTTCTCGAAGGCCCGCCCCGCGGTCGATGAGAAGTACACCGTGCCGGTCGCCTCGGGGCTGATCGCCGGCGAATCGCTGATGGGGGTGGTGATCAAGCTGGGAATTGCCGGTCCGCAACTGCTGGGTGAATTGCTGAAGCTGTTCGGCGGCAAGTAAGTGAGAACCACGGACGACAGCCGCGTGTCATCGGGACGGTTGTCCGTGACCAACGGGCGGCCCGTGACCAACTGGGAGGATGTGTGATGCATCGCGTACCGCGAAACCTGCGAGGAACACACCTGGCGGTGGTCACAGGGATGCTGTGGCTGCTGACAACGGGCTTCACCTTCGCCCAGGAGGTTCCTCCCGCCACCCCCCAGGATGTGGAGTTCTTCGAAACGAAGGTCCGTCCCCTGCTGGTGGAACACTGCCACAAATGCCATGGGCCGGGCAAGCAGGAAGGGGGGCTGCGGCTCGACTCGCGCGCGGCGGTGTTGAAGGGGGGAGACAGCGGTGCGGCGGTGCTGCCTGGCAAAGTGGACGACAGCGACCTGCTGGCCGCGATCGCCTATGACGGTCCTCTCAAGATGCCTCCCGCCGGTCCCCTGCCGGCGGAGGCCCAGGCGATTCTCGTGGACTGGGTCCGGCGGGGAGTGCCGTGGGGGCACGACGCCACGACGACCGCCCGGCAATCGCTGGCCGAGATTCGCCAGAGCCACTGGGCCTTCCGTCCCTTGGTGTCTCCACCTGTCCCGACGCTCGACCAACTGCCTCCCGGCCAGGGGGCTTGGGCCCGCACCGACCTCGACCGGTTCATTCTCAGCCGGTTGCACGACGCCGGGCTGAGCCCCAGTCCAGCGGCCGACCGGCGGACGCTGTATCGGCGGGCGAGCTTCGACCTGGTGGGGCTGCCTCCCGACCCGGCCCGGCTGCAGGCGTTCGCGACCGATCCCCGTCCCACCCCCGAGGCGTTCGCCGACGTGGTGGACGAACTGCTCGCATCACCGCATTACGGCGAACGCTGGGGACGCTACTGGCTCGATCTCGCCCGTTATGCCGACAACAAGGGCTATGTCTTCTTCGAAGAGCAGACCTACCCCTGGGGCTACACCTACCGCGATTGGGTGATTCGGTCGCTGAACGAAGATCTTCCCTATGACCAGTTCGTGGTGGCGCAACTTGCGGCCGATCAGTTGCCCCCACCCGAGCGTGACCGGCATCTGGCGGCCCTGGGCTTCATCACGATTGGAGGGCATTTCGTCAACAATGTTCACGACATCTTCGACGATCGCATCGATGTGGTGAGCCGGGGACTGCTGGGACTGACCACCACCTGCGCCCGCTGCCACGATCACAAGTTCGATCCGATCAGCCAGGCCGACTACTATGCCCTGTATGGGGTGTTTCGCAGTTCGACCGAACCGGCGGTCTTGCCCCGCCTGCCCGGACCGATTCCCGAGCGGGAGGAATTCGAACAGTTCGAGCAGGAACTGGCGGTGCGGCAGGCCCGGCTGAATGCTTTTCTGAAAGAACGGCAGGAGATCGTGTTCCGTTCGGGGCGCGAGCGGTTCGCCGAGTATGTGCTGGCCGCCCATGCGACGCGCGACGCCCCCAGCACCGAAGACTTCATGCTGTTGATTCCCGAGGGAGATCTGCACCCCACCGTGCTGCAGCGGTATTGGCTGCACCTGCAGAAGACCCGCCGCAACAACGACCGGGTCTGGCGGGCGTGGCATGCCCTCGCGGCCCTTCCCGAGACCGAGTTTGGCGCGCGGGCAGGGGAGGTGCTGACCCGCCTGCGCGGAGATGACACAGACGGTGGGACGGCCGACTCGCGCCCGGCTCACCCGCTGGTGGTCGCAGCACTGGCGGAACCTCCGGTCACGACGCTGGCCGAGGCGGCCAACCGGCTGGGGGGGCTGCTCAAGTCGATCGATGGGAAGTGGCAGCAATTGGTGCAGGCGAACCCGGCCCAGGCCCCCACGGCCCTGCCCGATCCCCTGGAGGAGGAGTTGCGGCTGGTGCTGTACGGAGCCGATGCCCCGGCCAACATGCCCTTGACCACCGGCTGGGGGGTGTTGACGCTGCTTCCCGACCGCAACTCGCAGGGGCAGTACCAGAAGGTTCTGAAGGAACTGGAAGAGTGGATGATCCGCGCGCCGGGGGCTCCCGCGCGGGCGATGATCCTGCAGGATGACCCGCAGCCGTACAATCCGCGGATCTTTCTGCGGGGGAATCCGAACCGGGCCGCCGATGCAGTGCCGCGCCGGTTCCTGGAGGTGCTGTCGGAGTCGGACCAGCCATTCGCGCAGGGAAGCGGCCGTCTGGAACTGGCCCGGGCGATTGCCAGTCCGACGAATCCTCTGACGCCGCGGGTCCTCGTGAACCGGATGTGGCAGCATCACTTCGGGGCGGGGCTGGTCCGCACCCCCAGTGACTTCGGGGTGCGCAGTGAACCGCCGACGCATCCGGAACTGCTCGACTGGCTGGCGGCCCGGTTTGTCGCCCAGGGGTGGTCGCTGAAGCAGTTGCACCGGTTGATGATGAACTCGGCGGTGTATCAGCAGTCGGCGACGGCGACCGTCGTGGCGGGAGGGGCTGATCCGCAGACGGTCGATTCCGAAAACCGGTTGTTGTGGCGGATGAATCGCCGTCGGCTCGATTTCGAATCGCTGCGGGATGCGCTGTTGTGGAGTGCCGGGACGCTCGACCGGACGGTCGGCGGTCCGTCGATCCCGCTGCTGGGGGGGCCGCCGCGGCGGACGGTGTATGGCTTCATCGACCGGCTGTCGCTTCCCGGCCTGTTGCGGACATTCGATTTCCCCAGCCCCGACAGCACCAGCGGCGCGCGCGACAACACCACGGTCGCTCCGCAGGCACTGTTTCTGATGAATGGTCCGTTTGCCCAGCAGTCGGCCCGGCAACTGGCGGCCCTGCCGGAGATCACGGCCGCAACCACAATCGACGGCCGGGTGCAGGCTTTGATCCGAAAGCTGTTCGCCCGCGTTCCCACCGAGGAGGAACTGGCGATCGCCCGGGAATTCCTGGGGAACGATCTCGCGGCCATCACCCCGGAAACGTGGGGGATCTACGCCCACGCCCTCCTGTTGACCAACGAGTTCGTGTTTGTGGATTGAGAGCGGCACACCAGCAGACCCCGTCGCGAGGCGGCGGGGGACGATCCCGCAGCCGGAGTTGCCATGTGGAACGATCGATCCATCTCCAGCGAGGGCTGCCCAACCGGCGGGCGTGGGTTCCGCAGGCTCTGCCGTTGCCGGGGCACCCCGTCATGGGGGTTCGGTCGCTGGCTCGGGCGCTGGCACCTGGGGATGAGGAGCTTTTCGCTGGGACTGACCTTGCTGGGTCTGGTTTCATTGGCAGGTCGGACCACGGTCCTGCGGGCCGATGATTGGCCGCAGTGGCGCGGGCCCCAGCGGGATGGTCGGTCAGCCGAGACGGGGCTCTTGAAGAGTTGGCCGGCGGCGGGACCACCTCTTGCGTGGCGGACCAGCGGGGTGGGGACGGGCTATGCGAGTGTTGTCACGGCCCGCGGGCGGGTCTTCACCCTGGGGGCCCGGGGAGGAGACGTCGTGGTCATTGCCCTCGACGAGCGGACCGGGCAATTGCTCTGGTCGCGGGTGATCGGTCGGACCGAGCGTAATCCCTGCTCGACTCCCACGGTGGATGGCGAGCGGCTGTATGCCCTGGGACCGGACGGACAATTGGCCTGCCTGCGAACCACCGATGGGGAACCGCTCTGGCAGCGCGACCTGGTGGCTGACTTCGGCGGTCGGTTGATGTCGGGGCGAGGGTATGGTGAATCGCCGTTGATTGATGGCGACCACCTGATCTGCACGCCGGGAGGAGCCGAGGCACAACTGGTGGCTCTCGACAAGACCACGGGGGCTGTGGTTTGGAAATCGGTGTTTGGCTCGCTGGGGGAAGGGGGGCGGGCCGGGGCGGCATTTTCTTCCGCGGTGATCAGCGAGGCGGCCGGGGTCCGTCAGTATGTGCAGTTGCACGGTCAGGGGCTGGTGGGGATCGCCGTCGACGATGGACGGTTGCTGTGGCACTTTCATCGCATCACCAACCAGACCGCCAACATCCCCACGCCGGTGGTGGTCGACGACCTAGTCTTCGCCGCCAATGGGTACAACGCCGGTGCGGTGCTGCTGAAGGTGTCGCGCGAGGCCGGAGGGGTGTCCGCACCCCGGACGTTGCAGGTCGCCGAGGTCTACTTTCTGGCGGGAGGCCAGTTTCAGAATCATCACGGCGGGGTGGTGCGGGTGGGGGACAGGCTGTATGGCGGGCACGGCAGCAACAACGGGCTGCCGACCTGTCTCGATCTGGCGACGGGGGAGATTCTGTGGAAGCGCCGGGGGCCGGGGACCGGCTCGGCCGCGGTGACGTGGGCCGACGAACGGTTCTATTTCCGGTATCAGGATGGATTGGTGGCCCTGCTGGCGGCGGATGCCGAGGGGTTTCAGGTGAGTGGCACCTTGCGGATTTCCGGGGCAGGAAATGACAGTTGGGCTCATCCGGTGGTTTCCAACGGCCGGCTGTTGCTGCGAGAGCAGGAGGAACTGTCGGCGTGGATGGTGGCGGAGCGAGCGACTCCCGCTCCCGAGGGCGTCGATCCCACGCACACGAAGACAGCCTCTCTGCGGGCAGTGCGCTGGAATCGGGGGAATTGGGGGAATTGGGGACCCGCACCGGTGGGCTGGTCCCATCGGTTGTTGCCTGGGCTGGAACTCGAAGGGGACGCTGCTGAGCCGGGGGCAGCTCTGAGGGACATGTTGAGAGTGGCGCTGATCGATCCGAAGCAGGTGCCGCGGGGCCGGATCCCGGCGGATGTCCTGGCAGCGCTCGCGCAGCAGCCCGGGGAGTGGCTGGTCTCGCTGGTTGAGGCCCCGGTGACGGCCGAGGGGTTGCGGGAGTTGGTCGCGTTGCCGGGAGTGGTGGGACTGCAGCTCGACCACTGCCGCCGACTCGATGAAGGGGCCTGGCCCACGCTGGCAGAGGCACAACAGTTGCGCTGGCTGGGCCTGGCGGGGACGAGTGTGACGGGGGAGGGATTGCGGCGGCTGGCGCAGCTTCCCCGGCTGCAGGTGCTGGATCTCGATTTGTGTGACGGGGTGGATGATGCGGCGGTGGCGATGCTGGCCGACTGCCGGGGTGTGCGGGCCCTGTCGCTGGCGAAGACCGGATTTGAAAAATCGATGCTGACCGACGGCGGGCTGGGTCGGTTGCAGGAGCTGCCGGATCTGCGGTTACTGAATCTGGCGGGAAACCGGGTGACGGATGCGGGGTTGGCCGAGCTGGTCCGGTTTCCGAAATTGCAGAGGCTCGATCTCAGCCTGTTGCCGATCACCGATCGGGGGATTGCGGCGCTGGCGGGATTGCAGACGCTGCGCGAGTTGACACTGGTCTTCGGCGAGGGATTTGCCGGTCCGTTGGTGACGGACGAAACAGTGCGCAGCCTGCAGACGTGGCCGCGGCTGGAATCTCTCGATCTGACAGGAACGGGAGTGACCGATGCCGGCTGGGAGGGCGTGACCGGGTTTCCCGCGCTGCAGGTGCTGAAACTGAGTCGTTCGAAGCTGACCGCTGCCGGCAAGCAACGGGTCCGCCAGCAGCACCCCACCTGGAACGTGGTGCCGTAGGGTCGTGGGCGCTGGACTGGCGTCCGAGAGATCACCCACCTGGCGACATGGCCGAGACTGCGAGAGATCAGTCCAACGGGAGGGTTGCCCCGCGTGCTCACTCGCTCCAGACGATTTCGGTCTCGGGGATCCCGGCGGACCGCAGCGCCTCTTTGAGATCGCTTTCGCTCTTGGCGCGGGCTTCGGGGGTGGGGGCGATGCGGACCCGCAAGCCCCGTGGGTTGGGCTCGGCGGTCTGGATGGCCTTCACGATCTCTTCGAGTGTGGCGGCCTGCGATTGTCCGGCGGCATCGACGAGGACGAAGTCATGACCATCGATCCGGACCGTGATCGGGGCTGTGCCGTCGGGACGGGGTTGCTCGGCATTGGGAGTCGCTGCCAGCGCGGTCGACTCGGGGGGGGTGGATTCGGTGTTCTTGATGGCGGTCGGTTGGGCGGACTCGCCGAGGCCAATGCCGCTGCCGCCCGGAAACAGCCCGAGCTTCGGCAAATACTGTCCCAGAAAAATCCCCAGCCCCAGGGCACCCAGAACACTGGCCCCCAGAACCTTGCGCCCCATTCCGCCACCCCGGCGTGGAGCGGGAGCGGGTTTCAGAGCCTGGCCCCGGGAGGTTCCAGTGCGGGAGCCTTGAGACGGGTGGCCGGCGGCAGACGAATCAGTCATGGCTGAAGTTTGTCAAAGGAAGGGAGGCCAGTGGATGAACAGTCACACCCAGATCGCGCGGTTCACCGACCGCTTCAGCCAGACTTCGGGAACACTTTCCAGATCGGGAGATTTCCCGAGACGAGATGGTGACGAAGCGGCGATCTCACTTCAAGCGACGACCGTGGTCGTCGGGAAACCCACCGGTCCAACGGGGGCTTGCGGATGCTGTCAGTTCTGCGCTGGTTCGACTGTGATGACCACCCGCTGATACCGCGTGAGGGGCGGCTCGCCAGCGTCAGTAACGATCAGGATCAAGTGGATCGTTTCCACCTGCTGGACGGCCGGAGCGGTGAACTCGGCCTGGGGAGTGCGCGATCCGCTGAGCTGCACGTGTCGGACGTCACAGGTTCCCGCCTCGGGGTAATGCCACCACTCGAACGACAGCCGGTCGCCATCGGGATCGTGCGAGGGCCGGGCGTCGAGCTGCAGACGTTCGCCACTGTTCATCATTGGACGCAAGGTCCCCGCCAAACGGGCCACCGGGGGATGATTCGCTTCGGCCCGCTCGGTCACACACCAGTCGAGCCGGGCCCGAAAGTCATTCTGCAGGTGCGTCACCCACGGCAACAGGGTGAGGTCGCGATGGGTGCGGCCATCGCGAGTGTCCCGCAGGTTGGGCCAGAAGTACCGCCGATCCCCGGCGTCGGGCTGCCGGCCGAATCGTCCCGCCCACGACCCCCAGCCCGGCTCTTCGGGTTCGTTCAGTCCGTTGGGAATGAGATACAGGAACTCGGGAGTGTCTCCCTCTTTTTGTCGAAGGTGGGTGTTGGTGGGATACAGCGCCCCCAGTGGCCCATGCCCCGTCAGCAGGTCCCGCTCGAGATCGAAGCCGCCGGCCCGCGCGGTGAGGGGACCAAAGCGGTGATACCACCGGCCGCCGTCCATGTTGGGGAATTTGGTCCAGACCCAGGTGTGCCAGGGAGGATCGCGGGTGGTGGTATGTTCGCCAAACAGGTCGTCCGAGCAGAGCCGGAGCCGGTGTTTGAAACGGGCATAGCCCTCCGGGCCGCGCTGTTCCCAGACTCGGTCGAGCGCCCGCTTGAGGCTGCTGACCGTGCCGTCGTTGGTGCCCCAGTTGCTGAACCACAGCGGGCGGGGATCGTCCCGGTCAATAGCCTTCAGCAGCAGGTCGACGCCGTCATCGACCGTGTCGTACCCGGCCACAGTCCGGGCTTCGAGGAACTCGGGAGGAGGATAGTCGGCATGTTGGCGAAGGCGGGGCTAGACTTCGCGATAGGCGGCCAGCAGCCGTTGAACAATCGCGAGCCCGGTTGGTTCCGGATTGAGGTTTTCGGGACGCAGTGTCTCGGGACGGGTGCAGAGAATCCCCTCGATGTCGAAATCGCAGGCGTACAGCAAAAAGCGAACCAGCGATTGCTCGTCATCGGGGTCTCCCCCCGCATCGGTCTCAATGACAATCCGCGGTTTGACCGGGGCCGGTTCGGCAGCGGGAACAGGGGCATGATGCCCCAGCGTGGCGGTCAGGGTGACGAACACCAGGCACACACAGCGGGCAGCAACACCGGCCATGCGGAGTCTCGTGGAACCGGGACAGGAGTGGTTCGGAAAGTGCCCCCCGGGTCAGACCGGGAAGATCGAGTCGGAGAGGGTCCCGGTGCTGTCGGCGAACGAGTCGACCTCGATCTTCAACGTGCGCAGGATGCTGAGGTACATGTTCGACATCCGGCTGTCGGGCTGCCGCCAGTGCACGCCATGCCGGATTCCCAGGTTATTCCCCCCCGCCACGAGAGTCGGCAGGTTGGTGGGGTTGTGGGTGGTGCTGGCCCCGCTGCCGAACAGCACGATGGTGTTGTCGAGCACGCTCCCCTGGGTGTCGCGGTAACCCTCGAGCCGTTTCAGGAAGCCGGCCAGCTGCTCACTGAGGAACAGATCGTATTTGGCGAAGGCCAGCTGCCCGTCGTGGTCGTCGGCATGCGACAGGTTGTGATGGGTGCGCCCCAGACCCAGCTTGAGGGGGAAGGTGTCGCTGATCCCCATGCCATCCTCCCGATTGAGCATGAAGGCGACCGAGCGGGTGATGTCGGCATCGAACGCCAGGGCGATCAGGTCGAACATGTTCCGGTAATAGGCGGCCGGTTCCCCCTCGGGACTGGCGTCGAGATCGAGGTGCGAGTAGTCCTGGGTCTTGAGGGGAATGTCGATCCACTTCTCCGAGGCGACGAGCCGGGCCTCAATCTCGTCGAGCGACGTGAGATACTGGTCCATCTTCTCGCGGTCCGACTGACCCAGTTGCCGGTTGAGGGCCCGCGAGCTCTCAAGCACCGCATCGACCAGCCGGATGCGCCGCTGCAATTGTTCACGCTGCGCCGCCAGGGAGGAACGGTCGCCCCGGAACAGCCGGTCGAAGACCTGCCGGGGGTTGTTCTCGGCCGGAATCGGCTTCCCTTCGATGTTGTACGAAATGGTGCCCGTGCGCGAGAGGAAGCCCACCCCGGCGTCGATCGACAGCACCAGCGAGGGCTGTCGGCAGTATTGCTTGGTGTGCAGGGCGACCATCTGGTCGAGTCCCACGCTGTTGAACATCCCGGGCTTGGGGTTGTGCAGCGGGGCCCCGGTCAGCCACATGTCGGAACACATGTGGGGATCGGCCTTCACCCCCGAGGGATGATGCAGGCCCCCCAGGAAACTCAGCTTCTGCTTGAACGGCGCCAGCGGCTCGGTCGACTTGCCGAAGGTGAAGTCGGCCCCGGTCTGCTGCGGGAACCAACTCCAGTCCGGGATGTTGTTCTTGCTGTTCGGCAACGACATCCCATTGGCGGTGTACATCGCACAGAACCGCCGGGGGGGAACCTCGGCCACCTCTTTGCCCATCGCCTCCAGCAATGGCAGGGCCACAGAGACGCCAGCCAATCCCTTGAGCACGGCACGACGGTCGAGTTTGCGCGGCAGAGTCATCGCAGAGGTCTCCAGCAGTGCCAACAGACGCTTCCCCGGGTGGGGAACAGCCCAAACCAAATCCGGAACCAGCCCCACCGGGCCAGTTGCTCCAGTCTACTACTTCTTCAGGAACAGGTCACTCCGAACCACCGACCGCAACAGGTCCCGCAACGGATACTCCCGCTCCTGGAAACTCCGGGCCTGCGCCCTCAGGCTGGTCAGCTCGTTGTAGCCCAGGCTGCGCCCCACGGCATAGCCCGTCGCATGCTTCAGGAAGCTGAACGCCACCTGATCCATTCGGTCCCGCGCGAGGTAGGCCTTCAGTTCTTCCAGCCCCGTCACTGCGGTTCCATCGGGCAGTTGAGAACGTGCGTGCCCCGGCTCGATCGTCCGGTACAACCCCGCCGCATCATAGGTTTCGAACGGCACCCCCCAGGGGTCGATCCCTTCATGGCACTTCTGGCAACCGCGCTGGCTGCGGTGCAGTTCCAGCTTCTCCCTCAGGGACTTCGCCCCCGCGTCGTCTTTGGGCAATTGCGGCACATTGGGGGGAGGATCATCGGGGGGCTCGGCCACGATTTTGCGGGCGAGCCAGGCACCCCGTTTGACCGGGTTCCCCTCGCGGCCATCCGACAGTCCCGCCAGAATTCCCGCCTGGCTGAGTACCCCTCCCAGGTGATTGCCGGGATTCATGACCGGGACGAACCCGAAGCCACTCTCGACCCGGTTCCCCAGGCCGTAGTAGGTGGCCACCGCCTCGTTCGCGACAATGCGGTCCGAGGCGACGAGGTGCCGGGCGGGGAGATTCTGGTCGAGCAGGTACTTGAGAAACTCGACCGGTTCCCGCCGCAGCTCGGCCTTGGTGTCGCGGGTGAGGCGGGGGAACTGCTTCATGTCGACCGCCAGCACGTCGAACTTGTCGAGCGCGAGCCACTGCGAGCCGAACTCGGTGATGAAGCGTTCAAACCGTTGGTCCTGGACCATGCGGTCGAACTCGGAATCGAGTGCCTCCCGCAGTTTTCCCTCGGCGGCCAGCGACAGCAGCCGTTCGTCGGGAGGACCATTCCACAAGAAATAGCTGAGCTTGGACGCCAGTTCGAAGTCGTCCAGATCTTCGGGCTCGGGCGTGGCGCTCTGCTCAATCAGGAAGAGAAACTGCGGCGCGGTCAGCACCACCAGGAAGGCATCGACCAGAGCCTGCCGCTCTCCCTCTCCCCGCTCGTGAGACGACTTCCAGACGGCCGTCAGGGAATCGAGTTCCGTGGCAGTCACGGGACGCCGGAAGGCCCGCGTCGCGAACCGGGACAAAACCTCGCGGGCGTACGCCGCCGGCTCCGATTTCGAGGGAAGATCAGGCAGCAGGCGTTGGTGCGATTCCGGCGGCCAGCTTTCGTGGTACGGTCCTTCGAACTCAATCGAGCGAATCAACAGCCGCGGCATGTCGCGTCCGTCGGTGTACTCGTGCCGGACTCCAATCTCGCGGACCCCCGCCAGATAGTTGACGTTGTTCTCTTCCACATCGGGGGTGGGAAAATCGTTGATGGCCCCGCCGAAGACATACTCTTGCAGCTCGGTCCCCCGCACCGCCTGCGGCTGACCGACGCGGGCCAGAGTGCTGCCGCAATCGCGGCGCAGCCCCACGTGGACTCCCAGCGAGGGGTGGCGTTGTTCCATGGCGGCGAACCGTTTCGCCAGGGGATGCTCTTCGGGGAGCCGACTGAGAACCAAGCCCCGCAGCCGGGCGTTGTCGTGCAGCCGCACCCGGGCCTCGACTGGTCCCGCCGGCAGCCGCACCACCAGCAGGGGAGTGACCAGCAGGTCCTGACCGTCGGCTGGTTTCTCGGCTTCGAACAACTGCCCCGCAAACGACCGGCTGCCCAGTGTGTGCGAGAGTTTTCCACCCGGTCCCCCCGGCGCGGACTGCACGTCGATCTGGTAAATGCCGTCGGTCGGCACCTCCCCCGGGGCGAAACCCTCGGCCCCCAGAGGCAGGATGTGTTGTGCCTGACCGTTCGCGGGACTGACGGCGGCGGTTCCCTTTTCCAGCAGCAGCGCGTCGGGATAGCGGGCCGCCTTGACCCGCACGCGAAAGCGTCCCTGTTTGGGGAGTTCGCGCAGCGAGATTTTGAAGTTGGCCATGGGGCCGTAGGTGTCGGACTGACCGAAGATCTCGGGGCTGGGAATGGCCGGGCGCAGCAGCAGCCCTTCGGGAACCGTCTGCCAGGCATCTCCCAGGGGATACCCGGGGGACCCCCGCAGGCAGGCGAAGACCGCATGGTAGATGCTGTCGTAATGCCGCCAGCCCCGGACGGTGTCGTTCCCCTGGTACCCCTCGATGAAGTCGAACACCCGCTGCATGCGGAACGGCTGGTAGGGGAACGGTTTGACCGGATCGGGCTCGGTCACGACGAAATCTGCGTTGGGGAGCAGGGCGCTGTTGGCCCCGAGAATAAGATTGTCGGGGCAGGGTTCCCGGTTCAGCCCCGCTCCCAGTTCCATCCGGAAGTGTTGGATAACCGGGGGTTGGGTCTCGTCGACCAGGGCCTCTGCCAGCGCCCGTTCGGCGATCTGGAAATAGGCTTCGACCTGCAGGGGAGACAGTCCCAGGGTCTGGGCGTTGTTGGTGAAGCCTTCTTTGGAGACTCCATCGGGAGGGAGCGAGTCGGTCAGGTCTTCTTCCAGCCCCAGCAGTTCCTGCAGGGTGTTGCGGTACTGTGGCACCGTCAGGCGGCGGACCGCGCCGTTGCGGGGGGCGACCCGCGACTGGGCGGCCACAATCTGACCCGCCAGCCAGTGGTCCAGAACGCGGGCTTCGTCTTCGGTCGGCTGGGTCTGGTCGGCCGGGGGCATGGTCCCCTCGTCCAGCACTTTGCGAATCGCCTTGTAAAGGCCGATCTGCGAGTCTTCGGCGGTCGCCGTCAGATGATCGAGCCGCACTCCGGACTTGCGCACATCCACGTTGTGGCACTGCACGCAATGCGTCTTCAGCAGCGGCTGGATGGTTTGGGTGAAGGGCTCTTCCTCGGTAGCCGCAGCCGGTCTTGGCTCGGTCAGAACCAGGCCCAGGAGCCATCCCAGGAGCAAACAGATGCGCACAGCTTGCAGGGAGGAGGTCGCCATCGGGAGGAGGGAAGGGAGGAGGCGGGAAGTCAAGGAGTGGAAGTGAGTTTATCAGCCGGTGTGCGCGGGGAACCAGTGTCTGTCCAGCGTGATCTGGGGGGTTCCACCTTCCGGCGTGGTCTTCGTCCCCGACTGCGGGCGAGGCTTGGGAAAAAGGCTTTTCGTGGCACCCACCCGACCCGCCGCAAAGGGTGTCTGGAGGGTTGCGCCGCAGACCTGTTCCGTGACCTCTTGGTGTCACAGGCAACCTCTGCCGAAACCCGGCGGCACTCGGGGGGTTCAGTCAGTACCAGGTTGTGAAGACGTTCTTGACATTTGTTCCCTTCCTGATTGGCCAAACATCCATGTGTCGACTCTCCGCGATTCTGCTGATGCTGGTTGGTTGGGCTGGATTCCTGTCGGGAAACAGCCGGTTGCTGGCTGGTTCGCAGGCCCCCAATATCCTGCTGGTTGTTTCGGATGATCATGGATTTGGCGATGTCTCGTGGCAGAACCCGGAGGTGGTCACGCCGAATCTCGAACGTCTGGCGCGGAACGGGCTGCGGCTCGACCGGTTCTACGCCAATCCGATCTGCAGCGTCACCCGGGCCGCCCTGCTGACGGGGCTCGCCACCCGCCGGACCGGGGTCAATAACACCAGCGGCCTCGATCGGAAGTACACCCTGCTGCCACATCGCCTGCGCGAGGCGGGTTACCAAACGTGGCTCTGCGGCAAATGGCACCTGGGGGGCTCGCCCGATTCCGAGCGGAATGGGCCCGAATACTTGCCGATGGCCCGGGGGTTCGACCACTTCTATGGACATCTCCACGGGGCGATCGATTACACCACCCACCGTCGCAAAGACCGGGATGAACTGGACTGGCAGCGGAATGGCAAACCGGTGGAGGAAGCGGGATTCTCGACCGACCTGTTGGCTGAGGAGATGATCCGGCTGATTCAGGCGCGTGACAAAGACCGCCCGTTCTTCGGCTATCTGGCGTTCAACGCCGTCCATGGCCCGCTGCAGCCCCCTCCGGGCGAAAAGATCGCCAACCGGCGCGGCGGCAAACGCCCCGTGCTGCTGGCGAATCTCAAATACTTCGATGCCGCCCTGGGGCGTGTTCTGGCCGCACTCGAGAAAGAAGGAGTCGAAAAGGAAACCCTCGTGCTGTTCTTTGGTGACAACGGCGGCCAGCTCAGCCAGGGGGCCAGCAATGGAGAACTGCGTGCGGAAAAAGGGACGGTGTATGAGGGAGGTCTGCGGGTCCCGGCCCTCGTTTGCTGGCCCGGTCAGCTTCCCGCGGGGAAAGTCTCGACCGACTTCACCTGTGCGATGGATGTCTGGCCGACGTTGTGTGAAGCGGCTGGTCTGTCGCCCGGCCGGCCCATCGAAGAGTTCGATGGCCGCAGTGTCTGGCAGGCCTGGAAGACCGGCGAGAGCGGGAAACGCCCTCCGTTTGTGATGGGGATCCGCGATTACGCCTGCTTCGATCCGCCCTGGAAACTGGTGCAGGGAGGGGGCCGCGAGGGAGAGGTGGAGTTGTTCCAGATCGTCGAGGATCCGCTGGACAAACGGAATGTTGCCGAACAACATCCCGACGTGGTCGCCCGGCTGACCCAGACGCTGCGGGCCATTCCGGTTGGTGAGGCGGGGCGGCGGAGGAAGAACGCCGAAGGAGGGATGCCCAATCGCAACAAGGGACAAAACCCCCGGAAGCGCGGTGGAGCCAAACAGCCGCAGTCGAAGACCGATTCCTCCTCCTCCGACGAAGGAGCCTCCCGTTGATGTCCCGGTTTTTCTTCCAGACCAGTCACCCGCTGATTTCCGGCACGCTGATCGCCCTGATGGTTGGGGCCGTGGATCTGGATTTGGCAGTGATTCACGCCGCCGAGCTCACCCGGCCGAACATCGTCTTCATTCTGGCCGATGACCTGGGCTGGCAGGATGTGGGGTTTGCCGGGAGCAAGCACATTGACACCCCGCATCTCGACCGGCTGGCCCGCGAGGGGGTTCGCTTCCCGCAAGCGTATGCCAGTGCGCCCAACTGCGCTCCGACGCGGGCCTGTTTGTTGTCGGGGCAGTTCACTCCGCGGCATCGGGTGTTTACGGTGGTCGATTCTCGCCATGAGCCAGGGCAGCCTGGCCACAAGATCCTCTCGACCCCCAGCGAGGCGTCACTTCCGGATGCGACCGACACGGTGGCCGAGGTGTTACAGCGGGCCGGATACGCCACGGCCCTCATTGGGATGTGGAACCTCGGCCGCGGACGTTCGGGACCTGGCTCTCCGGCCGGGCAGGGATTTGACCTGTACCGCAACCCGAAACAGCTGGGGTTTGACCAGGACGCCTACCGCGATGCTGGGGGACGGGATCTGACCGCGGTGATGACTGACGAGGCGTTGAATTTCGTGGGAAAACACCGGCAACAACCTTTCTTTTTGTACTTCGCGCCGCATGCCGTCCACGGCCCGTATGATCCTCCCCCCGAGTTGCTGCGGAAGTACCGCGACCGGCAGACGGAGGACAGCGGAATCGATCCGGCGTATGCCGCGACGGTGGAGCAGCTCGATCTGCAGATCGGCCGCCTGCTGAAGCAACTCGAAGAGTGGGATCTCGCCCGCAACACGCTGGTGGTCTTCACGAGCGACAATGGGGGAGACTCGGCCAGCGTGGCTCCGCTGCAGGGAGGGAAAGGGACGTTGTACGAAGGGGGGCTACGGGTTCCCGCCCTGATCTGGGGAGCGGGGGTGAGTGCCGGCGGTCGGGTCTGTGACCAGCCGATCCAGTCGATTGACTACTTTCCCACGCTGATCGAGATGGCGGGGGTTGAGCGGGGCCCGGGGCCGGCGGTGGATGGAATGAGCCTCGTGCCAGCGCTGCAGGGAAAGGAGTTGCCGGCCCGCGAGGCCCTGTTTTGGCATTTCCCTTGTTATGTAGGGCGCGGCCGGCCGAGCAGTGCGGTCCGTCGCGGCGACTGGAAGCTGATCGAGAACTTCGAGGATCAGTCGCTGGAGCTCTATGATCTGCGGAATGATCCCGGGGAACGTCGGAATCTGTCGCGGCAGGAACCGAACCGGACCGCCGCGCTGGCCCGGGAGTTGCGGGACTGGCAGCAACGGGTGAACGCTCCGCGACCCTCTGAGGCGAACCCCCGCTATGATCCGTCACAGGCCCGCGCGGGGGGCCGGGGAGGCCGGGGTGATGGCAGACCGGGTGAACGGGGGGGCGGCGAACGGGGGCCCGGAAGGAATTGGCGGCGCGGGAGTCCGAGCGGTGTCTGAGGAAGGGGTCTGGGGGATCGGCAAGCATGGTCAGGCCGCCCTGTGGACGGGGTTCGCGGGGCGTCCCGGGGCTTTGGCGTTGAATCTTACGAGGGGTTTGTTACCATACTGGCGAACAGATTGAAGCAGAACGGCGTTGTGCCGCAGTCGGTGGTCCTCGGCAAAAGACGGGCTCCTTAAGGGGGCTGGTGTTTGGGGCGGGGCGGAAGAGGTCGTTCCCGAGACCTTCGGGAGGGCTGATCGAATCGACGCAACTCCCGGCCGCTCTTCGTGTTGAGTCACGTGATGGTACGTGGCGGACGGGGGGCGTTCTGGTTTCAGGCATTAGCAGGAAAGGTCGTGCAGTGTGTCGTTGACTGCTGCGTGACGTTTCGGATCCCAGCAGTTTTCGGCAACCCCGGAAGCACCACGAGTCAGGAAGCAGACATGTCGATCACGAAAGAA
>JBKDUK010000191.1:0-12732 GCA_046339535.1 Planctomycetaceae bacterium | reverse complement strand
GACACCGCCATCAGGTTGCAGTGTCCCCCCTGCCAGTCGATGTGCCGGCCCATGAGATTGATCCGTCCCGGCGACCGGACCACCACCACCTCCCGCTCTTCCCCATAGCGGCGGGCGAATTCCGCCAACACGCTCCCCAGGGCGCGGGCGCGGTCGGCCACAATCGCGGGTTCCTCGCCATAGCAGTCGGCGAGCAATTGGCGACTGGCCTCCGGCAGTGGTCCCTGGGCCGGAAAAATCCGCTGCCACTCGGCAACACGCTTCAGACGCTCGCTTCCCAACCGCCCCCGCAAGGTCGATTCCGAGTGCCGGCGACGACCATGCAGATGGTCTTCAATCTGCAGCAACTCCTCGGGATTGTTGTAGCTGAGGACTTCATGGGGGTGGACGGTCGGCTCCAGCACCACCCGGTATTGATCTCCCTGACGGTCGGCTCGGCGGGACGTGCAGATCGCGCCAATCGCATCGGTGAGGTAACTCTCCCCCTGCGAATTGCCAGACTGCATGTGCAGCAGACCGGCCTGCAGGGCTCCCATCCGCACCACGTACACGAATTCATTGCGCCACGGGGCATTCCAGGCCGCTTCCGCCGAGATGCGGTCCCCGCCAGGCAGCGGCTCGAAATCGATCTCGCAACGCTGCAACGCATCGGCCAGGGCCTCGCGGGGGTAGAGTCCCGCACTGTCGGCCGCCGGGCCCCCGGGAATCACGCGGGAATAAACCCCCTTGCTGCCCAGGTGCTCTTCGATGATTCCCTGGAGGCGTGTCGCCGACAACTGCTCAGCCGGCAGACTGTCGACCAGTTGCCGCAGTTGCGCACGGCACTGCCTCATCCGGATATCGGGGGCCTCGACAATCGCCAACGGGCGACCGGCGGTCGTGGTCAAGACCCGCCCCGCGGATTCCCCGCCCCAACTGGCGGGAGAGACCACCATACCCAGGTCGGCGTCTTCATCCTGGCAGCGCTTCAGCAGCCGCTCCAGCACGGGCCCGTCGACCAGCTTGTCTCCCGCCACCACCAGGATCCGGGCGTGAGGGGGAATCTCGGCGAGGGCAGGCAGACCACACTGTACGGCATCGCCCGTTCCCCGGGCTTCGGGTTGATAGGCGAAAACCACATTCGGGTAGCGCTTGCCGACCAGCTCCACCACCTGGCCGGCCAGGTCTCCCACAACCACCACATTCCGGACAACACCCAGCCGGTTGTAGACATCGAGGGCCCGATGAATGGCCGGAACACCGTCAATCTCGAAGCAGACCTTGTGCAGGGTCTGGCTGCGCATGCGCCGCCCCTTGCCTGCGGCCAGAATGAGTGAGTAGAGAGGGGCAGACGTCGTGTTCACGGAATGAGGGCGCACAGACAGAATGAGACCGGGGCGGGTCGCAAGCAGAAGGCCGAGCCCCGCGAGCGGGCTACAAGGCCAAGGAACTTCCCGATTATAGCCACCCACTGAGGCCCGGGAAATCAAGCCGCAATCCGGGGAACAAATGCGAGCTCTGCACCCAGACAACAGAATTCAGGGACACCCTCAGTCGCACCGCCAGAACCTCCCGTCAGGGAAACATTTTTTCAGGCGAGGGTAATCTGCATCGGCTCCACTTCCCGGCCGATGAGAATGGTGAACCACAGGCACTCCGGTTCGTCATCCACGATCTGCACTTCTTCTTCCACATTCAGCAGCTCGATGAACTCTTTCCCGGTCACCGGGCTGGTCGTGCTGCGGTGGTAATCCCAGACCAGATATTCGGTCTGCTCCAGTTCGTCGGCCTGAACGGTGCCGTCGCCATCACGGTCCTTGAGAATGGTCACCCGGCAGCGGTAAGGAGACCGCACGTCGTCAATTCGCCAGTAGGTCGGCTGGTCGGCTTCGTCATACGCCACCCCATCGGCATCCTGCAGAATCCGAAACACCCCATCGGGGTCCGCCAGCACGGAGAGGAAATCGCTTTTCTCCGCAAAATCCCAGCCAAACTCAGTGAATGCCTGCAAGACCTGCACGCGGTGTCCGAGTTCATTCCCGATATCTTCATCGGGAATGAGTCGCAGTTTGAGCCGCACTGGCTGCGAGCCATCGATCACGCGGGCCTTCAGATTGTAATCGGTGTGGTAGAACCGCCGCGTCCCGACGATGGTTTCCCACACCCAGATCGATTCGATGAAGAACACCAGATCGGCGAGGTCGGTGTCATGGGTGACCATCACCGAGGTTCCCACGCGGCAACGCAGCGGAGTGTGAACCCGCTGCTCCTGCGGGGTCATATCCCGCTTGTTCCGGCCGGTCAGCATCTCGAACAGCGTGCGTCCTTTGCCGTCGGCTGATGTCATTTCGATGGCTCTCGTCGCCACGGAGATTCCGCGGCGGTGGGGAAACAAGACGTGAGGAAGATATGGTCACCGGGACCGGAGGCCAACGTGATGAGCGCAGGGGGGCCGTCACACGCAGAGGTCAGCGGCCCCACCGCATCCGGAAGACCAGCCACCACAACCCCGCCAAAACGCCAAGAGTCAGCAGCAGTGACCAGAGCCAACCGCCTCCCGATTGCGACCTGACCACTGCGGGCTGTGCCGCGGCCGCCGGCATGACGGTCGGGTTGTAGGCCGCCTCGACGTAGTCCTGGTCGTACTGGTCGCTCGGATTCTCGGCGAACTCGGGATCGACATAGTCGGGATCGCGCTGTTTCTTTTCGGCCTCGAGGGCGGCCAGGCGACGCTGGACCTCGGCGTCGCGGGCAGCTTCGGCATAGGCCTCGGCACTGATCCGCGACTGGTTGTGGTAGAGCCACTCCGCCCGCCGGCTGGCATTCCACTCCATCATCATCCACCAGAATCCCAGCGAGTACGGGCCAATTCCATAACCCACCGGGCGGCCCCAGTAGTAGTCGTAGGGATGGCTGTAGTTGTAGACCGTCACATGGTTCACGATGCGCCGCTGGCGCTCTTCGGGTTGGATGTACGACGACGGGCGCCCGCGCAGGTCATTGACCCCTTTCGACTGCGCGTCGACCTTGACGGTGCGACCGCCGACGGTCGCTTCGGAACGGGGAGGTGCCGTGGCCCGTTGCGTCTCCACGAACGACCGGCGACTCTCTTCCCGCCGCTGAGACTGCGCCTTGGGACTGGCCGTGTCGGTCGCGCGGGGCTTCGACCCGGCGGTTGGACTGGAGGTGGATCCGCCCGTTCCCCCGGCGAACTTTCCGGAGGACGCCCCCGAGGGTTTGGCACTTCCTCCAGCCGCTGAGGAAGACGATCCGGGGGCGGGCGCCTTGGGTTTCGACGAGGTCGATCCCGACGGAGCCGCCGTCCCCGTCTTCCCGGTCCCCCCTCCAAACGCCCCTCCCGGCTTGGCCCCCGAGGAGGGGGCGGCAGGCCTCGAAGGCCCTGCCGAGGGTCGCGCGCTCCCGCCGGAGGAGGGCCTCGAAGATCCCCCCGCGGACGGCCGGGCCCCCCCGGACCGCGCCCCGCCACTCGAGCCGCCCCGGCGCTGTGCCAGAACCGCCGCGGGTGAGCAGACGACAACCGTGATGATCACAAGACAGGGAAACCACCGGGAGAGCGGCATGTTGCATTCCTCAAGGGAAGAGCAGCGGCGCACAGGACGTGTCGTGGGGCCAGAGGGGACCGGTATGGGGACGGAACGCCGAGTTACACCGGCTACCATTCTATGCAGACTACTGCAGAAGTTGGGGTGAATCCACAGGATCTGACTGCGAAGATTCGCCCCGGTGACGAGGGCTCCCGGGACGACTGACCGGGCCAGCCCCCCCCGACGATCGGATCCGCCGGCCCGCTTTGCAGCCCAAAACCCGCCAGACCCACATCTTATCCAGAACCACCAGACCACCGTTTTCCTTTCCTGTCGCATCTTGTCCCAACCCCGGAGATTCTCCAGCTCCGCATCGCGAGGTCCCGCACGCATCCAAGAGGACTGATAACACCCATCACAGACGACAGAGCCGGCAAATTCAACTCAAGTCCTCCAACCAATCAGATCGATAACCGAGACACATTCGACTGCGGACGCAGACTCCCCTGCCCGGACCCTCCCGAGCATCTCCTGGAATGCACCTCGGCTTCTTCCCGAATACCTCGTCGCGAACCCTTCCCCTTCGCGTGCTGCTGACCACGCTGTTTGTGGCCAGTCAGTGGGGTTGCGCGGTGACACCGGGCCGAACCACGATTCAATCGGTGCATACAGCGGCAGTTGCGACGCGCGGGCGCCCCCAAGGCCTGCCCCGGCACACGGCTCGTCCGATCGCCTCGCATCAGCCCACCGGACCTCAGCCGGCGGTTGCACCGCGGCAGCATCATCAATTGCGGGTCCCCGATCCCACCGAGCAGTTGGTGGGGACCCCCCTGCCCCTGGCTGGCGAGAAGGTGTCGCCGCCGACGTCTCCCAACAGCGCTCAAAGCCCTCATCGTCCGGTCACCGCCGCCGCGAAGGCCCCAACGACACCCGCTCGGAAGCCGAATGGAGAAGTGCGGCTGGTATCGTCCGAAGAGAGTTCGCCCTCCAGATCGGCTGCGGAATCTTCCAAGGATCGGCCACGAGCCAATCGCCTGCTGGAACGTGCCCGCCAGAACCTGGAACTCGGATTCGAAGAGGAGGCGCTGCGGCTGGCTCAAATTGCCGAGCGGTTGGAGTTCTCGGAACGGGTGCGTTACGCCGCCGGCGAAGAAAGCCCCTCCCAGTTCATTGATCGGATTTGGGGCGAACGCCGTCCCCCCCTGCCCGACTTCCCGGCCGCGGCCGCGCTGGCGCAGGCCCGCCGTGCCGCACGCATGGCTTCGATGGCTGTCGCCGGAAAAGAGACTCCTCCACAGGCTGTCGCGCCGCAGACGTCGGTGGCGGCGGACCCCGTGCCCACACTTCGTGCTGAGCCCCCCCAGCCCCTCGCGGCAGCCAATCCCGACGAGATCGAGATCCCCCAGCTCACGGACGAAGAGTTCGAAGCGCTGGCGGCGAACGCCAAACGGTTCGATCGCTCGCCCCATCGGCGCAAAACTCCGCAGCGAGACACTGCCATCGCCCACGGGGCGACCGGCCGGGCAGCTCCCGAGCCGCGCCACCCCACCGGTGCAGGGAATGATGAGGAGGATGGCTCGACTCTCTCTCCAGCCGTGGTGGCAACCCCATCGACTGATGACCCGTCCGCCGCAATCGAGCCCCCGGCCGCAGTCGAGGACGTGGCCGCCGCTGAAGAAAGCTGGCCATTGCAGATGGCTTTCGAGCCACCCCCAGCACCCAGCACGCCTCTGTACTGGAACTGGCATCGTGTCTGTCTCACCGGGTTCGTCACCGGATTGGCAAGTCTGCTGGTGCTCTGGATCTGGCGGGAAATCGAGCGCTGGTTTCATCGGATCAGCCGGCCGGTATAATCCCGGCATGAAGATCGTCCACATCATCACCCGCCTGATCCTGGGGGGAGCCCAGGAGAATACCCTGCTCTCCATTGAAGGGCAGCAGGATGACTGGGGAGATGACGTCACGCTCATCACCGGCCCATCGATTGGCCCCGAGGGAAGTCTGCTGGAACGCGCGGCCGCCGGCCATCGGCAGGTCCGCATTCTTCCCGAACTGCGACGGGCCATCGATCCCTGGAAAGATTGGCGCAGCCACCAAACCCTGAAACGGTGGCTGGCGGAACTGCAGCCAGACATCGTGCACACCCACAGTTCGAAAGCAGGGGTTCTGGGACGCTCCGCGGCATGGCGGCTGGGGTTGCCCGTGGTCCATACGATCCATGGCAGTCCCTTTCATGCCTATCAATCGCGGGTCGCGTACCAGGCCTATCGCTGGGCCGAAGCGTGGGCCGCCCGGCGCTGCGACCGACTGATCAGCGTCTGCGATGCGATGACCACGCAATATGTCGCCGCGGGCATCGCCCCTCCCGACAAGTTTGTGACAGTCTACAGCGGTATGGAAGTCGAACCATTTTTGAACCCGCCCCGATCCCGGGAAGTGGTTCGCCGCGAACTGGGGTACTCTGGCCAGGAAATCGTCGTCGCCAAGGTCGCCCGGTTGTTCGGGCTCAAGGGGCATGAGGATGTGATCGCCGCCGCCCCGCGGGTGCTGGCCGCGAATCCGAATGTCCGCTTCCTGTTTATTGGCGACGGGTTGCTGCAGGCCGCGTTGCAGCAACAGATCGCCCAACTCGGTTTGACCCCGTACTTTCAGTTCACCGGGCTGGTGCCGCCGCAACGGGTGCCCGAGCTGCTGGGAGCCAGCGACATGGTGGTTCACTGCAGCCTGCGCGAAGGCCTGGCCCGGGTCTTGCCGCAGGGACTGCTGTCGGGCCGACCGGTCATCAGCTACGACATCGACGGTGCCCGCGAAGTGGTTCTTCCGCAGCAGACCGGCTGCCTGCTGGCTCCCCGCGACATCCCGGCGTTGACCGCGGCGATCCTGGAACTGGCGGGCGATCAGGGTTTGCGGGAGAGGCTGGGTGCGACCGGGCGGAGGCTCTTCACCGAACAGTTTCGCGCCCAGACCATGACCCGCCGGCTTCGCGAGATCTACCAGGAGGTGCTCCACCAGCGCCGGTCCGGGCAAAAACCGTCGGCCTGACTTCGGCCCGGTCAACAGGCCACGACATTGGAGAACCGCATGAAGATTCTGTTTCTCCACGGTTGGCATTCGGTGGTGGGCGGGGTGAAACCGAACCACCTCAAACAACACGGTCATGAGGTCGCCAACCCCGCTTTGGATGACGATTCGTTCGAGCGGGCCCTGGCCACGGCTCAGGAGGAATTCGACCGGTTCCAGCCGCAGGTCGTGGTTGGCTCGAGTCGCGGCGGGGCGGTCGCCCTGAACCTGCGCAGCGGCGCGACCCCTCTGGTATTGCTCTGCCCCGCATGGCGGCGGTGGGGGATCGCCCACACGGCGAAACCCGGCACGCTCATTTTGCATTCCCTTCAGGATGAAGTGATTCCCTTCATCGATTCGGAGGAACTGCTGCGTGCCAGCGGTCTGCCCCCTGCGGCGCTCATCGAGGTCGGCGTAGATCATCGACTGGCCGACCCCGCCTCGCTGCGGGCCCTGCTGCGAAGCTGCGAACAGGCGGTGGGCTCCATCGCGAACGCGGGCCCGGCCCTCACCAGCCATCACCTCGTCGAAGAATTTCCCCCGCCGCCCACCGGTCGCCGGCAGACGCTGCTGCGGGATGATCTGCATGCCCGCGTCGTGTTGTTTGGCTTCGCCGCCGGGGCCGGTCTGCCCCGTCACCAGGCACCGCACCCCGTGCTGCTGCAGGTTGTGGAAGGGAGAGTCGACGTGACCCTCGCCGATGCGACGCAGACTGCTTCCCGGGGGGCATGGTTCCAGCTGCCCCCCGGCCTGCCCCATGCCATCCAGGCGCTCGAGCCGACGCTGTTGCTGGTGACCATTCTGAAATGACCCGGCTGGTCCCCCTCCCCCTCGGTTCAGCGATCGCACCGGGGTGATGACGGGCGATCGTCGGTGGGCTGATCGAGGGTCGCCGGGGCCGCGGGCGACGCGCGGCTGGTTGTGCGGCCGTCCGGGCCGCGCTACCATGCGGATCTGACACGTTCCTGTTCCGAGTGTGTGGGTCTGCATCATGCTGCGTTCGCTTTTCCTGATGCTGTGCGGTGTGCTGGCGGCGGTTCCCCTCCAGGGGGCCGAGCGGGTTCTCAACCAGTTGTCGCCCGAAGAGATCGCCGACGGCTGGATTCGCCTCTTCGACGGCACCACCACATTCGGATGGAAACCCAACAACGACGTGAATTGGCAGATTGTCGACGGGGTCATCCAGGCCGATCAGGGGGAACCCGGCCTGCTGAACACCACGAGCGAATTCGCCGATTACGAACTGCTCTGCGATTTTCGCCTCGAAAAGGGGGGGAACAGCGGCATCTTCCTGCGGACCCTGCCCACTCCCAAGGAAGTGACGAAAGACTGTTACGAGCTCAACATGTGCGATTCGCACCCGGCCTTCCCCACCGGCAGCCTCGTGGGCATTGTGAAGCCGACCGAGAAGGTCTCGGGGGAAGAGAAGTGGATGACCTACCGCGTGATCTGCCAGGGGCGGAAGATCCAGGTGTGGCTCGATGGGCGGCAGATTCTCGACTTCACCGATGAGCGTCCCGAGGCCCGGTTCCGGGGGGTGATTGGTCTGCAGAAGAACGCCGGGAAGGCCGAGTACCGCAACATCTTCCTCCGTCCTCTGTCGACCCGCGACCTGTTCAACGGGAAAGACCTCGCCGGCTGGCACCTGGTGCCCGGCAGCAAAAGCCGGTTTACGGTGGAAGAGACCGAGATCCAGGTGGTCGATGGCCGGGGCTTTCTGGAGAGTGAGGCCGAGTTCGGCGATTTCGTGCTGCAGGCGCAGGCCAAGACCAACGGGCCCCTGCTGAACAGCGGCATTTTCTTCCGCGCCATGCCCGGGACCGAGAAAGACCCCTCCAACGGCTACGAGCTGCAGATTCACAATGGGTTCAAAGACAACGACCGCACCCAGCCGCTCGACTTCGGCACCGGGGGGATCTACCGCCGGGTTCCCGCCCGCAAGGTGGTCTCGAACGACCGGGAATGGACGCAGTTGACCCTGGTGGCGACCGGACCGCACATCGCCGCCTGGGTGAATGGCGAGCAGGTGACCGACTGGACCGACCCCCGCAAACCGAGCGAGAACCCCCGGGAAGGGCTGCGCATTAAGCCCGGACGACTGAGCCTGCAGGGACACGACCCGACGACCAACCTGCGATTCCGGCGACTGCAGGCGGGGGAATACCCCACCGCGACCGCCAAGCCCTGAGCCGACGGCCAGACCACGCACTCTGCGCAGCAAGCCCCCCCTGCGCCGCTTGCCGCTGTCCCCCAGAAAACTGCCGTTGACCTGAATCGCGGACCTGAGATACAGACCCCCGAGGCGTTTCCACCCTTGGAGGGAGAGTCTGTGATGCGTTCCGCGTTGGTTCGTTGTGTCGTGGCTGGCTGGTTGGGATTGTTGCTGTCTGTGCCGGCCCAGGCCCAAAAACGCGAAGTGACGGTCGAGTACATTCTCTCGACCTTCAAGCCGCAGCATTCCGACGTCGAAATCGACACCCCCGACAAGAAAGAGTGGGGGAAGTGCAAGGTGGAGCTGATCGGCCAGAACGAGGGGTACCTCGTGATGGGACCGGCCGGCCAGACCCTGCGGCGGTTTCTTGACACCAACGGCGACGACAAGACCGACCAGTGGGGTTACTTCAATGGGGGGCTCGAGGTCTATCGCGAGCTCGACACCAATGGCAACAACAAGATCGACCAGGTGCGCTGGTTGAACCTCGGCGGGACCCGCTGGGGTCTCGACACCAACGAAGATGGTCGCATCGATGAATGGAAGGTGATCTCGGCCGAGGAAGTGAGCCGGATGGCGGTGCGGGCCCTGGTGGCCAACGACGCCGAGTTGCTGGCTCCGCTGCTGATCAACGCCGCCGACATCCAGACCCTGGGGCTGAAGGGACCGCTGGAAGAGGCGTTGCTCAAGTCGGTCGAAGGGGCTTCCGCCCGCCTGACCAAGGTGGCCCGCGGGTCGAAGGTCATTACCCCCCGCACCGTGTGGCGGCGGTTTGATTCGTCGGGGCCCGGGGTCATTCCCGCCGACACGCACCGCACCCAGAGCGATCTGTTCGTCACCGAGAACGCGATGGCGTTTGTCGATTACGGCGACGCCAAGAAACAGGGCATTGTGGTTTTGGGCGAACTGATTCGGGTGAATGACGCCTGGAAGCTGACCGGCATTCCGACCCCGGCTGATCCCGAGGGGAATGTCGAACTTCCCAGCGGCATTGTGATGTTCGAGTCGGCCAAGGGGGCGGTGGCGGCGACCGGCACTCCCACCCCTTCGGGGGCGGTGTCCGAGAAGATGGTCAAGCTGTTCGAACGGCTGCGGGCCCTGCAGGATGCGCCTCCCCCGGCGACGGCGACCCGGGCCGATTGGGAGAAGCACTACAAGGAACTCGACACCACGCTGGTGCTGATTTTCAACGAGTCCGAGACCGATGCCGACCGCGAGCAGTGGGTGCGGCAGTTGCTCGACACCATCAACGCGGGGGTGCAGTCGGGGCATTACCCGCCCGGCATCAGCCGGATGAAGGCGCTCGAGAAGGAGATCAAGAAGAAGTTTCCACGGCTGGCGGCGTTCGCCGAGTATCGCCGGACATGGGCCGAGCACACGGTGGCGATGCGGGATGCCGAGGATGACGAGGGGCGGAGCAAGGTGCATGACAAGTGGCTGAAGGACCTCGAGGCGTTTCTGGAGCTGTATCCCGAGTCGGAAGACGCCGCCGAGGCGGGGCTCCAGCTGGGGTTCGAATACGAGTTCGCGGGGAAGGTCGAGAAGGCCCGCAGCTGGTACCAGAAGGTGTCGACCAGTTTCGCAAAGACCGAGTCAGCCCGGCGTTCGGATGGGGCGTTGTTGCGGCTGGGGCTGAACGGCAAGCCGCTGCAGATTTCGGGCAAATCGTTGACCGGGGGAGACCTCGACAGCAAGCAGTTCAAGGGCAAGACGCTGCTGGTGCTGTTCTGGGACACGCGCAGCAAGCCGGCCGCCGAGGATCTCCCCGCACTGAAGGAGCTGTACGAGCAGCACCGCGCGCGCGGGTTTGAGATCCTGGGGGTGAACCTCGATCCCGAGCAGGAACTGGCCAATAGCTACATCCGCCAGCGAGGCATCACGTGGCCGCAGATTCACGAAGACGGGGGGCTCGAAAGCCCCCCGGCCCGGAAGTTCGGCATCATCACCCTGCCGACGATGTTCCTGGTCGACCCGGAAGGCCGGGTGATCAGCCGGAACGCGTCGGTGGATGACCTCAAGGCGCACCTGTCGGGAGACAAGGCGGCGCGGAAGTAGTTTTCCGCCCCGCCTCCAGGGCAAACCAGGCGAATCACGTGAGACCATAGGCACCCGTCACTTCACGGTCGCTGCCTCGTGTTTTGCTCCAACCCAAACCCGAGACCGGAACAGCTACTCAGAGGGTTGCGGACTTGAGCTGTTGGACGGCTTCCACCCTCCACGCCACGGTTTGTGCCAGGGTTCAAACCCGACTGCATTCGCCTGAACTCACCGGAATGTTCAGTTACTGGAAGCATGACCCAGGCAACACATCGTTGCAGCTCGCTGCGGCAGCCACGTGCCGCCCCGCAACACCGGATCAATCGACTGCGGATGTCTCACCGCAAGGATCGGCGAACCGAACCTCTCTGCGTCCCTCCGCCCCATGATACGGCGTGTCGCCAGATCCGTCTGGCGCATCTGGAAACATTCGGAAATTTCGTGATATCAATCCCGAACGCCCGCGTTGATATCCCGTTTCAATCCCAGGATGAGGCTGTTGGGGTCCACCTGGAAAGCGCTTCAGTTCCCAATCAGCACGACAATTGAAACGGCTGCCGCGAGATCACTCGACCAGCTTGTTTCGTGTCTTGGGTGCCGGGAAAAAACTCCCCCGACACCCTCCCTTTCCCACCACACCTCGATCCCGCGAAATGCGCGACGGTGCTTCGTCAGAACGAATACTGCTTGTTCTTGATGTCGAAGTCGATGTCCTGCAGCGCCAGATCAGTCCGCAGGTTGAGGTAGGTGTATTCTTCGACCAGGGGTGCCTCGCCCCCCTTTTGGGCGGGGTAGCCGTAGCCGGCCAGACGGATCGGCAGCTTGGTTTGCGGATGGATCGTCACCTGCACCTTGTGCATCGGAAACTGCGGGCGGGAGGTGGGGTGCACCACTTCGTGCATCACTCCCTGCACCCCGGCCACATCCACCCCTGCGACCAGCCGCACCTCGGCCTCGCCGTGCTTCGCTTCCCCCGCCCAGCGGGTCAGCAATTGGCTCAGGCCGCGTTCCAAGCCGGCCATCGTAATCGGGTAGCGGTTTTCTTCCATCACCTTGTCGGCCGTCGGGGCGAACGAGACGGTGCCGACCCACGAGGCGATGCCCGCCCCTTCGTGCACCCACAGCCGTCCTTTGTTCTGGCCATCGACGTACAGCACTTCGCGCCCGCCATGCGGCTCGACGTACTTGAGGTAGACGCTGAACGGATTGTGCCGCAGCTTCATGACCATCGTCGACTTCAGCAGCGGGCTGCCGGGGCGGGGAACTTCCCGCTTCACCAGCGTGCAGACGTAGCCGGCGGTCTTGCGGACCAGCCCCAGCGCCTCTTCCACCGCCTGTGCCGCCGGGCCCATCGCCGATTCACGCAACACCTTCAGCTGGTCTTCGCCCGGGGTGGCCGAGAACGAGGCGGCCTGCACGGGCACCTGGGCCCCGTCGCGGCGTTCCCGCAGGCGGGAGCCAAGCCGGTCTTTGGGCCCCCCGGCCCACACCTGGTCGAGTGGGGCGAACAACCCGGCCGCCCCCGCGCCCACGAGTGAGGTGAGGAACCGACGACGATCTGTGGCAGGAATGTGCTGGTTCATGCCGTTCCTATCGGTTCCCCACCACCCGGAAAACGGGGAATGCCCCCGAGGACCCACCGCCGTCGACACGATTTGTAAGAATTACAGTCTTTTCCGACAAAATCATTCAAGTTCTCGCAATCGGGCTTGTTGAGTTTTCGGGGATGTCGTATCTCTCCGCCTCCCTTCCCACCCTTCGCCCCCATCCCCTGGGGACCCGTCGACAGGGTGGAACCTGACCCATCTCTGTGAAGGAATCCCGCCATGCAGAAGCTCTTCATTCTCGCCTTCGGTCTGGTCGTCGCTGCCGCTCTCAACGGCTGCTGCTGCTTCCCCT
>JBKDUK010000190.1:0-4915 GCA_046339535.1 Planctomycetaceae bacterium | reverse complement strand
GAATCCTCCGCCCCCCCTGCCGCGCGAGGAGACCGCAGCCGGGGAGGCGCGGCTCCCCCACGTGGCCCGCGCCGTCCCGATCG
Source organism: Planctomycetaceae bacterium (assembly GCA_046339535.1). Taxonomy (GTDB): domain Bacteria; phylum Planctomycetota; class Planctomycetia; order Planctomycetales; family Planctomycetaceae; genus UBA10511. The sequence goes on along the minus strand of JBKDUK010000190.1, from coordinate 4,832 downwards.
ACCCGGCTCCTCCTCCCGGCGTGACGAGGCGAGTTCGGTTCCCGCGAACGACACGGCGCCCGGGGATGCGGACTCTCTTTCGGGCAGCCCTCCCGGCCCCCTTCCGGCGAGTGGTTCCTACCCCACCCATACGGAACGAGAAAAAACCGGGGCCGGGTCGAGCGGACGTCGACGTCGCCGGGGGCGCCAGCGAGACAGTCACCCCTCGGCGGGGCCAGGGAACTCCACGCCCCTTCCGAGCGCGGAACAGCTCCCGGAACTTCCTCGCCACGCGCCGCCAGGGCCTCCGACTCGCGCCCCTTCGCCAGGCCGGCGACACGATGCTGAGCGAACCCCAGAAGGGGACGGACCAGACGCCGGCCCTGCAGGAAGCGAGATCCCGTCGGAAGGAAGCGAGGCTGGGCGCGGACGCCGCCAGCGCCGGCGGCGACGCGGGGGCCGCGGTCCCCAGGGGGCTGACCCCCTCCCTCCCGGACCAGTTCCCGGCGACGGTCCGGCGGAGTCGTTTGGCGAAGGTCTGGACTGAGCCCAGCCCCGGCGGATCCGGTTTGGGCCGAGTCTCCGGAGTGCCATTCGATCCCAAACCGCGCCAACAACCCGCATCAGTGCCCACCACTCCCACACCACCCCCAAAAAACGCCACCCCTTTCAGCACCCCCGGCTCTCCACGCCTGAAAACTGGTGTTGCCGATCAAATGCCGATCTTCACCACGGCTCCCAAGCCAACCCAAGGCCCTCACTCAGTGCAGCCCTGAATGAATTACAGGCACAGCTGTGTGGTCTGGAGAGCGTTAATCCTGTAACGACGCGGGAAATCGGCCGATTCGGGAAGAATGCCGGGTTGGGCATGGAGTTTGCGTTCCCAGCAAACCCAGAGAGTTCGCACTGGTCCGCGATGGCCATGGAACTCGCTGTTTCACAAATGCCCCGGGGCTTGGTGGAGAGCCACCGGGCATTTGGCCCATGTCGCGAGAACCAACATGAGTTCCCTGACTGTGACGGACGTTGGCTTAGCAGGAGGCCCGCTGTCCCGCAGCCTGACGTCCAATCGACCTTCGATTTGGGAGGATCCGCGGTTTCAACCACAACCTCTGAGCGAAGGGACACCTCCAGGACAGGTGGGTGTGTTCGCGCTGCTGTGGGTGTTGATTGGGTTGGTTTCGGCATATGACACCTATCTGACGGTGCGGTTTCAGGAGTCGCTGGACGTGATGGAATGCAATCCCATCGCCCTGTGGCTGCTGGCGTATGACGAATGGAGTGCCGCCACTTTGGTGGGCCTGAAATTCCTGGGGTCGATGGTGGTGCTGGGAGCTCTCTGTCTCTGCTTTTGGGTGCGACCCCGCTGGGGCTTGACCATCACCGTTTCGATCGCGGTGTTGCAGGGAGCGCTGTTGGCGTTCCTCACCCTCGGGTAACAGCGGGGGCAGTGCGGCAGGGTATCCCCGTACCCGGAGGTCGGGTAAGATCGCCAGACGGCCGTCAGGTTCTGAAGTGAACCTCGCGGATCAACCCTGGATCGATCAGGACCGCACTGATGACGATTGAGTTTTCCTGTCCCGAATGCGGAAAACCGCTCTCTACGTCCGACGACAAGGCGGGACGGGCGGCGAAGTGCCCGGGATGCAGTGCCCCGCTGACAGTCCCTGGCCCCTCCCAAACGGCGGAATCCGGTCTCGGGGAGCTGCGGACAGGTCAACCGAAAACCTCCGGATTGTCAGCTGAAGGGGGAGCTGAGGATGGGCTCGATCGGGTCCGCAACCCCTGCCCCGTCTGTGGCGAGTTGATCCTGGCCGAGGCGAAGGTCTGCCGGTTTTGTGGTGAGCAGTTCGCCGAAACACAGTCCGCGGACCCCAGTGGACTGCGGGCCGACTTTGGATTGATCTGGGAAAAAACCTGGGAGGTCTTCCAGAACAATATGGGGTTGGCGGTCGGCCTGGGGCTGGTGGTGGCACTCATCAACTTTGTGGCCGCCTTGCCTCAAAATGCACTGAATCTCCTCAATGAGCAGGGGCGATTGGAACCGGCGGTCTATTTTCCTGCTCTCCTGGTGTCGTTGGGCCTGACCTGGGGTGTGCAATTCTGGACTGCGGCGGGGTATGCGCACTGCATGCTGAAGCTCGCGAGGGGAAATCTCCCGGCGATTGGCGAGCTGTTCGCGGGGGGACGCTGGTTCTGGCCGACCGTGGGCAGCGGAATCGTCTTTGGCCTGGCGACTGGCCTGGGAACAATTGCCTGCGTGATCCCGGGGATTCTCGTGGCATTGAGGCTGTGGCCGTACCTCTACTTCATTGTGGATGAGGTCGACGGCGTCACCGACAGTCTGAACCGCGCCTTCAACCTCACCCAGAATCAGTATGGCCTGGGGCTGTTGCTGGGGGTGTGTTACTTCGGCCTGCACCTGGGGGGGGTGCTGTTGTGCTGTGTCGGAATCTTGTTCACTTCCCCTCTGGCCACACTGCTGGTCGCCATGACCTACCTCGCCCTGCGGGTTGACTACCGCCAGTCGGCGCGGGGCCTCTCCCAGATCGAGTCGGGGGCGTAGCAACGGCGGGCGGTCACCATTTCCTCTTGGTCATTTTTCTGGCTCTTTTCTGCGGCGCTCTCTCATGCCCATCGAATTTTCCTGCCCCCACTGCCAGAAGCTGCTCTCGACCAGTGAAGACAAAGCCGGACGCTCGGCCAAGTGCCCGGGGTGTGGTGAACGGGTGACCGTCCCCCCCCCGGCCGTCGCCTCTTCTCTCCCAGCGACCGAAGAGGACTGGGAGGTCCCCGAGGAAGAGCTCCGCCAGACCCTGCCGGGCCGGTCGACCCGCCGCGGTGCAGCTGCTGACTCAGCCGCGGACGAGACACGCGAACGCCACCCCTGCCCGATGTGCGGCGAGAGCATCCTCGTGGAGGCCGTGAAATGCCGATTTTGCGGCGAACTGCTTGATGATGCCGCCGCCGAGGAAGACACCTACTCTGAAACAGGCGTTCCCCGGCAAGTGGCGGCCTCGGAAGTCTTCGAGAATGCCTGGCGAATCTTCCAGAACAAAGCGGGGCTGCTGATTGGTTCGTGGCTGTTGTCGACCTTCATTCAGTTCGCGTTCTACCTCGGTCTCATTCTGTTGGTATCGCTGCTGGCGGGGGGACAACCCCGAGGCAATCCCCCCGACGCAGCCCTGGCGCTGATCTTTATTCCCGGCATGCTGCTGTTCGCCCTGCTCAGCATGTTCCTCACCCTGGGGCAGTTCCGGCTGAACCTGAATGTCGCCCGGGGCCGCGACGCCAGCATTTCCGACCTGTTCTCGGGGGGCCCCCACCTGCTGCACGCGATTGGCGCAGCCCTCGTTTTCATGCCGATTTACGTGATTGGTTTCATGTTGTGTGTGTTGCCCGGGATCTTCGCCCTGATGGCCCTCTGGCCGATGGGGTTCCTCGTCGTCGACCGCCGGCTGGGCCCGATCGACTCCCTGCAGCAGGCATGGCTCATCACCAAGCCCAATCTCGGGGCCATTCTGCTGTTGGGACTGATCATGTTCGGACTGCAGATGTTGGGTGTGATTACCTGCTACGTCGGATTTATCGTGACCGTTCCACTCATCCTCTTGATGTTCACCGTCAGCTACCTGATGATGAGCGGACAACGCATCACCCGGTCCTGATGAGTGTGCCGCGTTCAGACGGGGGTATCGGCCCAGGGCCATCCCCCCCGTTTCCCCCTGCCTTGCCCCTCGACTGTCTGCCCGCTCCGTATGACCTTCTCGCTCCCCCTCCCCGCCCAGACCGCCCAGGAAGAATTCCTGCGGCACATCTTCGTCCGCGACCAGATGGCCGAGTGGTCGAAACACCCCCTCATCATGGAGAAGGCCGATGGGGTGCTGTATTGGGACATTCACGGCAAGCGCTACCTCGACGGGATTGCCGGGATCTACACCGTGGCCGTCGGGCACAACAACCGGCGGGTCATTGACGCGATCCGCCAGCAACTCGACGTGCTGCACTTCTCTCCCCCCATGCATGGCACCAATCCGGTCGCCGTGCAGTTGGCGAATCTGCTGGCCGAGGTCAGTCCCCCGGGACTGTCGGCGGTGAAGTTCGAATGCGGCGGTTCGGAGGTGAACGAGGCGGCGATCAAGCTGGCCCGGCAGTACCACCGGCTGACGGGCAACCCCGGAAAATACAAGGTGCTCAGCCGGTATCTCTCGTGGCAAGGCTCGACCATGGGAGCCCTGGCGGCGTCGGGACTGAAGGGACGCAAGACGGTCAACGAACCGCTGCCCGGCGGGTTTGTGAAGGTCTTTCCCCCCACCTGTTTCCGCTGCCCGTTCGGCAAGCAGTATCCCTCGTGCGACATCACCTGCGCGACCCTGGTCGACAGCGTGATCGAGATGGAGGATCCCAGCACGGTGGCGGCGATCATGGTCGAGCCGATCGGGCACACCGGCGGCATCATCGATCCTCCCGAGGAATATCTGCCGCTGCTGCGGAAGATCTGCGACCAGCACAACATCCTGCTGATCTTCGACGAAGTGATCACCGGATTCGGACGGACGGGGCAGATGTTCGCCGCCCAGACGTTCGGTGTGACCCCCGATGTCATCTGCACGGGCAAGGGGATGAGCGGGGGGTTTGTGCCCCTGTCGGCCATGATCTGCCAGCAGTCGATCGCCGACACCTTCTGGGGCCCGATCGAGCAGAACCCTGGATTTGTCGAAGGACACACCTGGGAGGGGGGGCCGGTGGCGTGCGCTGTGGGCATCGCCATGATCCGCGAGATTCTCGACCACGACCTGCTGGGGAACTGCCGTCGGCAGGGGGCCCGGCTGCGGGCGGGCTACGAGGCCCTG
>JBKDUK010000189.1:0-18572 GCA_046339535.1 Planctomycetaceae bacterium | reverse complement strand
AGACGTCATCAGCGCCCTGGAATCGGACGAGGACGAAGACGAACTGGGTGGGGGTTACGACCTGTCCTCGGCCGAAGAAATGGCCGATGCGGCACCAATCCGCAAGCTGCTGAACATGGTGTTGCTGCTGGCGATCAAGGATCAGGCCAGCGACATCCACCTGGAACCATTCGAAGACGAGTTCAAGATCCGGGTGCGGGCGGATGGCGTGCTGTTCGAGATGGTTCCTCCTCCGCGACACCTGGCGAACGCCATCGTGAGCCGGGTGAAGATCATGTCGAACCTCGACATTGCCGAGCGGCGGCTGCCGCAGGACGGCCGCATCGAGCTGAACGTCGGGGGCAACTCGGTCGACCTGCGGGTGAGCGTGCTCCCCACGCTGTTTGGCGAGTCGGTGGTCATGCGGGTGCTGGACCGGACGGTGGTGCAGCTCGACCTGAACAAGATCGGGATGGATCCCTCGACACTGGCCAAGTTCCGGATGATCACCAACCGGCCCAACGGGATCATCCTCGTGACCGGTCCGACGGGGAGTGGCAAGACCACCACCCTGTACTCTGTGCTCAACGAGATGAACGAGATCACCACGAAGATCATCACCACCGAGGACCCGGTGGAATACGAGATCTACGGGCTGATCCAGGTGCCGGTGAATCCCGACATCGAAGTGACCTTCGCGAACGTGCTGCGGGCCATTTTGCGGCATGACCCCGACATCATCCTGGTGGGGGAGATCCGCGACTACGAGACGGCGGAAATCGCCATTCAAAGCGCCCTCACGGGACACGTGGTGTTCAGCACGCTGCACACCAACGACGCACCGACGGCCATCACCCGCCTGCGGGACATGGGGGTCCCCCCGTTTCTGATTACGGCCACGGTCGAAGCGGTGCTGGCGCAGCGGCTGGTGCGCAAGATCTGCGTGGAGTGCCGGACACAGTTCGAGCCCAGCGACGAATTGCTGATGGAGCTGCAGCTCCCCCTGGCCCAGGCCCGCAAGTACAAGTTCTACTACGGCAAGGGGTGCCCGCGCTGCAACAACATGGGTTACAAGGGACGAACGGGGATCCACGAACTCATTGACGTGAACGACGACATCCGCGATCTGGTCTCCACGGAGGCGTCGGTCGATGAAATCCGCAACCTTGCCCGCGCCCAGGGAATGACCAGCCTGCGGGAATCGGGACTGAAACTGATCTTCGACGGAGTGACGACGATCGACGAGGTCGTGCGGGAAACGGTGACCGAAGGCTTCGACTGACAGTTCCGCCGGTCGGCGGTCCGCACCAGCCTCCGCGACCGGTTTCATCCCCGACTCCGACCTCTGCGTCCGCTGTCGGCCAGAACGCAACGCGTCACAACGAATTCAACCGATGCCTGTGAAGGGGGGCCCAAACCGCCCGCTCAACCAGGCGGCAAACATCCAGCTCCAACCTGCCTGATCAACCCGGGAGAGAACCATGCCCGTCTACCAGTACGAAGCGATGGACGCCACGACAGGGGCGGAAGTCAAGGACACGGTGGAGGCCCCCAGCGAGGCCGAAGCGCAGGCTCTGGTCCGCCAGAAGGGGCTGTTCGTCACCCGCATCGCCGAAAAGGGACGGGGAAAGAAAGAGAAGGACAAGAAGAAGGACAAAGACAAGAAGAAGGCGGGGGGGAAGAAAACCAAGACCTTCTCGCTGGGGGGGGTGAGTGCGAAGAAGCTGTGTACGTTCACCCGGCAGTTGTCGACCCTGCAGGATGCCGGGCTCCCCATTTTGCGAAGCCTGCGGATTCTCGAAGGGCAATCGAAGCCGGGGGCGCTCAAGAACTCGCTGATCGATGTGATTGACGACGTCGAATCGGGGAACACGCTGTCGGAGGCGATGGCGAAGCAGCCCAAGGCGTTCGACAACCTCTACGTCAACATGGTCAAAGCGGGTGAAGCCGGCGGTGCCCTGGAAGTGATTCTGCAGCGTCTGGCCGAGTTCAAGGAGCGGGCCCAGAGCCTGAAACGCAAGGTGCAGGGGGCGATGATCTACCCGGTGGCGGTCATTCTGGTGGCGACCGGCATCGTGACGTTCATCATGATCTGGATCATTCCCAAGTTCAAAGCGATCTTCGAGGGGTTCGACCTCGATCTGCCCGCGATCACCGTCGCGCTGATTGAGACCAGCAACTGGGTGGTGGCCTACTGGTACCTGCTGCCAACAATTCCCATCGCGCTGTGGCTCTCGATCAAACTCATCAAAAAGAACAAAACGGGGGCCTTTGTCGTCGACTGGATCGCCCTGCGGATCCCGCTGTTGGGGAAGATCATTGAGAAGAGCACCGTGGCACGAACCGCCCGGACCCTGGGGACGCTGATCGCCTCGGGGGTGCCGATTCTCGAGGCCCTGGTGATTGCCCGCGACACATCGGGCAACGAAGTGTTCGTGCGGGCCTACCAGCACATTCATCAGGCGATCCGCGAGGGGGAATCAATCGCGGTTCCCCTCAAGGAAACCCGCGTGGTGGATGACATGGTGGTGAACATGGTCGACGTGGGTGAGGAGACCGGGGCCCTCGACAACATGCTTTACAAGGTGGCCGACGTCTACGACGAAGAAGTGACGGTGCTGGTGGATGGTCTGATCAGCCTGCTGGAACCGTTGATGGTGGTGGTGCTGGGGTTGATCGTGTGGTTCATCGTGATCGCCCTGTTCCTCCCGCTGATTGAGTTGCTGAACAAGCTGTCGTAAGCCCGTACGGCAGTCGGCCCCCTCACCGCGAGGGGGCCGTGGAGGCGGGTCGTCTCGCCGAACCGCCGCTGGCCCCGTTGACTTCGTCCCGGAATTCGGGTTTGTCCCGTCGCTGAAGGAAGCCTGACATGCACCTGACCCGTCCGTCGATCCCCGTTCATCCGATCCGTCGGGGGTTCACCCTGGTGGAACAGATCGTGGTGATCGTGATCGTGGGGATTCTGGCCGCGCTGATTCTCCCCGCGATCAGCCAGACCTTCGTGACCGCGAACAACGCGAAGGTCACGGTGGAGATCAAGAACCTCGAAAACGCGATCGCCCTGTTCAAGACGAAGTACGGGGTTGAGCCCCCCAGTCGGTTCAAGCTTTGTCTGACTCTGCCCGCCTGGAATGCCAACCCCGACAGCAAGGCGCTGGTCCGCCGCATCTGGCCGAACTTTGACTTCAGCATGCCGTTGAACTCGTATCCGAAGTGGTGGCCCAATTCAGCGACCAACAACGAGATTTTGCTGACGGGGCCGGAGTGTCTGGTGTTCTTCCTGGGCGGGGTGACGGACAGTCCCGCGGGTCAGAGTACGTCGGGGGCCCCTCTCGGTTTCGCTGCCAACGCCTCGCGCCCCTTCAGCGACACCGAGATCGCCCGGGTGAATGCCTTCTTCGAATTCGACGCGACTCGGCTGAAGGATGATTTGGGGGGGAACGGATTCGCGGAGTACTACGATCCGCTTCCCGCCAAGGACAAGAAACCGTATGCCTACTTCAGCTCGAATGAAGGCACGGGGTATCGGCCCGAGGAGGATCTCTTCCGCGGAAACTCCCTGTGGAGCACGCTCCAGGACATCTATCGCCAGGGAAGTGCGACCGTGCCTCCCGGACTGAACAAGACCACACAGTCGGCCAAGTTCCCAGCCCAGAAAACGACCGGCTTCCAGATCATTTCTCCGGGCTATGATGGGGAGTATGGATTTGGGGGGGTTTACAACACCGACCTGGCCGATTCGGGACTGCGGGCTCCAGACGGGACCCCCGACCGGTTCGCATTCGACAACATCACCAACTTCTCCAACGGCGTGCTGAAGAAATAATTCCCCCGAGGTGTGATTCCTCTGGGGACTGACCCTCTGGATTGCCCCTGGTTCCCGTTGTCTGGACGTTGCTCAATGCGACATGACCTGCGAATCTCCGCCGCGAGCGTGCCGGCTGCCACCGGCGGCGGACAGCGTCCGTGCGGTACCGGCCCCTCCCCTTCCCGGGGAAACCGGCGCGGTTTCACGCTGGTGGAGCTGCTGGTGGTGATCTCGATCATCGCGATCCTCGCCGCCTTGACCGTGCGGGTGGCGGTGGGATTGGTGAATGAGGGACGCGAAGCGGGAACCAAGGCGACCATCAGCAAGATCCAGCGAATCCTCGATACCCGCCTGCAGTCCTTCCAGCGCAAGTACGGGAACAACGATCCGACGACCCAGGTGCGGCTCAAGCGGACTCGCGAGTGGGAATTGACGCAATTCCTGAAGGTGCCAGATCAGAATGGCAACTTGAGCGGTCCTCCCGGAGACAGCATCCGGCTGATCGCGACCCGCAAACTCCTGTATCTCCAGCATTTTCCCCAGGTCGCCTGGGAGTTGAATTACCGACAGCACCCGGGAATGTTCCGGGAGCCGGGTAATCCCGCGGTGCCGGTGGTTCCAAACGAGGCGCTGGTCAGCAATGCCGAGGTGCTCTACGACCTCATCATCCATGCCTCACCTCTGGGCGATCCTCCCGTGGGCGACGACACTTTCAGCGCCAGTGAGATTGCCGATACCGACAACGATGGTCGTCCCGAGTTCATCGATGCGTGGGGGCAGCCGCTGCGTTTTTATCGGTGGCCCGTGTTGCTGTTCCGCCCCGATCTCCCGAATTCGGCGGTCGTGCTTCCTTACAACCCGTCGAATCCCCCCCCGCTGCCTCGGGCCACCCTGGCGATGAATCTGCTGGCGAGTTACCCCCCCGACGGACTGCAGACCGGCGAGAGCAACCAGTTGGTGCGCGATCCGCAGGATCCCTTGGGACTGATGAACCGCATCAACAGTCTGGTTGCGGGTGCCGATTTGCTGGCGGTTCTGGATCAAGGCAACAACTGGTCGGGGGACCGCATGTTTGGGTTCGCCGGGTTTCACTATCCCCAGACGTTCCACACCCCGATGGTGGTCTCCGCGGGTGCCGATGGGGACTTCGGCATGCTGGAGCCGCGGTATGGCGGGACGGCGGAGCCCGTCCTGGACACCACCGACGCCGGTTTTGGATTCCTGGGACGGTTGAACACACCGGATGGAACCGGCCTGTTCGACAACATCAGCAGTCTGCGCATCCGCGCGGGAGGGAAGTGAGATGGCTTCCCGACGGGGTTTCAGCCTGGTGGAACTGCTGGTGGTGATCAGCATCTTGCTGGTTCTCGCGACCGCGGCGGCGTGGGGCGTTTCGACGACGCGCGGGACCGACCGCCCGGCGGCCGGTGCCCGCGTACTGCAGGCCCAACTGCTGGGTGCCCGCGACCGGGCCAGCCAGGCGCGTGAACCGCGGGGAGTCCGGCTGCTGCGAGATCCCCAGAACGCCGGGCAACTGGTGGGCGTGGCCCGCCTGCAGCCAGGCCCCCGGTTGCGTTATGGCGGAGTCGGTTCACCATTCCAGCTGGAACGCAACGACGTCGCTCCGGCCGATGGCCGGGCCGACCGGGCGGAGATTTACCTGTTGCGGGGCCTGGCGCCAGGGTTCGACTGGCGGGAACTGCAGCGGGCCGGAAAGTTGAGCGTCCCCTTCCGCATCCGGTTTCCCGCGCAGGTGGGAACCTGGCACACCGTGATCGCACTCGACGAGGTACCGGGGCAGCCTGAGCAGACCCTGGCCCGGGTCTTTTCGGATCTGGGAGCGGGGGATGGTTCCCGTGACCCGCTGGCGGTGGTGGCGGTGCCGGCCGACAGCCCCCGGGCGACCTGTGAACTGGACCTGGGCTCGGCCGCCGCGCTGGTGGAGCCTGTCGAGGCGCTGCCGGCCGGACTGGTGATCGACCTGAATTACTCACAGGTTCCCGCCGAGTGGCGGCAACCCGGGACATTGCCGGACCTGTGGGCGCAGCCCGGGGGAGCGCTGAGCGCCGGACCGGGGGGGGCCCCCGCGTGGCTGGCGCTGGTGCTGCGTGACCGTCGGGACGCCGACTTGGGGCGCGATCCGGCCGATCCCGCCTGCGTGGGCCCGAGCCTGGGACTTTTCATCGCCCCCCAAACGGGGTCGGTGCGGACTTTTTCGCTGGACTTGACCGACGTGATCGAGAACGACACGCAGACGCCGGGGCCCGATGGGCGCGCGGATGATCTGTTTCACCTGGCGCGCAGCAGCGCGGGAGGGGTGTGATGAGGACCATTCCCCCAGGGATTGCCCCCCCAGTGCGGCGGGGCTCGACCCTGACCGAGGTGCTGGTCGCCCTCATGATCATGAGCATTGGACTCGTGAGTCTCGCGACACTGTTTCCCCTCGCCACCCTGCGGGCGGCGAAGGCGGTGCAGATCACCGCGGCGACCGATCTGCGATACAACGCCGACACGCTGTTGACGATGTATCCGCAGATGATCACGGATCCGGACCTGAATCCGCAGACCAGCAACCTGCCAGGATTTAATCAGAACTCCCTGAACTGGGTGATCGATCCGATTGGTTACTCCAATGCCGCCGGACTGAGTCAACCTCTGGACGTCAACAAGGTCGCCTTCGCCGACTTTTACGGTCATGAAGGCCCCCTGGCCGCACAGTTTGTGCGGCGGTATTCGTTCAATCGGGGGAACACGGGCCTCTCCAACGATTTCGCCGGGCTGCCCGACACAGTCAACATCCTCTCCGAACAGCGGTTCTCGGGCGCCCTCGGGGGAGCAACCGAGATCGTCTTGGCCCCGGGAGTGATCAATTCCCTGGGTGTGAGTGACGGCCGTCCCAACAACGGTTTGCGACTCACCTTCTTCTCGGCCGATGGACGAACGAGTCAGTCCCGCGAGGTGACTCTGGTGGACCTGTCGAAGAATCGCCTCACATGGTCCGAAGATGTGAATGGCAACAATAACCTGGAAGCCGGGGAGGATCTCAATTTCAATGGTGGAATCGACACACACCCGCTGCCTGCGAATTTTGTGGTCACCTCCTTTCGGTTGGAAAGCCCGGAAACACGATACTCCTGGCTGCTGACCGTCCGTCGGGTGAACAGTGGTCTGGCCGAGGTGGATGTGGTCGTGTTCTTTCGCCGTCCTCCCGCTGACCCCACCGATCCGAAGAGTGACGAACAGATCTATCGGGTGATCACCACAGCCACGATCAATGGGAAGCAGGAGACAGTGGGGTTCCTGCAAAACAGTCCTTTTGTGCAGATCGAGTACACTGGTGCTCGCCCGGCCGTCCGCAAGGGAGGATTCCTGTTCGATCTGGGAAATGCCCGGTGGTATCGGATCACGAACATTCTCGCGGACACCGGAAGCAAGATGGACCTGTTGATCGATCCCCCGGCCATCGTCAGTTCGCCTCGGGATTCGCAGCAAGACCTCATAGGCAACCTCGCGATCTTTCCCCGTGGCGTGGTCGAAGTGTTCAGCCTGGGGACCCGGCCATGAAGCCTATGAATATCACAGTCCTGCGTGCACGAATTGATCGCCCGAGCGGGAGTCAGCGAAATCAGCGGTCCGGGTTCACCCTGGTGGAAATGCTGGTCTCGGTGGCCCTGGTGGTGCTGATGATGACGCTCTTCGCGTCGATCTTTCAGCTGGCGACCGGAGCCATGAGCACCCAGAAGGGGCTGGCCGAGAACGACCAGCGGTCGCGGCTGGTGCTGAACGCCCTGCGGAACGATCTGTCGCGGCGGACCATGAAGCTGGTGCTCCCCTTCGCGGCCTCCGAAGATGTGACGCAACCAGCGGCCCAGATGCCTCTCCGGCAGGGTTACTTCTACATCCGCGAAGGGAATCCCGACGACCCAACCGACGACCTCCTGCAGTTGACCGTGGCGACCAATCCCGGAGAGGACCCCTTCTATGGGGTCTGGGGCCGGCGGCTGAACGCCTCGGGACAACTCGAGGCGCTGCTGCTGCCGGACCAGAATGGCAAGCTGGGAGACCAGGCGACCGGATTCTGGCGGAATCAGCCTGAGTTCGACGATGGAGCGGCCGACCTCAACTTCGCCGCCAGCTCGCCCCGGGCGGAAGTTTCGTACTTCCTGCGGAATGGCTCGCTTTACCGCCGGGTGCTGTTGATCCGGCAGCCCAGCAGCCCAAGTGGCGCCACCAGTGGCCAGCCCCAGGAAGGAGAGCAGGCGCTCAACCTGGGATTGTTCCAGGCAAGTGGTCTGGGAAATGGCTCTCCGGCGCAAAAGTTTGCGAACTTCTATGCCTGCGCCGACTTCTCGGCCTACTGGGAAAAGTCTTCCAACCTGTTGAAGTTCCACGGCACCTCCAGCCTCGACAATGCCGGTTCCTGGTTGTCAGTATCGCTGGGGAATCCTCGGTACCGGTTCGGGCACAATGTAGTGACGGGGATGCCACGTGAGATTTCCGCCACCCAGAACGGCTATTACTTTGGCCGGTTCACCCACGAAGAGACGTCGGCATACAGCTACACCGATCCTTCCAGGGGATTTGGGTATCCCGGGCGTGTGACGACGGCTTCGCCCAATCCGTACGACTTCGCCACGGCCCTGACCTACAATCCCGAAGCGGGAAAGGTTGTGGAGTATGCGGGGGGGTTGCGAGCCGGAGAAGATCTCTTGATGACGAACGTCCATCGGTTCGACATCAAGCTGTGGGATCCGGGGCTGCACCCGGGGCCAGATCTGGCAGCGGGCCGAATCGGCTTTGACGACGATGGCAACGGAGTGATCGATAATCTGCCGAATGGACAGCCTGACCCGGGTGAACTCGGATATCCGGGGACGGACGATGGTGGTTTCATCGATCTGGGACACTCCGGGACCCGCGGGTTCTACCGGGCTTCGGCTCTCCAGAATCTGGCGTACTGTGCCGACGGAGCGTTCCGGTTCGATACCTGGCATCCCCAGGTGAAATTCAACGCCAACGACCGCCCCAGTCCTCCGCCGTTCCGGGCCGCCTTGCCCGGCAAGGATGGCCTGCCGGGAGATCCTGGCTTCGATGACGATCAGAACACGCAGATTGATTACGGTGCGAGTGGTGTGGATCGGAACGAATTGGGGTGGCCGGGGACCGACGACATTCCCCTGCCCCTGAAGGCGATCCAGATCCGCATCACGTTTTTTGAGACAAGCACGCGTCAGTTGCGGGACGTGACATTTCTGTTCCCGCTGCAGTCCGGTTTGCAGTGAGTTGGAGCGGAATCGGCCCGGTCCGATTCCGTTCCCCAGCGGCTGTTCTGCTGCTGGCATCTCGGGTGTGGCACCGCCGGTCCACTCCCGGACGCAGAGTTCCCTTCGTTGGTCCCAGTGAGGCACGGAATTCTACCGTGATCCAGGTGACTGTCATGACACCCCGCCGCCATCGTCAATCTGTCCGACGCCCGATCTCGCTGGCCCCTCCCCGGAGTTCCCGGCCGGGATCGGTGCTGTTGGTGATGCTGGGTCTTCTGCTGCTGTTGATGGTGCTGGGGTTCACCGCCCTGACATTCACGGCCCAGGAACACGAATCGGCGAATTACTATGCCGACGCCGCCCAGCGGCAGGGGGTCGAGGTCAACAGTGACGTGCTGTTCGACTACGGCCTCGAGCAGTTGCTGATCGGTCCGCGGGAAGAAAACATGCAGAGCGTGTTGTGGCCGGGCCGCCACAGCCTGATCCCCAACATGCTGGGGATGTTCGGAGCGACCCCGGATGGGTCGGGGCGGACCGCACCACTCGATCTGCATCCGTTCAACGGGGTGGGGATCAATCTGGTCGCCGACAACCTGGGACAACCGGTCGTGATCGATCCGACGACGGGACGGCCGGTGAACAATCCGAACGTCGTGAACCTGTGGCTCAGCAGCAATCTGTCGCCGGCGGCGCTGCAGGCACTGCCCAACAACCAGAACTATGCAGCAGATGTTACCCGCGCGCAGTTGATGGCCGACCTTCCTTCGGCAGACGTCGACTACACCTATCCCGACATCAACAACGTCTTCCTCGCTCACGTGGAATCGATTCAGGTGAATCCGAGTGACCCCACGCGGGTCGTGCCGGTGATCATTCCTTCGTTTCACAGACCACAGTATTTGCGGACCAACACTCAGGGGGCGGGGGACCGGGTGGATGTTGACCCCACGAATGGAAGCTGGGACGGGAATCCCACACTGGCGACGCGAGTCATGCGGCCGCATCCTTCCCACCAGGTGGTGGTTTACAATGCAAACAATCAAAAGCCTCTGTATCCCACAATCAAAGACACAACCAACAATTCCACGATCCGAGTCCCGCGGTTTCAGCTGGAAAACGGGGTGATGAAGCTGGATCAAGCCTCCAGCATCCGCAATCCCAACAACAACCAACGGCCGAGGGAGCAGGGAATCTGGTCACTCAAGCCGGGGGCGACCAATGCCGGCGTCTCCTGGAATGATCAACTGCTCCAGAATTACGAGTACGACGTCGACAACCGGGGAACGGGAACCCGGGATGGGGTGTGGCTGGACCTGGGGCATCCTCCCTTCTTTCTGAAAGATGGGCGGGGGGTGGTCCCGCTGTTTTCGTTCACGGTGTTGCCGGCCGATGGGCTGATCAACCTGAACACGGCTGGCAACATCAATGAATTGGTGACCGGTCGGCTGACGACGTCCAAAGCGAGTCTGGTCGGGCAGGCGTTTCCGAATCCTCCCCCCTCGCTGTCCCGTTCGAATTTTGGCCGTTCAGCCGCCGAGATCAATCCGTTCTGGGCACTCTCGGCCGATCCGACCCTGCCGACATTCCTCAGTCCGCAGGTCCAGGCGAACAACCCTGCGACCGGCAAGCCGTTGCTGCAGCACATTGCATTCCAGAAGTACAATCCCAACACCCAGTACCTGATGACCCGCACCGAGATGGCCAATCTCGAGTTGCTGTTTCTGCAGTGGGGGCGTCCCGACTTCGATGTGTCGAACCCGAGCCTGATTGCCAACGGCAGCGTACCGGTCGGGAAAATCATCGAGGGCCGGAATGGCGAGACAACCACCACTGAGTCCGGCTGGAAGAATTCCACTGCCGACACGGCCAATCGCTGGACGCTGTTCCCGCGCCCGGGGCAGCCTGTGCCGAGTGGCGCGAATCTGAATCAATCGGTTCAGACGAACGGTTCGGGGGCCATCACCGGTGTCCCGGGAGACGACAATTACAACCAGTTCGCAGGTTGGGCGGCCGACGGAGCGAATCAGCCGATTTACATCGACCAACACCCCGGCGTCGCGGCGCGGGAAATCACGCCCCCCGCCTACGTGGCGGCGACCAACCGCCGCTTGCCGCTGGGAACCGGGACGGTCGCAGGCTGGAGCACCGGATATCCCATTGACCTGGTCGGGGCGGGGAATTCGCTCAAAAACACAGCCACGGGGCTCACCAGTGCCCTGGAGCCCGATCCCATCGGCCCCTTCAGTTCCGTCAAGTGGCCGCGTTTTGAAATGTTCCAGGGGGGGAGTCAGTTACAAACCCGGACTGTCTCGGCAATGACCAGTGTTCTGGTCCCCAACACGAATCTGCTGGGGTTGCTGGATGAACCCGCCGAGATGATCGTTGATCGCCGGTACCGTTTCCCGGGCCTCGATTCCCCCTTCCCGGTGGACGAACTGTTTTCGCTGCACGCATCGGCGGGAGATTATGCCGCCGCCTCGACCGGGTCTCGGGTCCGGGATCTGATGCCTTTCAATTTCGAAACGAACCAGCAGGCCGAGTCGATTCGCCGCAAGTTCACCACGGAGAGCTGGGATCGCCTGAATCATTCGTTCCATTACGATCCGCAGCGGACCTGGGAGTGGATCCAGGCCAAGGTACCAGGGGGGCAGCCCATCGCTGGCTACATCTCCTTTCCACCGGTCGCTACCCAAGGAACGGAACCGCTGCTGCGCAATCCGGTCTCGGCCTGGATTGGCATGACCATGCCCGCTCCGAATACCGTTCCGGCAAAGGATGTGTGGAATCAATTCGAACAGCTGCGGTTGACGCCGCAGTTCGCTGGACTGAACACGCAGCGCCGACTGGACATCAACCGAGTGGCCTGGCTGATGAATCCTGACCAAGCTCCGCTGCGGTTTGTCGATCCGAATCCCAATGCGGCCAACCTCAGCAATACAGTCCGATTTCGGGAGTTGACCCCGCATCCGGTCGATCCGGGGGTGGCACTTCCTCCGGCGCTCCCCGCGTCACGCCCCCCCCTGGTGGCGGCGGCGGATCAGGAGGCGTGGGCCCGTATTGATCGGCAGTTTCTGGCCCGCGACATCTACACCTTGCTCTATCTGTTTGGTTCCGATGCGGAAGCGGGCAATCCCCTTCAGGGAGACATCTACGAACCGTGGCAGAAACTGGAAATGGCCCAGTTCGCGGTGAACATGGTCGATGCCATGGACCCCGATGATGTGATCACCGAATTCCGGTTTGACCCCAACCTGGCAAACGGCTGGGACACCAGTGCCGACAACAGCCTGCCGGGGGACAATTCAGGATCTGTGCCGGCGGTTGTCTATGGGGTCGAGGCGCAGTCCCTGGTCATCTCGGAGGTCCTGTGTCTGCACCAGCCCAAGACGCAGAATGACGACGACCATGCGGCCACCCCTTATGACGATGCGGACTCGAACCGCTGGTTCACCCACATCGAGTTGCGAAACGCCAGCCCCTACGCCGTGGACCTCACGAAGGGAAACTGGCGACTCAGCGTGGTCCAGCAGAACCAGACCGACACGCGACTGGCCACCCCCCGTCGCCCAACGACCCAACTGCGGACGAGCCTGGTTTTCAAACGCAACCTGCGTCCGGGTTCCGAACCCACGAATGTGCGCGGTGGCGGCATTCTGACGATCGGCTCGATGGGACGGGATGATGGCCAGGTGGATACTTTCAACGACACGAATGGCAACCCGATAGTCCGGAGCGCCGACATTCGCCTCGACGCCGACAATACACTCGATGAGACGTTTTATCGGCTGTCTCCGCAGTACCCGGAGACCAGTGTGCCCAAGAAGAACACCGACTCTCCTCCGGGCAACTACCTCGATCTCAACCACAACAGCCATTACGGCAAGAATTACTGGCAATTGATCGACTACTCGGCGGGAACCCAGGATTTGAGCAACAATCCGCAGTTCCGCGGCGGTTTCCTGCGCGGCAGTGAGACGCCGGGGCCGACCTCTCTCGATGAGTCGCAGCCGATCAAGATCGTCCTCGAACGCCGGGCTCACCTGGGACGGACTTCTCCCGCCAATCCCGATCCGCAATACGACGAATCGAATCCGTGGATCACGGTGGATGAATTCACGGTTCAACCCCAGATCCTGAAGATCGACAGTGCGAACATGGCGCAAACGGAGTTGCGGACAAGACTGCTGCAACTCGCGAGTACCGAGCGGATTATCTCATTGGTGCGCGACGAAGTCGGCAACTCGGACGGCCCTCAGGTCTATCAGTCGCCCATCCATCCCGACATTGTCAAGAATGCCGGTCGAGGCCTGTTGCGCAATACATTCTCGGTGAACAATCTCAGCAATTCCAATAACACCCGCGTCCAGGCCATCAACAATAACCGGATCTGGCAGCCGCACTACGACCGCGAATTCCACTCGGTCATGGATCTGCTGGGGCTGCCGTTGTACGGTCCGCACCTGACCACGGCCCGGCTTGCCAACGGCAACCAGATGTTGCTCGAGAAGACGGTCACCGCATCAAACTCGCGGGCGCTCCCCCCCAATCCGGTCCCCTGTGTGGCCGCCGCCCGATTCCTCCAGCCCACGCATCCCTCGATCCAGGCCCAGGGGAACTGGTCACCCCACAATCGCTGGTTCCGCGTGCTGGAGCTGTTGGAGGTCCGCCCGATGGACCAGGACGCCCTGCTGACGCAGCGTCCGGAACTGTGGAGCGAGATCCTGACCCGCACGCCGGGGCGGCTGCAGCTGAACGCCTTGCCGCACGGCGACAACCTGTTCGCCCTGCTGGATGATCCGCAGACCTTCAGTCTGCAGACGACCAACAATGTCACCCGGGTGGTCGATACCTGGGAATACTCCGGGACGGAACGCAACTGGTGGTTCGAACTGCTCAAGACCCGCGACGGGGTGGATCCACTGCTGAAGCAATTCACCAGCGGGGACCCCGTCATTCTGCCGGGGGCCCCTTCGTCGCGCCCCTTCCGGGGACTGTCACATGCGGTGGTCCAAACCCAGGGGAACGCCAATCAGTCGCTGCTTCCGGAAACCACGGAACATGGCCTGTTGAGGCGCCTGGGGAAGGATGCCAGCACCGGCTTCAATGTCCCGCTGGATGTGCGGACACCGACCCGATTCAGCCAACAGGGACAGGCCTATCGACGCCTTTTTGAAGCCCGCAGCCAGAATGACCTGGCCGTGGGGGAAGTCGATCTGCCGTCGCGCCACCGGTTGCTGGCGAAGGTGGCGAACAACTCCACCAGCCGGGGGCATGTCTTCATGGTCTGGATGTCAGTCGGCTTCTTCGACGCGGTCTTCCCCGATCCCCAGAATCCGGCGATCGTGCAGGTGGGGGCGGAGCTGGAAGACCAGGCCCGTCGCCGCGGCTTCTTCGTGGTCGACCGCAGCCTGCTGGAAGAGGCCTACATTCCCCCTCAGATCGTCAATGGACAACAGCAGCCCGGAACCTTCGACTTCCGCAAGTTCGTGCAGTACCGACGGACGATGCAGTAGCCGCATGAGACGCGGGTCCAGACGATGTCGTCTGAACACTCTCCTGTGAACATCCAGGCCAAGCGTGGAGGACAGCCCAACTGGCTCCCCTCACGTCCCCGTGTCCGGTTTTTTCCTGACACCGGCGCGAGACCTGCGGAGAAGTAAAAGTCCTTGGTCCGACCCGGATCGGACCTGCGACATGACAGGGCCAGGCCGAATGGGTTTCGGGCAACCTTGCGTCTGATCCTCGTTGCCCCGGCGCGAGCTGCGGTGACTCTCAGGAGTCACCGGCCGGTGGAAGCAGGTGATCCAAACGAACCCCGAAGCTGAGGTCACCATTCGGGACGCGCTCCGATGGATGGACAGTCTGCAAAGTCGGTCCGGGAGGTCCCCCTGCTGCGGCGGAAACTTCCCCCAGCGGAGGAACAGTCCCGTCACAGAGTTGGGGGGGGACCGGGAAATGCCGAGAGCCGGTTTCCCCTCACGGAGAAACCGGCTCTCTTTCGCGTTACAGATCTCAGGCCGGTGGCAGCCACTCAACCGGCTGCCGGTGGCCTACTTGCGGAACACGGGATCGTTCGGATTCCCGCGCGACAGCAGGTACGCGAAGAGGTCGAGGACTTCGGACTCATTCAAGGGCTTGAGCAGGTCCGCAGGCATCAGCGATGTGCCCGACAAATGCTGCTCTTCCACCTGATCTTTCGCGATCTCCACCGTCTTGCTGGAGTCTTCCGGGTCGGTGACCAGGCGAATGACCTTTCCATCGTCCCCCACCAGTCGGCCCGTGTGCGTCTTGCCCTCCTTGGTTTCGACCACCACCGCCTTGTACTGGTCGGAGATGACCTTGCTGGGCTCGAGGATCGCGTCGGCCAGATCCTGCGGAGTGAATCGGCCGGCGAGCTGGGTGAGGTCGGGACCGGTCGCCCCGCCATCTCCCCCAAACCGGTGGCACACCACGCAGCGGGTCGAGGCGAAGGTTTTCTGGCCGTTCTTGAAATCGCGTCCCTTGAGCTGGGTCGAAATCAATTGCAGCACGTCTTCACGCTTCCAGTCTTTGCCGGGCCCGGCAGGCTTGGGGAGTTCGGGAGGTTGATACGGCTTGCGGGCCCCCAGCGCCTCGATCGCCAGCCGTTCGACATCGGTCGAGTTCTCGTAGGCGTCCTTGTCCATGTTGCGGAGGAACCCCTGGAAGCTTGCTCCACCCGACCATTTCTGGGCCTTCGAGTACCATTGGAAGTACTGCGTCTTCTGGTCGACGGTCCAGCCGGTCTTGAGGTTCCGCAACGAGAATGCCAGGGCGATCTGCTGGGCGTCGGGACGATTCGCCAGCATGGAGGCGATGGCCCCGCCGTAACCCCGGTTTCGTTCAATCAACTCTTCCAGTCCCTCTTGACCGGCCGCCGACGACGCCGGCTGGCCGGGCACGGACACCGGAGCGATCTGGTTACCGGGATCGGCCACGGGATGGGCCGGGTCCTGGGCCAGCAGCGGCAGAGTTTTCGCCACGACATCGGGCGACTTGAGGAACACCAGCAGGCTGCAGAGCTCGCGGGTGACCCCGGCATCCTTCGACGGATACAGGGCGCTCAACCGCTCGGCCAATCCCTTGCGGGTGGTCTCATCGGGTTCACCCAGGCGAATGAAGCAGAGCTGCCAGGCCCGCAGCAGCCCCAACTGCTGGGAAGTCGTCAACTCAGCAAACTTGAGCCGGTTGAGAGACGTCAGCAGGGAGGGCTGGACTCCCTTGTCCCCCTGTCGGGCCAGAGCGATCGCGCCGACGATCAACGCGTCGGTGTTGGTCGCCTGCAGCACCTTGTCGCGCCAGAGGTCGACCGGTTGATTCTCGAGCGCCACGCGGGCGGCGTACGCGATGAAGCGATCGGAGTGCGAGAGGTAGGGCCAGACCTGTTCGACCGTGGCCTTGGGATCGGCGGTGAGCCGATGGGCCGCCTCGATTTTCCGCCGCAACGAACGCAGGTCGGCCCCCTTCTCGTCATGGGCGTTGACCGGAGCGGTCGAGTCCTTACCGGTGTAGGTCACCCGATACAACTCCGATTGGGTTCCCCGGCCGCCGATGGTGAAGTACAGGGCCCCATCCAGACCGACCGTGTTGTCGGTGAGGGGGAGCGGCGAGCGCGACACGAACTCTTCCTTCACCGCCTTGTAACTCGAACCATCCGGCTCGATATGAATGGCGTACATCGTGCCGAAGGTCCAGTCGCAGATGTAGAGGGCCTTCTGATACTTCGCCGGGAACTTCGTGCCGTAGCCAAACTCAACCCCCACCGGAGAACCGGGGCCGATGTTGACCAGCGGCGGGAGGCTGTCGGGGTAGTAGGTCGGCCACTTGGCGGTGCCGCTGCGCCAGCCGAATTCACTGCCGCTGGTGGCGTGGGACACGCGCGTGGGACGATACCAGGGAGCACCGTAATCCCATTCCATGTCGGCGTCGTAGACAAAGAGTTCCCCATCGGCGTTGAACGCCATGTCGTACTGGTTGCGGTAACCCGAGCTGATGATTTCCCAGGACTTCCCTTCGGGATCGGTCTGGGCGATCCAGCCTCCGGGAGCGAGAATGCCAGTCGCGTGGCCATTGGCATCCCATTGGCGGGGCAAGAGCTGGTCTTCATCCCAGTTGGTGGGGAGCCGGCTCGACATTCCCTCGGGGGGCCTGGCAAACAGCGGTTCGGCCCGGGCGCCCCCCATGGTCTGGGGAGCGGCGCTGCGCTGCGGATCGTAGGGGGGGAGCGTGTGGTTCCCGCCAATCACCACCAGCGACTTGCCATCGGGAGTCAGCCGGACCGCATGCGGCCCGTGCTCACCTCCGCCACGGAATTCCTTCAGCTTGACCACTTCGTCGAGTTGGTCATCGCCATTGGTGTCGCGAACGCGATAGAGACCGCTGCCCGGCCCCCCATTGCACACGACGTAGAGACTGTCAAACGCCCAGAGCATTCCCTGGGCGGCCGAGATGTTGACCGCGAGGTGTTCCACCTTGGTCGGTTCCTGGCTGCCAAGAGGCGCAGGAGTGATCCGGCACAGCCCCTTCCCTTCCTGATCACTCACGAGCAGTCGCCCCTTGGGGTCGCGGGTGAGGCAAACCCACGAGCCGAGCTCGTCTTTTGGGACGGTGAAGAGCCGTTCCACCTGGAACCCCGCCGGGACCCTGAACTCGGCCCTGGCCGCAGGGCCCCCACCGGCGTTCAGAAAGACATTCCCCCACGGAGCCATGCCCAGAGGACCGATTTTGCGGACCGCGGCCCAGGCCTCGGCCTCTTTGTTGGGAGCGAATTCCCAGGTGCCGTCGGAGACCATATGGGTCGCCTTGCCATCCTCGCCCACCAGAGCCAGCTTGAACACGAATGCGGCCGGTCCCCCTTCATTCCGGAGCGATGCGGTCAGGATATTTTCTCCTTCACGCAGGAACGAGGCGACGTTGACCTCGATGGGCTCGGCCCATTCACCCGTTTCGCCGATCTTGCGACCATTCAATTCGAGGACCGCGCGGTTGTCGCACGAGGCCTTGAGCCAGCCCTTCTTGGCAGTGGTGGTGAATTTCTTTCGCACAACCGGGTTCTGGTTGTCGTCGGGGCCCCAGATCCAATCGGGATTGGGGCCCTGCTTGAGGACATCGCCGGCGGGAGTCGACGGCTCGGCCACCGCGGGCTTCCCGACGACCGGAGAGATTTCGGGACGTTGTTCATAACGACGGTCGGCGACCTTGTCGGCCGAGAAGGCCACACTGGCACCGGCCAGGCTGGCGAGGCAACCCCACCAACCCAAACTCCAAAGACGTGCACTCACGGGAGAAACGCTCCTGTTCGAAGCCAAGAGAGCGGAGAAAAACAACGTCCGGATTGTAATGGGGACTGCCGAAGGGAGCGATGCCTGTGGAACCGAACCCTGTCGATGACAAACCGCACCCGGCGCCCCGGAGGCATTCCGCAGCCAGATTTTCACCGAAGACTACTCGGGCCGCGATTCGTCCGGCAAATCGGCGGGAGTGAGGTCGATGGTCACCTCGAC
>JBKDUK010000188.1:0-18701 GCA_046339535.1 Planctomycetaceae bacterium | reverse complement strand
GCGGGTAAATTCCCTCGGGGGGGGTTGGGTCGCTGTTTATGTGGCGATCGACGTGGGGCCAGAATTCCTGGCTCAACCGGGCTGCGAGGCACTGGACGGCGAACAGAGCCGTGGCGGCGTCTTCGACCGTGGTCCATTCCGCTGACCGTCGATCAGCCTCGTATTCATCTGTGCGTGACAGCACGAAGGCATGGGCATGAAACCGGGGCCAGTACCATGCGACAAACCACTGCAGGGGTTTGCGGAACAGTTGCCACCAGCTTCCCGTCGAGGTCCCCCAGGCCGAAAAGACGCTGGACCAGGTCTCGAGGACCCGGCTGATCCAGAGGCTGAACCAGTCATGTGATGCGGATTGGTGGGCCAGTTCGTGGGCGAGAATCGCGGTGGCCTGTGCCGGTGTCACCAGCAGCAACAGAGGAAATCCAAGCAGCAGGTGCCGACGGCCGAAACCCAGAAAACCAAGTCGCGGTTCGACCCAGACCTGGGCGTTGTCGTCGGAATTCAGCCAGACGTGATCGAAGGGACCCGATTTGGCCTTCGACTGCAGCGAGTCCAGAACCTGGAAAAGCCGCGGACATTCGTCCCGCTTCAGTTCACGATCCGAGGGGGGAGTCGTGGGAACCCAGAGGAGGCAGATCGACTGGCCAATGACCAACGACAGCAGCACGGAGGCAACAGCCAGGCACGCAAGGTTCTGGGGAAAGGGGTTGTGGAGTGCCGCCACGAAGAAGAATGCGGCCAGCAGTGCCGTGAGCCCGAGGACGGCGAGAATGACGCCGAACCCCAGCAGCACCAGCCAGCCGACCTGGCGACGCAGGGCAGTGGGGCGGCCCGCGAACCGCTGTTCGATCTGGGAAACCCTGGCGGCAAATTCGCCGTCGTGGCAGTCGGTCACAGCAGTCACGGCGCGGCGAGCGCGCGGTCGAGGAGTCGGGCGGGAGGGAGGCGCTCGACATGCAGTCGGCGGGCGAGAGCGACCAACCACTCGCGCTCGGTGGGGAACCGGCCTGACAGCAACAGACAGCACAGAGCCTTCTCGGCCGGTTCCATGCTGGTCAACAACTGCAGTTCGGCCGTTTGGGGCGGGGTCTCACGCTGAATCCAGTCCACAAAAAGTTTGGTCTCGTGGGGAGCACTGGCTTGCATGGCCTCGACGGTGGCGGTCAGCCAGATCTGCCAGGCGTCCTCCTTGCCCGCCAATTGGCAGGCCAGCGCCACGGAAGCGGGCAGAATCCAGGAATCTTCCAATTCGAGAATCTGCTGGGGTGTGGGAAGGTTGCTGAGATCTCCGCTCGCGAGGCGGAAATGCAGGTCGATGGGGGACAACGGGACTTCCGTGCCGGCAGGAGCCGTTGTGGTCGGGGACTCGCAGAGGTAATCGACCAACAGATCCGTCGGAGAACGGGAAGTTGGCGAGGAACCCGGCGCTTTGAAGCGGGCTTGAAACTGCGCCATCGTCTGCCGGGCCTGGTCATACTGTTTGCGCTGGGCACACGACTCGGCGAGCCAGATCGCGGCACGATAGCCGCGCAGGGGACTGGAATTCTGGAATTCAGACTGCAACACCGCTTCCTCCAGGGTGAAGTCTCCGGTCGCCAGGGCCAGGCGGTGTCGTTGCAGATGACCGCGCGAATTGGCGGGCAGTGCCTGGGTGGCCAAGGCCATCCAGCAGCCCGCTTCGTCCCAGTTCGCATTCGACATCGCGGCGAACCCGAGGACCAGGGCAGGCCATCCCAGAGACGGATCGACTTCCTGGGCTTCCTTCAGAAGGCGGAGGTCGTCGGGGGCGGGAGTGAGCCGGGCCAGCAGATACAACAACGGGGCGTTCTGGGGATTCTCCTTCAGCCGGTCCTGGTATTCTCCCATCAGTTTCTCGGGGTGCGCCTCAATCGAGCGCAATCCCTGGTAGGTGCGGTGCCATTCGATGGACAGCGGTTGATTCCAGAGCCCGGCTCGCAGGAAGGACTCGGCCCGTTCATCGAAGCGATTCCTGCAGCAGGCGCCATAGTCATCCAGCAATTCCTGGTGCCGGGGATAGCGCGGCAGAAAACTCTCGGCATAAGCCAAGGCGACTTCGGGCGGTGCCGTTTTCGCGAGGACCGGGAAGTACACGCCGGGGTCGACCGGCTCGAGCTGCACGGCGACCTTTTTGACCACGGAATTTCGATTGTCAAGCCGCAAGGTTTGGGGAGGAGTGGTGAAGGCGTAATCGGCATGTGGGAGGTAATGGAATTCGCCGTCGAGTCGCTTCGATTGGGCGGCGCGAGGAATGGCGGCGTATTCGAGATCGTGCCGAACCAGGAAGCCCGCGCTGCCCACATTGAAGATCCAGATGGGATGGTTGGTCCAACGCGAGAAGTAGGGGGTGCGGATCTCGATCTCCGACTGTCCCTCGACCGGTCCGGTCACCACGAGGCGATGAACACCCTCGGGCAGCTCCACCATTCGGCGGTCCATGAATTCCAGGGGAGGACCGGCATCGATTGTGACCCGGGCCGGTTGACCGAAGGCATTGACCAGGTGCAGCCTGCGATGCCGGCGATCGTACTCATTGGATCCAGCGAGCCCCAGAATCAGCAGCAGGGAGGCCAGCGTCAGCATGGCGGTCCAGCGCATCCAGGCAGGGTACTTTCCACTACGGGAATCGAACACCGCGCGCAGCGAAAAACGCCGCGGCGGCAGCAGGCTGGTGGTGCGTCCCAGCGCTTTTTCGGACTCCGCCACCATTTTGCGGACCGCGTATTGTTCTCCGGCCGAGGGGAACTCGGTCAGCAGATGTTGCAGAATCTCCAGTGCGCGTTCGTGATTTCCCACCCTCTGATACCGCTGGGCGAGCAGATCCAGGACAGTCAGATCGTACATCTGGCCGGCACCGGGTTGCCGGAGGAATCCAACGAGGTCCCAGGCTTCGTCGAGTTTGCCGGGATCCTGGATCAGATGCAGCGCGCGCTGCGTGCGACCAAACGGACTTTCGGGGTCGAGTTCGAAGGCCTGGTCAAACAGCCGCTGGGCCGTTTGGAAATGGGAGAATTGCTGCAAATGGCTCCCCAGCCCGCGCAGGAGATCCGGGTTTTTGGGGTGGGTCTGGAGCGCGGCCTCGCGAAATGCCTGTGCTTCGGAGTCCATCTGGAACGACAACATCGCCGCATGCACCTCAAGGGCCCCCTCGACAGTGGGAGAGTGTCGGTACCGGGACAGGCTGTCGGAGACGCTCAATTGCCGCGCCGACTCCCATTCGTCGGGATTGGCCGCATAGTGCCGACGACAGTGCGGGCACTGATCGATGATCCGCAGACGCTTCAGCGGGATCACCGGGATGAAAACAATCACAAACCAGAGACGTGTTTCATAGGACTCCAGTTGCCCCAAGGCATGACATGCCCCACAAACGCCCTGCCGAACGGTCGGGTTCCGGTGACCGTAATAGTGAGTGCCAATTCCATTGATGGAGTAAGGCATCGTCTTTTGTTCCGAGACTCGGGAGTCGGGAAGTGGATTCAGAATGGAGGATAACACCAGAGAGTCGTCAGCGAAACCGGGGGGGGACGTGCGGTGCAAGAGTGTGGCGACGATCCGAGCCTCGGCCACTGACCTTGGTTGTCAATTAAGAGTTGGCCATATGCCAGTTGAGCGGGGGCAGGCATTGTCGATGCTTCAGGATTCATGCGCTCCGGCGCACGAGCCTTGGTCCCCCTGAGCTTGAGTGAGAGCGAGGGGAAAGAGTGCCATTCACAATCGGTCCGCCTCGCAGTCGGAGCAGGGCATGATCGTTTTGAACGAATTTGTCGCATTCTTGCCTGTTGTGCGGCTTGCCGATTTCAAAACAGGGGAGTTCGCACTTCCGGGAAAGCCTGGTGGGAAAGTTGACCTGCCGAGAATCGCCCTCGTATAAAACAGATTGTGAAGGCATGACTCGTGATGGGCCGTGTCGACGATTGGTCTGCGGAACGGCCCAGGGAATGCAACGTCCCGAGGGCTGTCTTTGTTTTCATGCTCCCTTGGCTTCCAGTCTCCAGGGATCCGAATCACCCATGTCGGTCTCTCCGAAGTTTTTGTGGATTGTTCCCCTGCTGTCCATCGGGCTGGTGGGGTGCGAGCGCCCCGCGCCGATCCCCGCGCAGTTTCGATCGAGTGCCGAAATCCAGAAACTTCCTGAAGCGATGCAGGGAAAAGTTCGGGAGGCGCTCGAGCAGTACTGTGGCACTCCTGCCGAACCGAAACTGCTGGGGGCGCTGGAATCGCGCCCCGAGCAATTGAAGTTGGGGCGGGATGTCTACATGCAGCGGTGCTGGCAATGTCATGGCGAGACGGGTGACGGGGCCGGTCCAGCCGCTGCGCAACTTTACCCACGCCCCCGGGACTATCGCCGGGGAATTTTCAAATTCACCTCGTCCCCCTATGGCTCGAAACCCCGCCGGAGCGATTTGATCCGGACCGTGAAGCTGGGGGTTCCGGGAACCTCGATGCCGTCGTTCGCGATTCTGTCCGAGGCGGAACTCTCGGCGGTGGTCGACTACGTGCTGGTGTTGACCCACCGTGGCGAACTGGAATTCCAGATCGCCCTCGAGGCCGAGGGAGAAGAGGAGCTGGACCCTGAGGCTGTGGCTGGCCTGGCGGCGGAGATTGTGACGGATTGGAATGCTGCGGAATCGACGGCGGTGAACCCGGAAACACCCAAGCCGGAGTTCACCAGCGAACATATCACCCGAGGCAAGCAGGCGTTTTTGACCAAAGGATGTTCGAAGTGCCATGGAGACGATGGCCGAGGACAGACTCGCGACAATCTGGAATCGAAGCTGGTGGATGTGTGGGGCCATCCGACGCGGGCGGCGGATCTGACCTCGGGGATGCTGCATGGGGGGCGGGAGCCGATCGACATCTACCGGCGGATCTATGCCGGGATCAACGGGACCCCGATGCCCGAGTTCAAGACGGCCCTCGCGGCCGAGCCAGAGACGATCTGGGACCTGGTCTCGTACGTTTTGTACGTCTCGGGGCGTCGGCGTTCGTTGCCCGAACAGATTCCGGATGCCGGGAGCCTGGTTGCTTATCCCCGAGGGGGGACGGAAGCGGGGGCTTCCGGGGGTGATGACTGAGTTCGAGCATCGCGGGTGGGGCGGACGTGATCCAACCGCGACGAGATCCGTGGTGAACCTCGCAGCGTGACGACGGGAGCGATTCCAATGGAACAGACGGCGAAGCATCTCGAATTCGAGCGCCTCAAAGAACGTGTGGCCCAGCTCGAGGCGGAGCTGCAGTCTCAGACGGGACCGTGGGCCCCGCAGGGCGAGTATCCGATGTACGAAGCCGTTTCGGGCTTTGTGCTGGGTATCGCCGGTGCGGTCGTGGCCCTGCTGCTGAATGTGATTGGCGCACCCGCCGACGGGAAAGACCCACTCCAGTTGATCCGGGTGTTTCTGACATTCCCGCTGGGGGAAAAGGCGTTGACGCTGGGGGCCCAGCCGAACCCGGCCTACCCCCTGGGCGACTGGATGATCCTGGCGTTTGGCTGCTGCCTCTATTTGGGGACAGGCATGTTGCTGGGGTCGATTTTTCAGCCGATCTTCCGCCGACACGCCGACCGTTCTGTTCTGAAACGGATCGTGTTGGGGGTCGGTCTGGGATTATTGGTGTGGGTGGTCAATTTCTACGGGATCCTCTCGTGGCTGCAGCCGCTGACGTGCGGCGGCCGGTGGATCACCGACAACAGTGTGCTTCCCTGGTGGGTGGCGGCCGTCACCCATGTCGCGTTGGGATTGACGATGGCGATTTTGTACCCGCTGGGACGCTTTCGCGCTCCCGCGTCAGGAGTGGAACAGGCATGAGCAGCGCATCCCTCACCGACAACCGCACGGTCGACGTCGATCGGCTCGTGGATCGCAAACTGGTGCTGTATTTCTACCTGGCCTCGTTGACCTACCTGTTCATCTCCATGCTGGGAGGGCTGCTGATGGCCTTCCAGTTGATCCGGCACAATCCGCTGTCGGGCATTGAGATCTTCTCGCCTGGCCGCTGGCGGATGGTGCACACCAACGCGATCGCCTATGGCTTCATCGCCAACGCTCTGCTGGGGTCGATGTTCTGGGCTGTGCCCCGCCTGACGCTGCGGCCCGTGCTCAGCCGGCTGCTCAGTTGGTTCATCGTCATCGCCTGGCAGGGGGTCGTGCTGGCCACCGCCGGGGGGATCCTGCTGGGCCAGGCGCAGGGACTGGAATGGGGTGAAACGCCCACCTGGATCGACCCCGTCGCGTTGTTGGGGCTGGCGCTGGTGGTGTTGAATTTCCTCCCGTCGATCGTGATGACGAAGGGGCCGCTGTATGTGACGCTGTGGTACTTCATGGCCGCGTTGGTGTGGACCTTCCTCACCTACGCGATGGGGAACTTCATGCCGGAGTACTTCGTGTCGGGTTCGGCAGCCGGTGCGGTGGGGGGACTGTTCATCCACGATCTCGTGGGGTTGTTCGTCACGCCGATCGGCTGGGGACTGATGTACTATTTCGTGCCAATCCTGCTCAAAAAGCCGATCTGGAGCCACGGACTGTCTTTGGTGGGGTTCTGGGGGCTGGCATTTTTCTACCCCCTCCAGGGGATCCACCACTTCCTGTACACACCGATTCCCATGTTCCTGCAATATGGTGCGGTGATCTCGACAATTGCCGTGGAACTGGTGGTTGCGACGGTGATCATCAATTTCTTCGGAACACTGCGGGGCTCGGGTTCGGCCTTCATCACGAATCTGCCGATCCGCTGGTTCTACACCGGGATGATCTTCTACTTCCTGACCTGTCTGCAGTGTGCCTTCCAGACCACACTGACCTTCCAGGCGATCATCCACTTCACCGACTGGGTGGTGGGGCATGCCCATCTGGTGATGTTCGGGGTGTTCGGGTTGTGGATCCAGGGGATCATGACCTATCTGATGCCCCGATTGATTGGGCACGAATGGTACAGCCGGCGGCTCTGTGAGTGGCACTTCTGGCTGTCGGCGATCTCGTTGGCGGCCATGGCGACCGACCTGATCGCCGGAGGGCTGGTGCAGGGGCATGTATGGCGGGCTCTGCTTCCCTGGGATGTCTCCATCGAGGCCTCCATGCCCTTCTGGGTGGTCCGCGTGTTCACGGGCCTGGGGATGTTCGCCGGTCAGATCGTGTTTTACGTCAACATTTACCGCACCTTCCAACTGGCCCAACAGGGGGCTCCCGAGGCTGCTCCGGCGGCTCGTCCCGCCCTGGCGGGAGCGTAACGGCCAAGGTCGGAACACCGGGTGGAATTCGCGGTTTGCACGAGGTCTGAAGCATGCTGGAAAGTAAGGGAAGCGTCCTGGTTGTGGCGGGGCTGTTTTTTTTCGCCCTGGCGTTTGTCTCCAACGCCCTGGTCCCGGCCCTGATGTACAAGGATCTGCCGGAAAAGACCGCCGAGCAGTTGGTGACCGCCAATCTGCGATTCCAGTTCGAAGATCTGGCCCGGCGGTTTCCGGATTCGTTTGAGAAACATGTCGGCAAGGCACCGCCCGATGGTCCGGAGAAGGAAAAGTGGCTGAATGATCGGTGTGCCGAGCTGCTGCGGATCGGCCGCAAGGTGTACACGGGGGAGGCGTGCTGGCATTGCCACAGCCAGTTCGTGCGACCCGTGTCGGGCGAATCGCGCCGCTGGGGGCCGGTGTCGCAGTCGTGGGAATACCAGAACGAATTGCAGCGTCCCGTGTTGTTCGGAACCCGCCGGGTGGGGCCCGATCTGAGCCGCGAGGGGGGCCGGCGTTCGAATGACTGGCAGGCGGTGCATCTTTTCAAGCCCACGCTGCTGTCGGACGGCTCGGTCATGCCCGAGTATCCCTGGTTCTTCGAAGGCTCGCCCGAGAAGCCGAATCGTCGCGGTCTGGGCCTGTTGACCTATCTCCAGTGGTTGGGATCGTGGTTGCCGAGCTATCCCTACTACGAAGAGTGGACCTCGGCTCACTTGCCGGAGGGGGCCGAACCGGGGGCTGTTGATCAGGGAGCGATTGACGCCGCCAATCAGGGGGTAACGGGGGCCGGAGATGTCCAGCCGAATCCAGACCCCGCTGGACAGGACAACGAGGAGGGGCAGGACCCGGCGAGCGAGGCGCAGCCCACCGAGCCGGACGCTTCGGAACCCGCTTCAGAGAATCCCCCGGCCGGGAATCCGGAGCCCACCACCGAACCCGAGCCCACCGAGCCCAAGCCCACCGAGCCCATTCCCGAACCAGCCAGTCCCGTCGATGGGCCGAGCACTCCCGAACCCCCACCGGCTGAACCCAAGGCGGGGGAGGTGCCGGCGGAACAATCAACCGAGGGAGATCGGCCCCCCGCGCCGGAGGAACCCACCGTGCAAGTCCCATTGCGGACGCGTTTTCGCCGACTGGAGGTGGCCTGATGAACCAGACCACTTCGGCTCCTCCCCGCAATCGTCGGGCGCGGGTCATGACGGCGATTTTCGCCCTGGTGATTCTCATTCCCAGCATGCTGGGATTCATCGCCAAGTTCATCGAGTTCATCGCGGTGTTCCGGGGGCAGGGGGAGGGTTCATTCGCCGTGACTCCCATGGTGAATTACCTCTTGGCGACCACTGGGTTTTTCTGTCTGTTCGGCTGGGCTCTGCTGCACGGCATGTTTCGGGAGATCGAGGCCCCGAAGCAGCGGATGCTGGAGACTGAGGAGTGGCTGGATCGGCAAGAGGCCGCGTCCGATTCTGTGTGACCGGTCCGTCGGACTGCGGACAGTGTTGCGGAATCCTGTTGAACCCTCGGATGGAAGGGGCCGTGCGTGGCTGTCGCCGACTTCGAAGATTCGAGAGCTGCCGGCTCGGGGGCCGGGCTGTCGAACGCGAGCCGCGTCGAGGGAGGGGTCCGTCCGCAGTGTGCCTTCTGCGGACTGCCGCTGCCGCCTCCCATCGCCTGGTCGCGTCGGGGGCCGCGTTCCGAAGAGCCTTCGTCGGCGCCAGACTACTGTTGCACAGGTTGCCAGTTTGCGGCGGAGGTCACTCAGGCGCGGGGTGATGTGGGAGAGGCCCGCTGGACTCTGGCCCGCCTGGGAATCGCCATCTTCTGCAGCATGAATGTGATGGCCTTCACCATGGCGCTCTGGACCCGCGATGTTTATGGCGACCTCGCCAGCGACTCGCTCGTCGGACCGTGGGAGGGATTATTGCGTGCGGCTGGACTGCTCTTCACCGTGCCGGTTCTGGGACTGTTGGGGCTGCCTCTGGCGGAGTCGGCCTGGGACAACCTGCAGCGGGGGCGATTGTCGACCGATCTGCTGTTGTGTGCGGGAGTTCTGGCTGCTTTTCTGGTCTCGGCCCATTCCGTCTGGACCGATCGAGGACCAGTCTACTTCGAGGTTGCCTGCGTGATTCTTGTGATGGTCACACTGGGACGTTGGCTCGAGGCCCAGGGGCGTCTCCAGGCGGGGGTCGCCTTGGATCAACTCGCCAGGCTGTTGCCCGACACGGTACGGGTGCTGTCCGCCGAGGGACTGGTGGAGCAGACCGCCTTGGCCCGCGTGTTGCCCGGCCAGGTGATTCAGGTCTTGCCCGGCGAGCGAATTCCCCTCGATGGTCGGCTGGTATCCGGGGTCAGCCAGGTCGATGAGCAGTTGATTACCGGTGAAAGCCTGCCCGCGACACGACAGCCGGGCGAGCGCCTCTGGGCGGGAACACTGTTGTTGGATTGTCCGGCCCAAATCGAGGTGCTGGCGCCAGCGAACGAGGGGGCGTTGCAACGGATCATCGACTTTGTCAGGGCGGCCCGTCTGGCCAAAGGGCCGTACCAGGAATTGACCGACCGGATTTCCGCAGGGATGTTCCCTGTGATTGCCGCCGTGGCTTTGGCCGCCCTGGTCTGGCACACGTTTCAGGGAGGTTGGAGGACTGGTTGGCTGGCGGGGCTGTCGGTGGTGCTGGTGGCGTGTCCCTGTGCTTTGGGACTCGCGACTCCCTTGGCTGTCTGGACCGGACTGGCCGCGGCGGCCCGCCGCCAAGTGCTGTTTCGCTCGGGTGAGGCGATCGAGCGATTGGCGACCATCCGCGGATTGTGCTTCGACAAGACCGGAACGCTCACCACCGGCCGCCCCCAAGTGATTCGGCTCGAGTGGGAGTCGGATCGGAACCACAGCCGGGGGGAAGCGCTGGCCCGGGTGCTGACGGCTCAGTCGAATCATCCGTTTTCGCAGGCGATCCTGGGAGCTTTCGCGAAAGAATCCGGCCAGTCGCGTGACCCGCAGTTCGAGGCGGAGCCAACCGCCGAAGGGCTGACCGGCCGATCGTGGACCGTCCGTCAAGTGGCGGGACAGGGGTTGCAGGGGGAGAGCACTGCCGGAGACCGGTGCTGGTTGGGTAATCAGGCGTTGATGTCCGCACAGGGGCAGCATCTGGGACCGCGTCTCGCCGGGGTGGTGGCCGAGACGCTGCGCGACGGATTGTCGTTCACTCTGCTCGCCTGGAACGGGGAGGTCCGGGCTGCCTGGGTCTTCGACGAGGAGTTGAGGGGGGGCGTGCGGGAGATGCTGGATTGGTGCGAACAGCAACATCTGAAGGTCCAGGTCCTGACGGGCGACCATCCCGCGCGGGGCGCGCGGCTCGCCCGGGACTTGCAGGTGCCAGTACAGGCGGGACTGCTGCCCGAAGACAAGGCCCGGGCGATTACCGATGCACACCAGCGGTGGGGCTCGGTCGCCATGGTGGGTGACGGAGTGAATGACGCTCCGGCGCTGGCTGCCTCTGATTTGGGGGTGGCCCTGGGGTGCGGGACGGACATTTCGCGGGACTCGTCCCAGGTCTGTCTGCTCTCCAGCGAATTGGACCGGATTCCCTGGGCCATTGGTTTTTACCGCAGGTTGGTCCGGACCATTCGCGGCAATCTCTGGTGGGCGTTCGCTTACAACGTGGTGGGGGTGGCGCTGGCGTGTTCGGGCCGGCTCAATCCTGCGCTCGCGGCCCTGTTGATGGTGATCAGCAGCGTGCTGGTGATCCTGGCCGCATTGCGGGCTGGCCGGTTGGACGAATTGGAACTCGCGCCCCTGGGACCTCCCGCTGAAACAGAACTGGTTCCGCTCGCGAAGGGGGAATCTCCGACGGGCAATTGGCCATCGGTCAATGCCTCTGCCCCCCCGCCTTCCGTGACCGGAGATCACCATGCCTGAATTGTCGCTGGTGCTGTTAGGGGGGTTGCTGGGTTCGTCCCATTGCCTGGGGATGTGTGGGGGATTCGCGCTCTCCGTGGGTTTGGGGGCCAGTCATTGGCGGGCCAACCTGTTACGGCAGCTCATCTACACGCTGGGGCGGGTCACCACGTACATGTTCCTCGGGGCGGTGGCGGGCTTCGCCGGTTGGCGGCTGACACGCTGGCCAGCTGGAGGAGTGATGATTCAGGCCGGGTTGGCGCTGCTGGCGGGAGTCTGGTTGATCTGGCAGGGAGTGGAGTCTTCGGGACTGTGGCGACGGCTGACGCGGCGACGGAACCCGGGCGCGGCTGGTCTCCCGTTGTGCTCGGCGACATCGGTGTTGTCGGCGTTTCTTCAGTCGAACCGCCCGCTCGATACGCTGGTGGCCGGAGTGCTGACCAGCTTTCTGCCGTGTGGACTCGTCTATTCCTATCTGGCCCTTGCCGCCAGCACCACACATCCCGTCTGGGGGGCTCTGACCATGGGGCTGTTTGGACTGGGGACTGCGCCGCTGATGATCAGCACCGGGTTGGGGGCTTCGGTGCTCTCTCTCGCGGGGCGCCGTCAGCTGCTGCGAATTGCCGCGGTCGCGGTGATTCTGACCGGGGGGCTGACGATCGATCGGGGGCTGCGGTTCGCTGCGGCTCAGTGGAGTGCCAAAGCTCCGGCCACCGCCTGTCCCTATTGTGAACCGGAGCCTTCCGCAACAGATGGAGAAACTGCAAAGGATCCTTCGGACGAAGTTCCCGCCGCGGCTCGCTGACATTCACTCGAGGCCGTGCGCGCGGAGCTTGTTCCGCAAGGTCTCGCGATGGAGTCCCAACAAGGCCGCGGCCGCGGCGCGGTTTTGTCCGGATTGTTCGAGAGCGGACTGCAGCAGCGGGGGTTCGACAATCGACAGCAGCGCCTCGTAGAGGCCTGTCGCCGAATCCGCGGGGGATGTGGACAGGGTGGTGCGGGCCCAATCGGCCACGAGCCGCCGAATTCGCTCTCCGATCTCGGGAGACTCGCGGGTGGCGGAGGCGACCGGGGAAGTGCTCCGAACACTCGGGGGCAGATGCTCGGGACCGATGCTCCCCTGACGGGCGTGCACGGCGGCGTGTTCCATTGCATTCCGCAGTTCGCGCACATTTCCCGGCCAGGAATGTGACTGCAGCAGGTGCAATGCCGCGGAAGACAGCGTGGCCGCGGCACCCTGGGGAGACATCGAGATCGCGAGGAAGTGCGTGGCAAGTAACGCGATGTCTTCCTCCCGTGTCCGCAAGGGGGGAACCGCGATCCCCACCGCATTCAGTCGGAAAAACAGGTCCTGGCGGAATTGTCCCAGAGTCAGAGATTCTTCGAGGGGGCGGTTGGTGGCTGCCAGCACCCGTACATCAACCCGTCGCAATTCTGTGGAGCCGACCGGGAAGAACTCTCGCTGTTCGAGAACCCGCAACAACTTGAGCTGCAGTGACTCGGGTATGTCGCCGATCTCGTCCAGGAACAGGGTTCCACCGTGGGCCAGTTCAAACAGTCCGGGGCGGCTCGATTGGGCTCCCGTGAAGGCTCCCCGGGCATGCCCGAAGAGTTCGGACTCCACCAGGCTGGGGTTGAGAGCGGGGAGGCAGACGGGAACGAAAGGGGCGTCGCGCCGGGGGCTGTGGCGATGGATGGCCCGAGCGACCAATTCCTTGCCGGTTCCACTCTCCCCCGTGATCAACACCGAACTGGCGGACGGGGCCACAAGGGCGATCTGGCGAAAGATCTGCTGCATGGCGGGGGAACGCCCCACCAGACGGTCTTCACAACCGGAGGAGGGAGCCGGCGCCGGGTTCTGGTCGGACGTCCGCGGGCCAGTATGAAGTTCCAGGGCCCTGCGGAAGACCAGGAGGGCTTCGTCGAGGTCAAACGGTTTGATCAGGTAGTCAAATGCGCCATGGTGCAGCGCCCGGACCGCCGTCTCCAGATCACCGAAGGCGGTCATGACCACAACGGTCAAGTCCGGCCAACGCTGCCGCCATTCGACAAGAGCGGACAGACCGTCTTTTCCGGGTAGCCGGACATCGAGGACTACGAGGTGCGGTTCCCAGCCTGCTTTCAGGCGACGCTCCCCCTCTTCCGCGGAAGGGGCCAGCTCGACGGCATGTCCTTCTTCGGCGAGCGCCTCGCGGACCGACCAGCAGATGGTCGGTTCGTCATCAACGATCAGGACACGGCTCATGGGGGCGAACGCCAGGTGGTTGGGGAATCAGTTCCATTCTACACCGGGAACGAGAGGGTGAAGACGGTCTCGGCTCCGTCGCGGCGCCAGGTGAGTTCTCCTTGATGGTCCTGGGCCACCTGTCGGACGAGGGTCAGGCCCAGGCCCACCCCTTCGGGTTTGGTGGTGACAAACGGCTGGCCGAGACTGGCGACCACCGCCGGGGCTGGTCCCGGACCATTGTCCCGCACTTCCACGAGGATCGACGAGGCTGACTGGCGGGCACCGAGCGAGACGGCTCCGTGAGGGCCGGCCGCCTCGATGGCATTGAGGGCGAGGTTGAGTAGTGCGGCCTGCAGCGCCCCGGGATCCCCCTTCAGTTGCGAATCGACCTCGGGAGAGGCTACCGCCAGCCGCACACCGCCATGTTCGCACGCGGGGGTGATCAGCTCGGCAACGTCCTTGAGCAGGGCGTTCACCGAGAGGGCGGCCTGCGGTCGCGCTTCATTGCGGCCCAGAGAGAGCAGTCCGCGAACCTGGGTTTCCAGCAGGGCCAACTGCCGCAGGGCGACGGTGATACTTTGGTCCTGACCGGCCCCAGAACAGCGCCGGGCATGCAACTGCAAGGCCAGCTTCGCCCCCGTCGCGGCGTTGCGCAACTGGTGGGCCAGGCCTCCCGCCAGTTGGGCGAGCAGCCGTTCCCGCTCGGACCGAGCGATGGTCCCCTCCAGCTCGCGCAGCCGCGAGGTCATACGGTTGACAGAGATTTCGAGGTCGCGCAATTCGTCATTGCGGGTCTGGACCGGGATCTCACGAAAATCGCCCGCCGCGATGGCGGCCGCCTGGGATTGCAGATTCCGCAATCGCCGGCTGATGCGCTGCGAGATGAGGAACGCGAGACCCGCGGTCAGGAAGACCGACAGGGCCCCGACCGAAAGGGGATAAACGGCCGCCTGCCAGCGGGCGGCGTTCCACGACTTCTCGGGAGACAGCACATAGAGGGTTTGGGCGTTCGAAGTGGGATTTCGTTCGAGCCGGGCGATGCGATAGCGGGTGGTATCGAGCTGGACCGCGGGGACCTGGGGGAGAGTCGACAGATCTGTCGAGGGGGACAGCGGCAGACTCTCGAGATCGGGGACCGGTGGCGGCAGGGTCGAGGCGATGGGGGTGCCTTGCGAATCCACCGCGACGAAATGGGCTCCAGACAATCCACGCATTTGCGCGAGGACCGTGTCGTTGATGGGAAAGCTGGACTGGGCCAGGGTCCCCACCACCTGCTGCAGTGCGGACAGTTGGGTCTGTTCCTGTGCTCGGGCGGCAAACCAGGCGGCGGCCATGGTCGCCGCCAGCACCGACAACAGTGTGACCCCGGCGAACGGAAGCAAAATCTGGTTGCGGATGGACCAACGCACAGTGAACTCGCCTTTCCTGGCTGGCCTCGTCTCCTCTGGGAGGGCACAACGCGGTAAACCGCATGGGAGTTGCGGCAAAGTGCTCCGGGAAATCGATTCTGTGGACTTGTGTGAGTGTAGGGAATTTTTAATCCCCGGGCAGAGAGTCTCCTGGCGGATTCTTCGCCAGCTTGGCGAAAAAACCGCCAGGAGTCTGGTATTGCGGAAGGCGCGTTTCCATCTGATGCGAATCCAACTGCCTCAAACAGAGGGAATGGACTCACCAAGGCGGTATGGTACGGCGGTTGCTTGCTGTGAATTCCACGGAACTCATGGAACTCTTCTCCGCAGATCTCATCCCGGTTTAGAAATGCGACGACGGGTAGGCTTTACTTTGATTGAACTGCTGGTGGTGATTGCCATCATCGGCATCCTGGTGACGCTGCTTTTGCCGGCGGTGCAGCAGGCTCGTGAGGCGGCGCGGCGGACGCAATGCAAAAACCATCTGCGGCAAATTGGGCTGGCGATGCACAACTACGCCGCCTCCAGCACGCTGTTTCCCCCCAGTGCCTGCGTTAACCCCAGGATCACGACCAATGGCTCCTGGTCGATCCATGGTCGGCTGATGCCGTTTCTGGAGCAGTCGAATCTTTACGTCCAGATTGATCTGAGCAGGGCCTGGTCGAATTATCCGATCATCAGTGGCTATCGGATACCGCTCTACGCGTGTCCATCGGATCCCAAGTCGAATCAACAACGAAACACCAACAACAACGGGATCTTTCTCTATCCCACCAACTATGGTTTCAACCTGGGAACATGGTTCGTTTACGATCCGGTCTCAGGGCAGGGGGGAGATGGCATCACCCACCCCAACAGTGCCCTGTCATCCTCGGCTGTCCGGGACGGCATGAGCAACACCCTGATGGCGTCGGAAGTCCATTCGTGGCAGGCGTATACCCGCAACGGTGGACCGCCGAGCACGAATGTGCCGCAGTCGATCGCCGATGTTGCGGCCTGCGCCGACAGCGGGTTGAAGGACCGCATTCAACTCTCCTCCGCGGATGGAACCGGACACACGGAATGGGCGAATGGGCATTCGCACCACAGTGGGTTTACCACCACCTTGGGGCCGAACACGGTGGTGACATGGGTGTACCAAGGGGTCACGTTTGATGTCGATTACAGTTCCCGGCAAGAGGGGAGCCATCTGACGAGCCCCAGCTATTCGGCGCTGACCTCGCGTAGCCATCACACCGGGTTGGTGCATTCGCTGTTGGCAGATGGGTCGGTGCGGGCGATCAGTTCGAACGTCAACCTGCAGGTCTGGCGAGCGCTGGGAACCAGGGCCGGTGGTGAGGTGCCCGGGGAATTCTGATTCCGCAAGTGCCCCGGTCGCGGAGTGGGGGACGGGCGGGGGGATCAGTCGGTGCCCACGGGGGGACGTCCCCCCAATTTCAGGCTGAGCGGTACCTCCAACCCGTGGCGATGCATGAGAGGGGCGTTGGCGAGGATGTCGTGGGGGGGGCCGTCGGCCTGGATTCGGCCCTGATCAAGCACCACGACCCGATTGCACAGGTCGAGGATCAATTCCAGATCGTGGGTGGCGATCAACTGGGCGGCCTCGCACGACTTCAGGATTTCGATCAGTTGGCGCCGTGAGCGGGGATCCAGATTGCTCGACGGCTCGTCGAGTGCCAGGAGATTGGGTTCGCAGGCCAACACGCCGGCCAGACAGACACGCTTGCGCTCACCGCAGCTCAATTGCAGTGGCGACCGCGATTCGAATCCCTCCAGCCCCACCTGGGTGAGGGCGCTTTGGGTCCGGCGGGCCACTTCCTCGGCAGGAAATCCCAGATTGCGGGGGCCGAACGCCACATCTTCGCCCACTGTGGGGCAGAAGATCTGGTCATCGGGATCCTGAAACATGATTCCCACGATGCGGCGGATTTCCGGAGCCGTGCGGGGAGTAACGGGCATGCCAAGGACTTGCACGGGCGAGACAGCAGTGGTTTGGCCCGGGGGGATTGTTCCTGGGAATGATGTGGCCGGTGCGGAAGCCGACTCGCCGAACAGCAGACCGTTCAGGTGCAACAGCAGGGTGGTTTTACCGGCACCATTGGGACCCACCAGACCAACGACCTCACCCACGGCGATTTCGAGCGACACATCGTGCAGCGCGAATTGACCGCCGGCATACCGGTAACGCAACCGCTCGATGTTCAGGATCGAGCCCCGGCGGTGGTTGGCGAGTTGGGGAGTTTGGGGGACGGTAATCGTCACGATTGGCTTTTGGGGAGTCGACCGGTCCAGCCACGGCTGCACATGGCACCGTGGATTCGCTCGGCACGATTGAGAGAACGGATGAGTAACATCCCCAGAAGATTGGCCGCATCGCGCCAGGCATGCCACAGGGAGGGATGGCTGACCGAGCGGGCTCGTTGGGCCGTCCGCATGAGGACCAGTTCGTCAAACACCACGAAACATTAGCGGTACATAAAAGCGAGCAATTCGACGAAGCGGTGGGGCATTCCCATCTCGGAGAGAGCCTGCAGCAAGGGGTCGAATGGGGTGGTATTGACCAGCCACAACCCGGCCAGAAAAGAGAGCACGCTGCGTACGGCAATCAAGAGGGCCAATTCCCAACCGGCGGAGAAACCACTGGAGAGAGGACCGGCGACAGCGAATCCCAGCACCGGCGGCAGCAGCCAGGCCAGCCGTTGCAGAACATAGCCGCGGGGGATTTCGGCAATCGTCAGGCCCGTGACAACCAGGCAGGCTGCCAGTCCCAGCAGCGGCCAATGGGGCAACGGAGTGACCATCACGACCACCAAATACACCAGGAGCCCCCACAGCTTGGTCCGGGGGGCCAGTCGGTGGCACCAGGTGTCACCGCGGGCGTAGCGGTCGAGAAAGTCAGCCCGCATGCAGTTTCTCCGCCGGGGGCTCATCCGAGGGCATGGTTCGGGACAGCAGCCAGCCCAGTCCCAGGACGGTGGTGGTTCCCAGCAGTCCGGCGAGGGCGGTGGCCACCTTGCCCCAGAGCGGATCTTGAGCATTCGTCCCGGGGAGTGGGACGGAGTACTCTTCCAGCAGAAGGGGGTCGGCCGGGGTCGCTCTTGAGTCAAACCCAGTCTCCTGGGCCACTTTCTCCAGACCATCGGGAAGTTCCGATGCGAAAGGGGCGGCGAAGGCCGCAATCAGCAGCGCGGCGACAACTCCCGTTCGGACCAGATTCCGCAGATGTCCTGCAGAGTCTGAGAGGGGCGTCTGGACCATATCGGGGCGTTGTACCAGCACCACCGACAGAATCGCCCCCGTGATGAGTGCCTCACCCACTCCGATCAGACTGTGGAAACCGGCCATCAGCAGCCAGACGCGGGAGAGCGGGAAAGTTCCCGCGGGGTAAGAGAGCCAGAACTGCAGGCAGAAGCAGGCAGCCGAGGCCAGCACACTGCACCAGGCGGCCAACATTCCTGCCACGAGGGTGCCTCGGGGGCTGCGAAACCGGTTGCGTATTCCCTGAAACACCATCCAGGCTGTCCCGGGAGCCACCAGAGCCATGTTCACGACATTGGCTCCGTAGGCAAATTTGCCCCCGTCGCTAAACAAGGCCATCTGGACGAACAACACCAGCGAGAGTGCGACGGCGGCCCCCTGCGGACCCAACAGAATTGCAGCTAAAGCTCCGCCGATGAGGTGACCTGAAGCCGGGAGTCCGATCGGGAAATTGACCATTTGCCCGGCAAACACCAGGGCGGCAAGCATCCCGGTGAGGGGGACGGTCCGTGTGGCGAGGGTCTGATCGAGTCTGCGGAAGGCGTGCTGCAGACCGAATGCGGCGATCACACCGGCTCCCAGGCAGACTCCAGGGCTCAGAACTCCGTCGGGGATGTGCATGGAACCGGGGCGTGGAGCGGGAAGTCGAAACGGGAATTTCGAATGTAGGCTGGG
>JBKDUK010000187.1:0-2796 GCA_046339535.1 Planctomycetaceae bacterium | reverse complement strand
GGGGGGGCTGGCGATTGCCGAGGAACCTCTGGAGCAGACGACGGCGCGGTTCGATCTGTTGTGGAATCTCACGGAGACGGCGGGTGGGGAGCTGCGGGGCAGTCTGGAGTATGCCGACGATCTGTTCGATCGGGAGACGATCAGTCTGTTGGTGAGCAGGTTCGTGCACGTGCTGCACGAGATCATGGCGGACTGGGATCGTACCGTGTCGGAACTGGATGTGCTGCTGGATGGAGAGTACCGACAATTGCTGGAGTGGGGTCGTGGGCCACGGCCGGCAGATACCCCTCTGGGAATTCTTGAATCATTCGCCCGGCGGGTGGCTGAGCAGCCCGACGCTCTGGCCGTGCGGGATGACCGGCAGTCTCTGACCTACGCCGAACTGGCGACACGTATCGACCAGTGGGCGGCGGCGTTAAGCAATTTTGGCGTGGGGCCCGAGGCGATCGTGGCGATCCGTCTCGGCAGAAGCGTCGATTTTGTTGTGGCGATGCTGGCGACACTGCGGGCAGGCGGGGCCTATCTGCCTTTGGAAGAACAAACTCCCGAGGCAAGGTTGCGGCAAATCCTCGAGTCGGCAGATCCTGCGTTGTTGCTGACGACTCGCGTGCTCGGGGAGCAGGTCGGCTGGCGAGCCACCGAGTTCGTGGATGAGTGGGCACCCGTGGTGGCTGCGGAATTGCGCACAAACTGGCCAATCGCGACAGACGCGCAGGCGGCCTACTGCATCCATACCTCGGGATCCACCGGGCGGCCCAAGGGGATCGTGGGACTCCACGGCACCTTGAGGAACCTGATCGCGTGGCAGGAGCCGACCCCTCGTCCCATTCGGGTCGCGCAGTTCACGGCGGTCGGATTTGATGTCTCTCCCCAGGAGATTCTCACGGCACTCCTGACGGGGGGCAGCCTGCATGTGGTGGATGAGCCGACTCGGCTCGATCCGGAACTGTTCGTCGACTTCCTGATTCGGGAACGAATCACCGATCTGTTCGTGCCGTTCATCGTTTTGGAGAACCTGGCCAGCGCGGCGGAAGATCTCGGTCGGACAATTCCCGAACTGCGTGAAGTCCATCAGGCGGGCGAGGCGCTGCGGTTGACCCCACTGATCCGACAATTCTTCACCCGGCATCCGGACTGTCGACTGCACAATCATTATGGTCCGGCCGAGACCCATGTGGTCACCGCCTGCACACTGCCTGCTGATCCAAGCGATTGGCCGGAGCAGGTGACCATCGGCGGACCCATTCAGGGCATGCAAGCCTACGTGCTGGATGAGAGAATGCGTCTGATGCCCCCGGGTGCCATCGGGGAACTGTGCTTTTCCGGAGTGGGGGTGAACCGCGGCTACCTGAACTCGCCCGTGGAGACCGCGGCGAAATTCGTTCACGATCCATGGTCGGAAAGGACTGGCGAAAGGTTGTATCGGACGGGGGA
Organism: Planctomycetaceae bacterium; assembly: GCA_046339535.1. Taxonomy (GTDB): domain Bacteria; phylum Planctomycetota; class Planctomycetia; order Planctomycetales; family Planctomycetaceae; genus UBA10511. The sequence continues at coordinate 1,362 of JBKDUK010000187.1, read as the reverse complement.
TCTCGGACGATGGCGTCGCGACGGCACACTGGACTTCCTGGGACGTATCGACCAGCAGGTCAAGATCCGCGGGGTACGTGTCGAACCTGCGGAAATTGAGCGGGCGATTCTGGATCAAGGGGGGGCGACTCAGGCGGCGGTGGTTCCCTGGACCGGGCAACGGGGCGAGACGCTTCTGGCGGCCTATGTGGTGCCTCGTGAGGGGCGGCCGATGGACATGTCCGCCCTGCGGCAGCACCTGGCCTCTGTCTTGCCGGCGGCAATGATTCCCGCCGCAATGATCGCGGTCGCGCAGATTCCCCTGACGGTCAATGGCAAGCTCGACCGGTCCCGCCTGCCCACTCCGCAGGAAGATCCCGCAGAGGAGGCCAGTCGCCCCCCCACCACCACGACGCAACAACGGCTGGCCGGGATGTTTGGGGAGATCCTCTCGCAGAATCCTGTCGGAATCGACGACTGTTTCTTCCGGCTCGGCGGCCACTCACTGCTGGCGACGCGGCTGGCATCGCGGATCCGGCGCGAGCTGGGGGTCGAACTGCCGATCCGCGTGGTGTTTGAACAGCCGACGGTGGCGGGGCTGGCCGAGTGGATCGAGTCGCAGTCGGGGAATGCGCTGGTGGTTCGGCCCCGGCTGACACGGGAAACGCGTCCCGTGCGATTGCCGCTGTCGGCCGCGCAGCAGCGGATGTGGTTTCTGCGTCAGTTCGAGACGGCGGCCGCCACTTATCACATTCCGCTGGCGCGGCGCGTGACGGGGCCGCTCGACGTCGATGCGCTGCGGCTGGCGGTGCGTGATCTGCTGGAGCGGCATGAGTCGCTGCGGACGGTCTTCCCGGTCGAGGAGGGAGAGCCGTGGCAGAGGATTCTGCCGGTCGATCCCCTGTCGGTTCCACTCGATGTGGTCCCAGCCACAATGGCCAGCCTGGCGGCCCAATTGCAAGAGGCTTCCATCCGGCCCTTCGACCTGGCGTGCGAGCTGCCGATCCGGGTGACACTGTTTGTGGTGGGACCGAACGAGCAGGTGCTGCTGATTGTGTTGCATCACATTGCGGCCGATGGGACGTCACTGACGCCGCTGTGGCGGGATCTGTCCATGGCGTACGCGGCGCGCAACCAGGGAGCGGCCCCCGGGTGGAATCCGCTGCCGGTGCAGTATGCGGATTACACGCTGTGGCAACAGCGGTGGCTGGGGAGCAGTGAGAATCCCGCCAGTGTGGCATCGCGGGAGCTGGGGTTTTGGCGTGAGGCGTTGGCGGGACTGCCGGAGGAACTGACGCTGCCGACCGACCGCCCCCGCCCGCGGGTGGCCAGTTACCGGGGGGGGACGGTGCCGATCGCGGTGGGGGCGGAGTTGCTGTCCCG